>JBFEUI010000126.1:0-6228 GCA_041547565.1 Thiohalomonadaceae bacterium
CGCAGTGGTGGCAGCGCAGTCGCCTGTCACCGGCGTAGAGGGTGGTGTGCGCATCGCAGCGGGGACAGTGGCTGACCCAGCCGCAGTCATGGCACAGCAGGGTAGGGGCGTAACCGCGGCGGTTGAGAAACAGCAGTACCTGTCCGTTCTGCCCCAGGTGGTGTGCCATGGCATTGAGCAGTTGCTGGGAGAGTCCCTCCTGCAATGACTGGTTGCGCATGTCGACCAGGCGCACCGAGGGGTGGACGGCAGCACCTGCCCGTTCCGGCAGGCGCAGTTCCCGGTAGCGCCCCAGCTCCACATTGGCCAGGCTCTCCAGCGATGGGGTGGCGGAGCCGAGTACCACCGGGATGTTTTCGCTACGGGCGCGCATCACGGCAACGTCACGGGCCGAGTAGCGGAAGCCCTCCTGCTGGGTAAATGAGGTGTCGTGCTCCTCGTCGAGGATGATCAGCCCGGGGCGGACCAGGGGGGTAAAGACCGCGGAGCGGGTGCCGATGATGAGCGGGGCCTCGCCGTGGCTGGCGGACAGCCAGGCACCGAGTCGCTCCCCATCGGACAACCCTGAGTGCAGCAGTGCAATAGGCTCCCGGATGCGGCGGCGAAAGCGCGACAGCAACTGCGGGGTGAGTCCGATCTCAGGGACCAGTACCAGCACCTGATGGCCGGTTGCCAGTACCGCCTCGATGGCAGCCAGGTAGACCTCGGTCTTACCGCTGCCCGTGACACCATCGAGGAGAAACGGCTGGAAACTGCCGCGGGCAGCGACAATGGCCGAAACAGCGTGCTGCTGGTGCTCGTTGAGCAGGGGGGGGGGCGTGTGTTGCTGTGTCGTTGCAGCCGGTAGGCCGGTTTTTTCCTGTATTTCGACCCAGCCCAGTTCGACCAGGCGCCTCATCGGTGCCTGCCAGTTGTCGAGCTGTGCAGCGAGTGCCTCGCGCTCCAGTCCGTCGCGCTGGGTTTGCAGCAGGCGGAGCAGTGCGGCTTGCTTAGGGGCGCGTTTGAGGGTGTCCGGATCAATATCGGCGCCGGCCACGGTGAGCGACCAGATGCGCGGGTTTTGTCGCTGCGCGACCTTTCCCTGGCGCAGCCAGATCGGCAGGGCGCTGAGATAGACATCGCCGTGGGGATGGTGGTAGTAGGCGGCCGCCCATTTGAGCAACGCCAGTATGGTGTCGCTGAGCAGGGGCGTGGTGTCGAGTTGGGAGAGGGCGCGCTTGAGACGGCTTTGGGGCAGCGTGCTCTCTGTGGCTACTTCGACCAGGATGCCCACGGTCTGGCTGCGGCCGAACGGTACGCGAAAGCGCTGCCCCCGTAGCAGTGGGCCGGACAGTTCCGCCGGTGGCAGGTAGTCAAACAGTCGCCTTAACGGTGCAGGGATGGCAAGGCGTAAAATCGGTCCGCTCATGGTGCCAGTTTATCATCGAATCGGAGAAAAATTGCCTGGGGAAAATAGCGAATTTAGCGTGCCGCATTGATGCCGATTATTGAGAAAATCACCTAAACCATTGTTGTTGTTAGATTTCATGTTTTATCCACAAAACCTGTGGATAACTCTGTGGATGAACTGAGGTCATCTGGCCGCAAGCCGCATGTTTATTAAGCTTTCGTTAAATTGGCGAGATTTTAAACGTTTTGCAATTTGTATAAAATTCAAAAGGTTATAGTATATAAACAGATTCTAATATGCATGGTGACGGTATTGTGACGCTAAGTGATTGATCATTCGTCTGCTGTGTATAAATTTTGCGTATTTAGCTGTTTGGCTCTTGCGGCGGGCGTAAATTCTATGTTAGCGCGCCGGCCATAACGATGGCCGGATCAGTGTTTGCCGGTCAGCAGCGTCAGCCCCATGCTTGCCTGTTTGGCAAAGTGTTGAAAACTCTCAAATCCCTCCTCGTCCAGGGGGCGGTCACTGAGTGCCCGATCGGCATAGATCAGCCCGATGCCCCTGTCGTTGATGACGATGGGTGCGACGTAAAACGGCTTCTGGCCCACGGTGCGTGTCACCGCGGCAGACAGAAAGCGCTTGAGTTCCGGATGGTGCTCCGCATCGGCCCACAGCGCGTTACCGCTCTCCAGGGCATGAAAGAAGATATTGGGCTGTTGCGGGTGGACGGTGAACTGAAAGCGGGCGGCAAAGGGCTCGCTCTCCTGGCCGAGCGCAAACTTGCCCCGCAGGCTCTTGCGATCCGGAGTCATCAGGGCAAACAGGGTCCGGTCGCAGCCGACGCCACGGTAGATGCCCTCCAGCACCAGTTCCATGATCAGGTTGAAGTCGCTTTTCTTGTCCAGCAGTTGTGACAGCTCGCGCAGGATCTTCAGTTGCAGCATGCCGTCCGGCTCAGGATAGTGCACCACATCGAGCTCTTCGGGCAGTTCCGAGTCCTGTTCGCCCGGGATGGGTATCGCCTGGGCGGCGGCAGAGGCGCCATAATAGCTGGCAATCTGTGCGGCATCACGGGCATTCTGGTGCAGCTGTTTGGCCAGTTCCTTTTCAGATGCCCCGGTCAGTTCCGACATCTGTTTGATGACAGTCGAGGTCTCGTTGGATGACCAGCCGTATTGTTCGGCCCCCTCGGCCAGTTGGTGGGAGTAGGTGATGGTCTTGCCGCGAACGCCCTGTTTTCTGGGGTGGTTCAGGGTCTCCAGCAACAGATCATTCAGGCGCCACTCCTGCACCAGATTGCTGGTCAGTTGTGGGAAGCGGAAGCCCAGCAGTTCGTCCTGGGCCTGTTCAGGGGTATAGCCTGGCTGTTCCATCAGGGCGTCCAGCTCGTCCCCCTCCTCGCCGCTGAAACACCAGAAGGCCATTTCGCCGAGGTGGTAGAGCAGGGTGGCGATGAACACCTCCTCGGGCGATTCATCGCCCCGTTCGATGGCCAGTGCACGGGATTGCACCGCTGCATGGATGGCGCGGGCCAGCTCATGGGTCAGGCGCTCGCGGGCGGCACCGTGCACCAGTGAGTCGACCAGGCTGATGGACAGGCACATGTTGCGCACCGCGTTAAACCCAAGCACCACCACCGCACGGCTGATGGTGTTGATGCCCTGGCTGCGGGGATTGTAGTAGATGGTGTTGGCCAGCTTCAGCACCCGTGTGGTCATGGAGGCGTCCTGCAGCACCACGCGCGCCAGTGTGGCGGCGGGCGCTTCATCGTCTTCGGCAACATTGATGATGCTTTGTACGGTGTGGCCGAAGATGGGCATCTCCTGGTCACGGATGCGCTCCACCCATGTGTCGAGTGAACTTTTGTCTCTTTTCCTGTTATCCATCCTGCCCATCCATACCCGGTGCGACCAGGCCGTCGATACTGCGGCTGTTGTTGCGAAGCTGGTATTCACGCACGCCCGCTTCGCCCTTCTTTTCTATCCAGTCGAGCAGCTCGTTGCGCTGTCCCTCGAAGTTGAACAGGGGAACGCCGTAGCCGCAAGAGCTCTGCACACGCTCCACGCTGACATGCACCAGTTGACGCACGCCGTTGAAAGCGGCCGGAAAATGGCGGCGTAGCGCGGCAAAGTCATTATCGCCCGGAAGGATTACCCGGCCCCTGCCGTACAGGCGCAGGATTCGCGGTGCACCGGAAAAGGCGCAGAACATCAGGGTGATACGGCCGTTTTCATTCAGGTGTGCGGCCGACTCGTTACCGCTGCCGGTCAGGTCCAGGTAAGCCACCTCGTTCGGGCCGAGCACGCGGAAGCTGTCAAGGCCGCGCGGGGAGAGGTTGATGTGGCCTGAGCCCGAAAGCGGGGCGGTGGCGTTGAAAAACAGTGGTTGTGCGGCGATCCAGTCGGCCAGTTCCTGATCAATCGCGGGGAGGACTTTTGCCATTTGGGTTTCAGTATCCTGTGGAGCGTATGAGCGTTAAGTCTACGAAAAAGGCGGTATGATTACGAGATGGCGGAAAACCGTTATCATTGCACGAAATCACACTGGCACTACCAGCTTTATGTCGCTCTGGAACAGCATCGCAGACAATATCCAGGCCGCCGTCGCTCAGCCTTTTGCAGTTGAACGGCACCGCTCCGTCGGCGGCGGCTGCATTAACAGCGCTTACCGTATCGAGGGGGCGGGACAGCGCTATTTCGTCAAAATGAATACCGCCTCCGGTCTGGAGATGTTCGAGGCGGAAGCCGACGGCCTGCGTGAGCTGGGGGCACCGGGTGCCCTGCGCGTACCGCAGCCTGTGTGCAGCGGTGTGGCCGGAGGGCAGGCGTATATCGTGATGGAGGACCTGGCACTGGGGGGGGCAGGCAGCCAGACGGCACTCGGGCAGGGGCTGGCCGCACTACACCGAACTACAGCCGAGCGCTTTGGCTGGTTCCGCGACAACACCATCGGCTCGACCCATCAGCCCAATGAGCAGGAGACGGACTGGCTCGAGTTTTGGCGCCGCCGTCGCCTCGGTTATCAGTTGCAACTGGCCGAGCGAAACGGCGCCCCCCGCAGCCTGCTGAGCAAGGGCGAAATGCTGCTGGAGCGGTGCGAGGCCCTGTTTGGTGACTACCGGCCGCTGCCGTCGCTGCTGCATGGTGACCTGTGGTCGGGTAACTACGCCTTTACCCGTGACGGTGAGCCGGCGATATTTGACCCTGCCGTCTACTACGGCGACCGTGAGGCGGATCTGGCGATGAGCGAGCTGTTCGGCGGTTTCGGTGCTGATTTTTATGCCGCCTACAATGAGGCCTGGCCGCTCGATGCCGGCTACCGGGTGCGCAAGACCTTCTACAACATCTATCACATCCTCAACCACTTCAACATGTTCGGCGGCGGTTACGCTTCGCAGGCCGACAGCATGATGGGCCGGGTGCTGGGCGAACTGCGCTAATGGCCGACAAAGGGAAACAGCAGGCTGCAGCCTTCGACTGGCGCTGGCTGGCACCGCGCTTCTGGCCCACCTGGCTGGGGCTGGGCTGCAGTGCGCTGCTGCAGTGGTTGCCCGCCCCCTGGCGACACACCCTGGGCCGGGTGCTGGGACGCCGCCTGCTGGGCGGCAGCGACAAGCGCTGTGCCATCATCCGCACCAACCTGCAGTGGTGTCTGCCCGAGCTGAGCGGGCAGCATGAGCGGATCATCGAGCGTTATCTCGGTTATGCCGGTCAGACCATGCTCGATTTCGGATTTTTCTGGTGGGCGGGCCGGCGCCGCTTCCAGACGCAGATCGATATTGAAGGTGAGGCACTGTTGCAAAGTCAGCTTGAGCAGGGGCGGCGCGTCATGCTCATCACCCCGCACATGCTACCAATCGATTTCGGCGGCATGGCCCTGTCCGCCCGCTACCCCATGGTCTCCTTTGCCAACCGGGCGCGCAACCCCCTGATGAACCGGTTTATGACGCGGGGGCGTACGCGTTTCGGGCTGGAACTGTTCAGCCGCGACGGCGGGCTGCGTCCGATCATTCGCGGTATGAAGGCGGGCAAGATCCTCTACATCATGGTGGATGAGGACCTGGGACCGAGGGATTCGGTATTTGCCCCCTTCTTCGGCATCGACAAGGCCACCCTGACCTCAACCGCGCGCATGGCGGCCATGACCGAGGCGGTGGTGATGCCCTGTGTCACCTACTTCAATGCACAGACCGGACGCTATGCGTTTCGCATCATGGCGCCGCTGGAGAATTTCCCGTCCGGTGATGCGGTGCAGGATGCCACGCAAATCAACCGGGCGCTGGAGCGGGTGATACGCCTAGCCCCGGAACAGTACATGTGGTCGTTGCGCATCTTTCAGACCTTCCGCGACGGTTCACCACCGCCCTACACCATGAAGGGTAAACCCGGTTCCGGGCCACGGCCGCGGCCTGCATCGGTCGTTAAACGTGAAAGGTGAATCGTGAAACGGGGGGTGACGGGCTCCGGAGAGGGCATACACTCTGGTCACGTCTCACGTCTCACGTCTCACGTCTCACGTCTCACGTCTCACGTCTCACCCTTCTTCGCCCGCGCCCCGAACAGGGCGGTACCGACGCGCACCAGGGTGGCCCCTTCGGCAATGGCGGCCTCAAGGTCGCCGGACATCCCCATCGATAAGGTATCGAGCCGATAGCCGGCACCATTGAGCTGTTGCAGAAGTTCCCGCATGGCGCGGAACGGTTCGCGCTGCGCCGCGAAGTCCCCGGCCGGTGCCGGGATAGCCATCAGGCCGCGCAGTCTGAGTCGCGGCAGGGTAGCCACCTCGGCGACGATCGCCGGCAGCTCATCCGCTGTGATGCCGGATTTTGACGCCTCAAG
>JBFEUI010000127.1:0-6044 GCA_041547565.1 Thiohalomonadaceae bacterium
ATAGCAGCGTGAAGCGTGAAGCGTGAAGCGTGAAGCGTGAAGCGTGAAGCGTGAAGCGTGAAGCGTGAAGCGTGAAGCGTGAAGCGTGAAGCGTGAAGCGTGAAGCGTGAAGCGTGAACAAGATTGTCGCTACGCCTCGATCCCTGTCAACCCCCTCCTTTCACGTTTTACGTATCTCGTTTCACCTTTCACGATGAAGGGCATAGGGCGGGCCATGCCCGCCGTCAACGGCGCCCGCGGGGCGCCCTGTACGTTTCACGTTTCACCTTTTACGACACGGAACATAGGGCGGGCCGTGCCCGCCGTCAACGGCGCCCGCGGGGCGCCCTATAACGATTCACGTTTAACGAACCACTCTTCACACCTCACGCCAAACCTATAAAGGGTTAATCCCCCTGCCGCCTGTGCCGCAGTGCCTGATCTTATTTCAGCGGAAAATCAAAATCGTTCCGTACCCGGTTTGACCCCTCCGCCCCTTCCCTGGGCGGTTCAATTTCGACCACACCCGCCGGCAACTACAGCGTCATATCACCTGCGCAGTCAGCCTAGCCTTTGTAATTCACATCAACCCAGCAGCGCGGCAGTGCCTCACCAGAGGGGAACACAAGGTCTGACTTGGAAAAATTGGCCGGCTCCTGCATCTCTTCGCCGGCATGGTAACGGCCGGCAACCTGTTGCTGGCAGGGGTCCACCATCGACTTGATGTCCAGCACCTCGATCAAATCCCCGTTACGTGTATCTTTGAGAAACATGGCAACTCCTTACGTTGTTGTATTTATTTGCGGGCCGTTCCACCCTCCATGCCGTGTTACCGCTGACACACCGGGCGGAAATACCGCTAACAGCCCCCATGGTTAAATAATTGAGCATTCGGGCACATTTCGCCAGCTCAAATAGCACTTTAAATTACAACAACACGCGCTCGATACCGCCGTCCTTCACCTGCTCAATGAACGCCTGTTGCCAGTTTTCACCCAGCAGCCGACGCGCCAGCTCCACCACCACGTAATCGGCCTCCAATCCCGTACTGTCGACATAGCGCGACAGCCCCTGCTGGCAGGCCGGGCAACTGGTCAGCAGTTTGATATTCTCCCCGCCGCCCAGTTGCGCGATACCCTGGCGTAGCGACTCCTCCTTGCGGAAGCGTACCTGGGTGGCGATATCCGGCCTGGAGATGGCCAGGGTACCGGCCTCGCCACAACAGCGGTCGGTGAGCGCAACCTCGCCGGAGAGCAGGCTGGACGTCACCTTGACCGGGTTGTAGCGCTTCATCGGACTGTGGCAGGGGTCGTGGAACAGGTAGCGGCCTGCCGCATCCTCAAGTTTGACCCCCTTCTCCATCAGGTACTCGTGGATATCGAGCAGACGGCAACCGGGGAAGATCGCCTCGAACTGGTATTGCAGCAGTTGGTCCATGCAGGTGCCGCAGGAGACCAGCACGGTGCGGATATCCAGATAGTTCAGGGTATTGGCCACGCGATGGAACAGCACCTGGTTGTCGGTCGAGATACGCTTGCCGGTTTTGCTGTCGCCGGCGGAGGTCTGCGGGTAGCCGCAACACAGGTAACCGGGTGGCAGCACCGTCTGCACCCCAGCGTCGTACAGCATCGCCAGGGTGGCCAGGCCCACCTGGCTGAACAGACG
Organism: Thiohalomonadaceae bacterium; assembly: GCA_041547565.1. GTDB lineage: Bacteria > Pseudomonadota > Gammaproteobacteria > Thiohalomonadales > Thiohalomonadaceae > JBFEUI01. The sequence continues at coordinate 1,645 of JBFEUI010000127.1, forward strand.
CTCCGAACCGCAGCCGGGGAAATAGAATACCGCTTCCGAATCGCTGCTCGCCTTGTCCGGATCGCGCAGTATCGGCACCACCTTGTCCTCCTCCAGGCCTAGCAGTGCACGGGTGGTCTGGGACGGTATCGCCGCGGGCATCGGGCGCTTGATGAAATTGACCACCTGGGCCTTCACCGGCATCTTGCCGGTAGTCGAGGCGGGGCGTTTTTTATCGCGAACCAAACCGAGACGTTTGGCCACTTTATAGGCCATGCGCTGCCCGGCATAGCCCCACTGGATCAACAGCTTGCGCATCAGCTTGATGGTGGACGGGTCGGTGACGTTGAGAAACGCCATCGACAGGCGCGTACCAATGTTGCTGCGCCGCTGCCCATGTGCCTTGAGGATCGCACGCATGCGAATCGACACATCACCAAAGTCGATATTCACCGGACAGGGATTGAGGCACTTGTGGCATACTGTGCAGTGGTCCGCCACGTCGTTCATCTCGTCGAAGTGGCGCACCGAGATACCGCGGCGGGTCTGCTCCTCGTAGAGAAACGCCTCAATAATCAGGCCGCTGGCCAGGATCTTGTTGCGCGGCGCATAGAGCAGGTTGGCGCGCGGGATATGCGTATTGCACACCGGCTTGCACTTGCCGCAGCGCAGGCAGTCCTTGACCATGTCGTTCAGCTCGCCCAGCTCGCTCGCCTCGAGGATCAATGCCTCCTGCTGCACCAGGCGCAGCGACGGGGTGTAGGCATTGTCGAGATTGGCACCCGGCATCAACTTGCCACGGTTAAAACGTGCCTCCGGGTCGATCTGCTGCTTGTAGCGGCCGAAGGCGGAGAGCGCCTCATCGGAGAGGTACTGCAGCTTGGTCAGGCCGATACCGTGTTCGCCCGAGATCACACCGCCGAGCGACTCGGCCAGCACCATGATACGGTCAACGATGCGCTCAGCCTCATGCAACATCGCATAGTCGTTGGAGAGCACGGGAATATTGGTGTGCACGTTACCGTCACCCGCATGCATGTGGGTGGCGACAAACAGGCGGCTGGCGCGAATATCGGCGTGAATGCGGTCCAGCTTCTCCCTCACCGCCTCCAGGTCGCGTCCGGCAAAGATCTCCTTCAGCGGCCGTTCCACCTCGCCGCGGTAGGAGATGCGCAGCTGACGCTTTTGCAGCAGGGCAAACAGGGTATCCCCGGGCGTCAGCCCAGCGGCCAGCTCCTCACCCAGTTGACCGGCATAATCCGCGGCAGCGTCATCAAGATTGTCCAGAAACAGTCGCCAGCGCTTCTCCATCGTATCGAGGTGCAGCAATGCCGCCTTGCGCTTGTCCTCGAAGATGGCCTCGCCCTCCTCGCTCTCCTCGTAGTCCGGAGCCAGATGCCGCTCCGGCATCTCCCCCTTAAGGTAGTCGCGTACCGTCGCCAGTATGCGCAACTTGTTTTGTGTCGACTGCTCGATATTGATGCGCTCGATCCCCTCACTGTAGTCGCCGAGGCGCTCCAGCGGGATCACCACATCCTCGTTGATCTTGAAGGCGTTGGTGTGAGCGGCGATGGCCGCGGTGCGGGCCCGGTCCTGCCAGAAACGGCTGCGGGCCTCCGGGCTGGCGGCGATAAACCCTTCGGCCTCGCGGGCATTGGCCAGACGCACCACCTCGGAGGCCGCCCCGGCCACCCGGTCCTCGTCATCGCCAACGATATCGGCCAGCAGCACCATCTTCGGCAGGTCGGGACGCGGCGCCTTGGTGCTGTAGTTCACCGCCTTGACGTAGCGCTCGTCCAGATGCTCCAGACCGGCGAGCATGACCCCATCCAGGCCATCCAGATACGCCTTGGTCTCGACAATGGCCGGCACCGAGCGGCGCAGTTCGGCACCGAAAAACTCCAGACAGACGGTTCGGGTGTGTTCGGGCATGCGGTGCAGAACAAAGCGACCCGAGGTAATGAGACCGTCGCAGCCCTCCTTCTGCACCCCTGGCAGGCCGCCAAGAAACTTGTTGGTGACATCCTTGCCCAGGCCCGACTTGCGCAGCTCGGCACCGGGTATTTTCAGAATTTCCGCCTCGCCGACCGGGGTCTTGCCGTCCGTCCGGTAACGGGTGATGCGAAACTCGGCCTGTTCCACTTCGTGGATCTTACCCAGGTTGTGATTGAGACGCTCCACCTCCAGCCAGGTGGCATCGGGCGTCACCATGCGCCAGGAAACCAGGTTATCGAGGGTGGTGCCCCACATGACGGCCTTCTTGCCGCCGGCATTCATGGCGATATTACCGCCGATACAGGAGGCATCCTGCGAGGTGGGATCCACGGCGAACACCAGACCGGCCGCCTCGGCCGCCTCGGAGACGCGGCGCGTCACCACGCCGGCACCGGCGGTGATGGTCGCCACCTCCGGCTTCACACCGGCCAATTTCCCACGCTCAATGGGAGAGAGGTTCTCAAGCTTCTCGGTATTGATCACGGCGCTGTCGGCACTCAGCGGCACTGCACCTCCGGTGTAGCCGGTACCGCCGCCACGGGGAATGATGGTCAGTCCCAACTCGATGCAGGCATGCACCAGTAGCGCCACCTCCTCCTCACTGTCGGGGGTCAACACCACGAATGGGTATTCCACGCGCCAGTCCGAGGCATCAGTGACATGGGAGACGCGCGCCAGGCCGTCAAACTGGATATTGTCACGACGCGTGACTTTGGCGAGTTGCTTCTCCACCCGGTAGCGCCGGTCCTTGATGTGCGGCAGCCAGGCCTCGAAATCTCGCACCGCCTCGCGCGCGGCATCGGCCAAGCGGATCGCCAGATCGTTGCCCCCTGCGCGCGAGACGATCTGGTCAAGTCGGTGGTGTAGCGCGTGCACCAGAGATTCCCAGCGTTTTGGGTTTTCGATCAGGTCGTCCTGGATAAACGGATTGCGGGTAATGACCCACATGTCCCCCAGCACCTCGAACAGCATGCGCGCCGAGCGCCCGGTCACCCGCTCCTCGCGCAGGGTGTTGAGCACCGTCCACATCTCCTCACCGAGAAAGCGGATCACGATCTCACGGTCGGAAAACGAGGTGTAGTTGTACGGGATCTCGCGAATGCGGACCGGCGTGTCAGTGGCCATGGGGGCAGTATCGGATCGTTGCCTGTGAACCGCAAAGTTTAACACGTCACAGCGAGACGGCAGAACCGAAAAAGATTAATGAACGGTATTTAGGGGCGTAATCATTAGTGTAGGCGATGTGTTTGGGAGGGACGGTGATAATTGCCTGAGGCGTTAGTAACGAGTGTCGAGGGGATAGTGTTATAGATTTCTGTCCCCTCGCTACTCACTACTCGGCACTATTTAAATAGACCAATGCCGGCGTAGCTTGAGCTACTCCAATACCTTTCATTCAGGTTTCGAGATATTCAGCCGGTTTTGTATCGCCTGACAGAACCGCGGCGGAGGACCTTCACACTAAACGTCCGACATAGACTGCAGACACTGGCCGCCTTTCAACCGTGCAATTGAACAGGAAATCATGACGTAACCCGCAGCGACCGCCGCGGCCACGGTGATGCCCACTGCAACAACCGGGACCAATAAAAGAATACTTTGCATACCCAAAACCTCCACAAACCATAATAACCTAGTAAAGTGGTATAATATTAATTCCTACCATTATTATCAACTATTAACAGGAAAAAGATTGGTTCAATAGTGGTTCAATAGGGTCAGAGTAAATTGATATTCTCGGCAAACACTGAATTCTGCTAGATTATGTAGGGAAAAAAACATCACCAATGCAAAGGATTGCATCATGGCCCGTATACCAAGAATCGTCCTTCCGGGGCAGCCGCACCACATCATTCAACGCGGAAACAACCGCTCTCCGATATTTTTCGTCGACGATGATTACCGTCTCTATCTTCGCTGGTTAAGCGAGTCCTGCAACAAGCACGATTGTGCGATTCATGCCTACGTCTTGATGACCAACCATGTCCACCTGTTGCTGACACCAACGCGCGAGGACACTATCTGCCGCACCATGCAGACGCTGGGCAGGCGTTATGTTCGCTATATCAATGAGACCTACCAACGAACGGGCACCCTGTGGGAGGGCCGCTATAAATCGAGCCTCATCGATAGCGAACGCTACCTGCTCACCTGTTACCGTTACATCGAACTCAATCCGGTACGTGCAGGCATGGTCAACCATCCAGAGGATTACCCATGGTCCAGCTATCATCACAATGCCTATGGTAAAAAAGATACCTTAATTTCAGAGCACTACCTATACTTGGCATTGGACTCATCTGTTGCAGCACGCTATAGAGCCTATCGGCAACTTTTCGCCACAGACATCGATAACAAAAGCGTGAACAGTATCAGGGAATGCACCCATAAGGGATGGGTGCTTGGGAATGACCGATTTAAGGAAC
>JBFEUI010000128.1:0-5925 GCA_041547565.1 Thiohalomonadaceae bacterium
AAGACGTGAGGCGTGAGGCGTGAGGCGTGAGGCGTGAGGCGTGAGGCGTGAGGCGTGAGGCGTGAGGCGTGAGGCGTGACCAAAGCATATGGCCTGCTCGCAGCCCGTCAACCTTCCCGTTTAACGTTTCACGATTTACCTTTCACGGCACGAAACATAGGGCGGGCCGTGCCCGCCATCACGATTCTGCCACGGCGCCCACAGGGCGCCCTATATCCGTTTCACCGTTCACGAACATCACTGTCTCGACTAACGAAGCAATAGCTGCTCCTTAAGCTTCGACCAAAGCTCCTTGAAATAACTCACCGCCTCGGCGTCGGCCTGCTCGGGTGTCCACAGGTAATCGCCCACCCCCAGCTGCGCCAGCACATACTCACCGAAGGCCAGCTGGCCGACGGCCGTCTGGCCGGTGGCGATCTGCCCCAGACCGAAACCGCCACCCAGCGCCAGCTGCCCCACGGCAAACAGACCGGTCGCTGCCTGTCCCAGTCCGAACAACAATCCCAGTCCCGCCTGGCCGATGGCAATCAGACCGAACGAGGCATGGCCGATGGCGAGGCCGCCCACGGCAAGCCGGCCCACGGCGATCACCCCCCGTGCCGTGACGCGTCGGCCCGTCTCCGGACTTATCCCCCTGGTGTAGTGAACAAGCGGCCAGCCCAGGAAGGTGGCATAGGATGTGTATTCGGCAAAATAGGCACCCCGCTCGTTCAGGTGCCTGCGCCAGATACCGTGACGCGTCTTCTCGATCTTGTATTCAACCTTGTCAAACAGCATGTTGCGCATGCCTGTGCTCCCGCTTCGCTACAGCGCTTTTGTGATCAATTTCAGTGTCGGGTCTTGTGGATGTGCCCGCACCACAAATACCAGCTCACGCACAAGATTGAGCATTTCCAGGTTATTGGCAAACGCATTTTCCTGCATGGGCCGCAGATCGCACAAACAGGAGCATTGCCTGAAGTCCTGTGACGTTTGTAATGCATACCCAACACCCGCCAAGATGTGTTAAAAAGGCAGGATCATACATTACACAGCGGTTTCTTTACCTTGCCAACCGGATATATCACTCACAGCCTTTGCCTACTGCATGAGATGGGTGCAGACCACCCCGAATGCACCCAAAGATTACAGGCCATCAATGATCGCCTCGTCTCTACCGGCCTGTTCGATTTGCTAAGGCATTACGAAGCGCCTGCTGTCACACACGAACAGTTGCTGCGCGTTCACGATGAGGCCTATCTCCGCCATATCAAAGCCCTCGCCCCGTCGGAGGGGCGCGTGATGCTTGACCCCGACACATGGATGAACACGCACACTCTCAAGGCCGCCGAACATGCTGCCGGGGCTGCCGTGCTGGCAACCGACCTGGTTATGGCGGGCGATGTGAACAACGCCTTCTGCGCCGTGCGCCCACCGGGTCATCATGCTGAACACAACCGTGCGATGGGCTTTTGTTTCTACAACAACGTTGCCGTTGCAGCCGCCCATGCGCTTGAGCGCCATGGTCTACAGCGCATCGCCATTGTCGACTTTGACGTGCATCACGGCAACGGCACCGAAGACATCTTCCTCAACGATAGCCGTGTGTTGTTCTGCTCCAGCTTTCAACACCCCTTCTACCCCAACTCGCCACTTGCTGAAAGAAACGAACATATCATCCATGCCCCGCTGCATGCGGGTGATGGCAGCAATGAGTTCAGGGCATCCATTCGCGAGAAGTGTTTGCCGGCACTGGAGAAGTTTGCACCCGAGATGATTTTTATCTCTGCCGGATTCGATGCACACGTGGAAGATGAACTGTCGTCACTGCAGCTGGTTGACGATGACTATGCCTGGGTGACCGAAACGATAATGGACCTCGCTGCACGTCATGCCCGAGGCCGCATCGTTTCTGTGCTGGAAGGCGGCTATCACCTTGATGCGCTGGCACGAAGCGCCATGGTGCATATCAAGGCACTGATGCAGGGCCCCACGCTATAACCGGCGTTTTATGCATAATCACTGACTCCTACCTATTTAAGGGTATATTTCCGCTGATTCCGGTCATTAAAATACGCAATATCTTTATTGTCGTTTAATGCCCCACTAACGATGATCACAGGATGCACCGCAAATATGGACATTTTGCATGTCAGTCTCGCTCAACAAGTTCCCGCTGCAAAGCATTAAAAGCCGTATCCTGATCTTCACCCTGGCGGTTACTATCATCCCTGCCTCGGTACTGGGCTGGGTATATTATCGTCACACCCACAATATCCTGTTAAACAACACCGAGCAGGAATTACAAAGCGGCATCAATCATGCGGTGCGCGAGCTGGAGTTGTGGTTCAAGGACCGCTCCTACGACATCCGGGTCTTCTCCCACTCATTTATCGTCACAGAAAACATCGAGAAGCTTCGGGGCAAGGAAACCGCCAGCAGCAGCGAGCGGGCCGCTGCCATTACACAGATTGGCGATTACCTGGGGTTGGTCGGCAAGCGCTTTCCCGATTTCCATCGCCTGCTGGTACTGGACATGAGCGGAGACATCATCAGCGAAAGCCCGCAACTGGATACACCAGTCAGGCTGCCGCAAAACTGGCGCCACCAGCTAAACGACAAAAAAATGATCCTGGGCGAGGTAACATCGCAAGAGATTAGCGGCATACCCCACCTGTTAATCGCGGTACCGATACTCTCCACACGCGGTGTCATTATCGGTCTGCTTGGTGCCGAGGTCAGTCTAGCAGGTCTCGAAAAGGTACTCGATAACGTCCTGAAAAAGACGACGAACAACGACAGCAGCGAGCTGTTTCTGCTTCGTGGAGACGGCCTGAGGTTTCTCTCCACGGCAGACAGGGGGGACAACGGCAGGTTTCAAAATATGCCACGGGCTACCACCGAAATATTGTTCGGTTCACCCGGTACGCTCTCACAATACAGCAGTCTCAACGGCAAGACGGTCGTCGGCATTCTCGCCCCGGTCGATCAGATAGGCTGGGGCGTGGTCATGGAAAAGGCGCAACAGGAGGTTTTTGCTGAAGTCATCAAACTGCGCAATTTGTCCATGTTACTGGCAGGGCTGCTGCTGATCGTGATCGGATTTATCTCCTTCCTACTTTCCCAGAGCATTCTATCCCCACTGCAGCGACTGATCGGCGCGGCAGGACAAGTCGCGGACGGCAACCTCGATGTGGAGTTGCCCGTAAAACTGCACGATGAGATCGGTTTTGCCATGAGCGTCTTCAACAACATGGTCAGGCAGTTAAAACAGAGTCATGAGGAGCTCGAAACACTCTCGACCACCGACTCCCTCACCGGGCTGGCCAACAGAAAGCAGACAATGGAAACCCTGGAACTGCAGCTGGAACGCTATTATCGCAGCGGCACACCGTTCTCGATTTTAATGCTCGACATTGATCACTTCAAAAAGATCAATGACGGTTACGGGCACCTCGCGGGTGACATGGTGTTGAGAAAAACAGGAGAAATTTTCACCCGACTACTAAGAAGCGTGGATACCGCGGGCCGCTACGGAGGTGAGGAATTTCTCATCATACTGGACCAGGCAGCTGCCCTAGAGGCGGAACAAACCGCGGAACGGATACGCAGGGAGTTTGAGCAGTTTGTTTTTGACTTCGAGGGAGACAAAATTGAAGTGACAGTCAGTATTGGCGCCAGCATGGTGGGCCACGCCTCCTCTGATGCCAGCACACTGATACGCCAGGCCGACGAGGCGCTCTACGAAGCCAAGCGCGGTGGGCGCAACCGGATCATCATCAGCCGCGAGGGCAAGTCCAATATTTCCCGCCACCCTGCACAGGATAAGGGGCGCCCCAGCTGAGTTTATTTCTCCGTTCCCACCAGTTGGTGGTAAATCCAGCCACTGTTGCCGTCCTTATCAAGGATGCGTATCCACTCCCCCTTGTAGGCATAACCCTTGACACGATCACCCTGATCAACGAGAAACAACACCCTTGAATTAATATCCGGCTTATCGCGCACATTGCTGCGGCTGTTGACATGGAGCGTCAGCGGCGAGGCGAAGGCGACCTGTTCCTGATCGGTGCCACCGTTCTGCTCACCCTCGCGCTGCATCATAATGGGGCGCACGAGATTCAGCGCCTCCTCGGCCAGATAGGCGGCGCCATCGAAATTCCCCTCCTCCAGCGCCCGGTTGCTCATCTCCATCAACTGCTCTGCCCGCTTTACCTTGCCGGCCTGCTGTTCAGTCAGTGTTTTGCGCTTGACCGTCTTCACCATCATCGCGACCTCGGCCATATTCGCGACGGATTCTGCCTTGTTGCTGCGGCTGCGCAGTTTGGCCTTGGCGCGTACAACCTCCTGAATTGCATCCTCCTGCGATACGGACAGTTGATTGATCTCGGCCTGTTTCTCCAGCAACCTGAGTTGCAGCTTTACGATCTGGGCATCCCGCTCACTGAGCTGCTGTTGCAGTGCGGTGATTTGTTTTTTCTGCTGTGCAATGGCGGCAAGGTGTTCATCGTGCGCGGGAGGGGTAGGTGGTGGCTTAAGCGCCTCGGGCTTTGTCTGCTGACGGACACAGCCTGCCAGGGTGAACAGCAGCAACACACTCAGAACCGGCAGACACCTGAGGGCCGCTGCTTTCCCTACATGCTGTTCACTCCATTTATTCATCCCTAATTCTGCTTTCCCTGTTAACAGTCTTGTATTAATCCGCTGTGCATGGTCCGTACTTTGCGCACTAAACTATATAGCTAACAGCAAACCGTATGGCCTGTCACTAGGAAAAAGACCTAACGTACCCTACTCACCAGGCAAAAGACGGGACGCAATGAAGGCGCTATTCAGCCAAGCGCCTCCCGCAGCGCAGCGCTAAACAGCGCGTTTTCCTCCGGCGTGCCGACGGTGACACGCAGGCAGTCGGCCAACGGACCGGTTGCGGCGCCCATATTCTTGATCAGGATCCCGGACTGTTTCAGGGACTCGAATATCGCCGCCGCCTGGCCCACCGGGGCGCGGAACAGGATGAAATTGGCCGCCGAGGGAAATGGCGTTATTCCGGGCATATTGCACATCCGCGCATACAGCATCTCGCGCTCATCGCGAATGGCCGCCGTCTGGCGCTCGAACACATCGAGATGTTTTAACGCAAACGCGGCACTCTTCTGCGTCAACACATTGATGTTGTAGGGCAGGCGCAGCTTGTCGAACTCCTGCAGCCATGCCTCGGGCCCGGCCAACAGGCCCAGGCGCAGCCCGGCCAGTCCCAGCTTGGAGACGGTGCGCATCACCAGCAGATTATCGTACCGGCCCAGCCTGGACATGTAACTGCGCTGGGCAAAGGCGTGGTAGGCCTCATCCACCACCACCAGTCCGTTCGACTGCTGGATAATGGTATCGATATCCTCCTCCGAGAACAGGTTGCCGGTGGGGTTGTTGGGGTAGGCCAGGTAGATCAGCGCCGGGTTGTACTCATCGATGCCCTGGAGCATGGCCTCCATATCGAGCGAAAAATCCGCTTTCAGCGGCACCCCGACGTAATCCAGGCCGGCAAAGGTGGCGATCATTTTGTACATGACAAAACTGGGCTCGGGCGCCATCACCACGCGCTTCGGTCCCTGCAGCGCCAACGCCAGGATCTGGATGATTTCATCCGAGCCGTTGCCGAGCATGAGCCCCATCGACGCAGGCACATCCATCGCCGCACGCAGCTGTGCCGCCAGTTCACGCGCCGCCGGATCGGGATAGCGGTTGACCGGGGTCGACTGCAACAGGGCGAGCCACTCCTGCAGCATTGCCTCGGGCCAGGTATAGGGGTTTTCCATCGCATCGAGCTTGATGAGTGTGCCGGGATCGGGCACATGGTAGGCGGCGATGTCACGGATCTCGGGACGGATCCAGTGTTTGACCTTCTCTTCCAGCATTTTTTTACCTGAATCTATTACAAAGGTGGGGTGGGGG
>JBFEUI010000129.1:0-5905 GCA_041547565.1 Thiohalomonadaceae bacterium
TCGTGGCGCAACGGGACTTCCAGGCCAACGCCAAGATGATCACCACCGAAGACCAGATCATGCAGAGCATTATCAATATTCGCTAACTGACTTGACGGGGCGGGCTGACTGCAGCCAGTCCTGGCAAGACCGAGGAGAACACACATGGACCGCATGCTCTACATTGGGATGAACGGCGCCAAGCAGATCATGCAGGCGCAGGCGGTTAATACCAATAACCTTGCCAATGCCTCGACCACCGGTTTCAAGGCCGATCTGCAGCAGTTTCGCAGCATGCCGGTGTTCGGTCCCGGCATGCCGTCACGTGCCTATGCGATGACGGAGCGCCCTGCCAGTGACCTCTCCTCGGGCACAATCCGTTCTACCGGCCGTGAGCTGGATGTGGCGGTTCAGGGCAAGGGCTGGATCGCGGTGCAATCGCCGGGTGGCAGCGAGGCCTATACCCGGGCCGGCGATCTGCGGCTCGACAGCACAGGGCTTCTGGTGACCGGTTCAGGGCTGCCCGTGATCGGCAGCGGCGGGGTACCGATTGTCGTACCGCAGGCCGAGAAGATCGAGATCCTGGGCGACGGCACCATTTCCATTCGCCCGGTGGGCCAGAGTCCCAATACGCTGGCGGCTGTCGAGCGCATCAAACTGGTTAACCCCGATTTGGCCGAGATGCAAAAGAACGAGTTCGGCCTGATGACCTTGAAAGGTGGTGGCCAGGCACAACCGGACGCGACCGTGCAACTGGTTTCCGGCTCGCTTGAGGCGAGCAATGTCAATGCCGTGGAGGCGATGGTGAACATGATTGAGCTGTCTCGCCAGTATGAAATGCAGGTCAAAATGATGAGCGCGGCGAAGGAAAATGAAGACCACACTACCAGCATGATGCGTTTGGCATAGTCATTGCTGGATACATATTGAATGAAGCACGCGTCAAAAAACAGTAACGACGCGTACAAGTAAGAGGACAAGATCATGCACCCGGCACTTTGGATTGCAAAAACAGGACTCGAGGCCCAGCAGACACGCATGGGCGTGGTTTCCAACAACCTTGCCAACGTGAACACGACTGGATTCAAACGTGACCGTGCCATCTTTGAAGACCTGCTGTATCAAACAGTGCGTCAACCGGGCGCGCAGTCCAGTCAGGACACGACGCTGCCCACCGGCCTGATGCTCGGTACCGGTGTACGCACCGTCGCCACGGAAAAGCTGCACACCCAGGGCAACATGCTGCAGACCGGCAATGCACTGGATGTGGCAATTCAGGGGCGCGGTTATTTCCAGATACTGCGCCCTGACGGCACCTTGGGCTACTCGCGCAACGGTTCCTTCCAGGTCAATGAACAGGGACAGCTTGTCACGGCCAACGGCTATCAGGTGCAACCGGCAATTACCATTCCATCAGACGCACAGAGCATTACCATTGGCGCTGACGGCACGGTTTCTGTACAGACGCCAGGTACTGCTGCGGTGACGCAGGTCGGCAACCTGCAACTGGCCGACTTTATCAATCCCGCAGGCCTGCAGCCGATCGGTGAAAATCTCTTTCTGGAGACCACCTCCAGCGGCGCACCGCAGCTGAGCAATCCCGGGCTGAACGGACTGGGTACCACGATTCAGGGGTCACTTGAGAGTTCCAACGTCAATGTGGTCGAGGAACTGGTCAATATGATCGAGACCCAGCGTGCCTACGAGATGAACTCCAAGGCGATTTCCACCAGTGATCAGATGCTGCAATACATCAGCAATAACCTCTAGTGCAGGGGCCAGGGGTATACGAGGTGTGTCATGATTGAAAACAGATTCATTATTGGCGTGGTACTGGCAACACTGCTCTCTGGCTGCGGTGGATTGCAGAAACAGGTCAAGGATCCACATTACGCACCCAGTTACCCGATTGTCTCCGCACCGCCGAAGGCGAGCAGTGGCGCCATCTACCGTGACGGTTACGGCATGACACTGTTCGAGGACAGCAAGGCGCATCGCGTCGGCGACCTGTTGACCATCCAGCTGGTGGAAAGCACCAATGCCAGCAAGTCGGCCAGCACCTCCACGGCAAAAGACAGCAGCATCGACATGCCGTCCCCGACCCTGCTGGGTGGTTCGGGTTCATTTATCTACCGTGGCAATGACATGCTGAATAACAGTGTGGACTTTGAGCGGGACTTCGAGGGTGACGGCAACAGCAGCCAGAGCAACAGTCTGAGCGGCAGCATTACCGTGACCGTAGCCGAGGTGCTGCCCAACGGCAACCTGGTTGTGAAGGGACAGAAGGTCGTCAGTATCAACCAGGGGGATGAGTACATCCGCTTTGCCGGCATCGTCCGTCCCATCGATATCTCACCGCAAAATACCCTGCGCTCAACCCAGGTGGCCAATGCACACATCACCTATGGCGGCAAGGGCGTCATCGATGATGCGAACCAGAAGGGCTGGTTGGCACGCTTCTTTGATAGCGGCTACATGCCGTTCTGAGTGGCAGCGCAGATGTAGGTCAGGTTGCCGTAAAGCGGCTATCTGACAACAAATAAAGGTAAAGAAAATGAAAACAGGAATGATGAAAAAAATGGTTGGGGTGGCACTACTGTTCCTGTTGTCCTCTGCCGCCCAGGCTGAGCGAATCAAGGATCTGGCCGATGTGGCGGGTGTGCGTGAAAACCAACTGCTCGGTTACGGCCTGGTGGTGGGCCTCGATGGTACCGGTGACCAGACCAGTCAGACCCCCTTTACCATACAAAGTCTGAAGAGCATGTTGAACAAGCTGGGCATCTCGTTACCGGCCAATGTGAATCCGCAGTTGAAGAATGTAGCGGCGGTAACGGTCAGTGCCGTGTTGCCACCGTTTTCCAAGCCGGGGCAGTCGATTGATGTGACGGTTTCTTCTATCGGTAATGCCAAGAGCTTGCGGGGCGGCACCCTGTTGATGACACCGCTCAAGGGTGTCGATGGTCAGATCTATGCGCTGGCGCAGGGCAATCTGGTTGTGGGCGGCTTTGGCGCGGCCGGTGCCGACGGCTCGAGCATCAAGGTCAATGTGCCCAGTGTGGGGCGCATCCCCAACGGTGCAAGCATCGAGAAGGGGGTGGATAACGGTTTTGCCGACGGCAATTACCTGACCCTGAACCTTCATCGTCCCGACTTCACAACTGCCTACCGGCTTTCCGATGCCATCAACCAGACCATCGGTCCGGGTACCGCAAAGGCCGTTGACGGTACATCGATACGCGTCAATGCGCCACGCGATGCATCGCAACGTGTCTCGTTTGTTGCGCTGCTGGAGAACATCAAGGTTGAACCGGGTGAGGCGGCTGCGAAAGTGATCGTCAACTCGCGCACCGGCACGGTTGTTATCGGCAAGAACGTAAAGGTGATGCCGGCAGCAATCACCCACGGCAGCATGTCCGTGACGATTACCGAGACACCCACAGTCAGCCAGCCCGCACCTCTATCAGGCGGGCAGACCGCGGTGGTGCCTTCCAGCGAAATCGAGATTGAGGAGGCGGCCAGCCGCATGTTCAAGTTTGATCCCGGTGTCAGCCTGGATGAGATCGTGCAGGCGGTCAATCAGGTGGGTGCCGCACCTGGCGATCTGATGGCCATCCTCGAGGCACTGAAAGAGGCCGGTGCGCTTCGGGCAGAGCTGATCGTGATCTAGGAATGGGGCATGCTGGGTTCAGAACTACAATCCGCCGCAGTCTATACCGACTTCCAGGGACTGTCCGATCTACGCCACAAGGCGAGAGACAATTCCCCTGAAGCCCTGGAGGCCGTCGCCCGGCAGTTCGAATCTATCTTCATGCAGATGATGCTCAAGAGCATGCGTGAGGCCAGTCTGGGTGACGGGCTGTTCGACAGCCAGCAGAGCGAGCTCTATCTCGATATGTACGACAAGCAACTGGCGACCTCTCTATCGAGCAGTGGCAGTGGCGTCGGGTTGGCCGAGGTGATGATACGCCAGTTAAGGCAGAGCCTGGGCAGTGCTGAGACAGCCGCGGCAGAGCGGACACAATCGTATACCGTGCCTGAACGGGTGCCTTTCAGCATTCCGGCGCAGCCGGCATCACCGGCGACGGCTGAAGTTCAAACAGTCGAGCCGTCAGCCAGCGCTGCCGCGCCGTTAAGCGGTGAGCCGCAGGAGTTTGTGCGGGAACTGCTGCCCCATGCCGAGCGTGCCGCGCAGCGCCTCGGCGTCAGGCCTGAGGTGTTGCTGGCACAGGCGGCGCTGGAGACCGGCTGGGGCAGGGCGGTAATACGGCACGGTGATGGCCGCAGCAGCCACAACCTGTTCAACATCAAATCGGATCAACGCTGGGGCGGCATGGATGTGGCCAAGCAGACGCTGGAGTATCGCGACGGCGTCGCCAGCAAGGAGATGGCGCGGTTCCGTGCCTACAACTCCTACGCCGAGAGCTTTGAGGACTACGTTGATTTTATCTCTCAAAGTCCGCGATATGCCCGTGCCATGGAAAATGCAGCCGACCCCCAGGCCTACCTTGATGAATTGCAGCAGGCCGGTTATGCGACCGACCCTGAATATGCAGGGAAAATCAAAGAGATACTCAATAGACCGGAGTTGCTCGCCATGGTTGGCGAGCTAAAGCTTTCTGGCAACGGGACGCTAACTAATGGGCGAGGACAGGGCTAATGTCCCGCAGAAAAAGTTAGTTGCATACTAACTTGATGAAATAACTGGAGAATCCAATGCCTTCAGGCGACATGCTGGGAATCGGAACATCGGGGCTGCTGGCCTATCAGCGGGTGCTGAGTACCATCGGCCACAACATTTCCAATGTAAACACCGAGGGATACTCGCGCCAGCGTGTCGAGCTGGATACCAACCCGCCGCAGGGTTACGGCAGTGGCTTTCTCGGCAGCGGGGTGAAGGTCACGACCGTCGAGCGTGTCTACGACGAGTTTCTTGTCGGCCAGGTGCGCACACAGACCACCCGCATGAGCGAGCTGGACGCCTATTATGACCTGGCCAGCCGCATCGACAACCTGCTCTCCGATCCCGAGGCGGGCATGACGCCCATGCTGCAGGAGTTCTTCAACTCGGCGCAGGCAGTGGCCGATGCCCCCGGTTCCATACCTGCCCGCCAGGTGATGCTGACCACCGCCGAGTCGCTGACGGAGCGTATGCACTACATGTATGACGCGGTGAACAGCCTCAACGGCTCGATTAACCTCGACATCACCAACACCATTGATGAGATCAATGGTCTGGCCGCCTCGATCGCCGAGCTGAACCACCAGATCGTGCTGCAGACACAAAGCTATAACCAGCCGCCCAATGACCTGCTCGACCAGCGCGACGAACTGTTGCGCCAGCTCTCCGAGCGCATTGCCGTAAGTACGGTTAAGCAGGATGACGGCGCCATTAACGTGTTTGTCGGTACCGGGCAGAATCTGGTCGTGGGTAGCCGTTCCTCCACCCTGGCGACCACGCTCAACGCCTACGATGCGACCCAGCTGGATATTGAGATCGTCACCGGGGCTGCAGGCGGTGGCATCAATATCACCCAGAGCATCACCGGCGGCAAGCTGGGCGGCCTCTTTGCCTTCAAGGAGGAGATCCTCGATCCCACGCTGAACCAGCTCGGCCGCTTGGCGGTGGGCCTGTCCGACGCCTTCAACCAGCAGCATAGCCAGGGCCTGACGCTGAATGATGTGCTGGGCGGGGACTTTTTCACCGACCTGACCACCACCACGGCGCAGGCGAGCAGCGACAACGATGCGGCGACAGACTACGTTTTCCAGGTCGACGTGACCGATATCAGTCAACTGACCGCGAAGGACTACATCCTCGAGTACGACGGCGCCAATTACCGTGTGCTCGACTATACCAGCGGTACCCTGGTGGCCGGCCCGGCTGCCATGCCCATCACCGTCGACGGCCTGACCATCAGTGTGGCCA
>JBFEUI010000130.1:0-5886 GCA_041547565.1 Thiohalomonadaceae bacterium
GCTACTCCGACCCCCCACTCACCCACTCACTCACCTATTCCCCCTCCCCAAGGGTTTGTCATAATAATCCCGATATGTCATATAGTTGTCATATTCATCGATTCTAATAGCCTGGAACCAATGGATAGATGATTGTTCTATGACAGGCAAAACCATTCTAGTTGTTGAAGACGAGGTGGCGATCCGGGATATGGTCGCGCTCTCCCTGGAGCGTGCCGGTTACACGGTGGTGCATGCCGCCGATGCGTCCGAGGCACAAACGGCGCTGGCCGAGCGGCTTCCCGATCTGGTGCTGCTCGACTGGATGCTGCCGGGAAAAAGCGGTATCGAGCTGGCGCGGCAGCTGCGCCGCGATGATTACACCCGTGAACTGCCCATCATCATGCTCACCGCACGCAGCGAGGAGGATGATCGCATCCGCGGGCTCGATGCCGGGGCCGATGACTACGTGGTCAAGCCGTTTTCACCGCGTGAGCTGCAAGCACGCATCAAGGCGGTAATGCGACGCGCCGCCGGGGATGACGGTGAGGGCGTCATCGAACTGGAGGCGCTGCGCTTGGATAGCGCCTCGCATCGGGTTACGATCCAGGACGAGGCGTTGGATATCGGTCCCACCGAGTTCCGATTGCTGAGGTTCTTCCTCTCACACCCCGAGCGGGTATTTAGCCGCGGCCAGTTGCTCGACCAGGTATGGGGCAGGGGAAGCTTTGTCGAAGAGCGAACCGTGGATGTCCACATTCGCAGGCTCCGCAAGGTCCTCGAACCCAAGGGATACGAGCGTTTTATCCAGACTGTTCGGGGAGCGGGCTACCGTCTTTCACGGCAGGTATAACGTTTGTCCGACTACTGGTCCTCTGAACTGTGGCGCCTGTTCCTCATCCTGCTGGCGTCGGCACTGATCGGCATGCTGGGTGGCTTCGCCGTAGAGGCCATACTGCTCGCCGCCCTGGGCTATTTGGGGTGGCACCTGCTCAACCTGCACCGGCTGGAACGCTGGCTGGTCAAGGGCAGGAAGTATCAGCCGCCCGAGTCCAGCGGCATTTGGGGTGATATCTTTCACCTGATCTACAAACTGCAGAAGAATAACCGCAAGCGAAAAAAACGCCTCGCCAGCATCCTTGGGCGCTTCCAGGAGGCGACCCATGCCCTGCCCGATGCCACTGTGGTGCTCACCCCCGGCGGGGAGATCGAGTGGTTCAACCAGGCGGCGGAGAAGATGCTGGGACTGCGTCCTCCCGCCGATATCGGACAGCGCATCGATAACCTGCTGCGTAACCCCCAGTTCACCGCCTACCTGAATTCGGGTGAAACGGAAGAGGGGCTGGAGATCCCCTCGCCGCTGAGTGACATCCAGACCCTGTTCGTGCGTATCGTTCCCTACGGTGAGCAACGCAACCTGCTGGTGGCGCGGGATGTGAGCCAGCGCATCCGGCTGGAGCAGGTGCGCCGCGATTTTGTGGCCAACGTGTCGCACGAGTTGCGCACCCCGCTGACGGTGGTGAACGGCTACCTCGAGACCATGCGTGATAGCGGCGATCCGGGCCTGCAGTCCTGGCAGCAGGCCCTGTCGGTGATGGAACAACAGTCGCTGCGCATGAAGCGTATCGTCGACGACCTGTTGCTGCTATCACGCCTGGAGAACGGGTCGACCTCGGGTAATGATGTGGTGGATGTCCCGGCCATGCTGGCCAGTATTCGCGAGGGGGCGGAAATGCTGGCGACGGAGAAGAACCTGACGGTACACCTGAAAGCGGATCGCAGCCTGAATATTGTCGGCACCGAGAGTGAACTGTACAGCGCCTTTAACAACCTGGTGGGCAACGCGGTGCGCTATACCCCGGAGGGCGGCGAGATCACCATCCGCTGGTACAGCGACTCTGAGGGGATCAAGTTCGAAGTCAGTGACACCGGGGTGGGCATCGCTCCGCGCCACATCCCGCGCCTGACCGAGCGCTTCTACCGGGTGGACGTGGCCCGCTCCCGCGACAGCGGCGGCACCGGGCTGGGGCTGGCCATCGTCAAACACGTCCTGCTGCGCCACCACGCCACCCTCAAGATCGAAAGCCGGCTTGGCATCGGCAGCACCTTTATCTGCCTGTTTCCCCAGAGTGCCCAGGTCAAGGCCGCCTGAAAAGTCCAGGTTGCAGTCACATTATTTTCATTGCCGGTTCATAGAACTGTCATATTTCTCCTGCACACTTTGTTCACAGTAGTGTTTACAACGTGAGGAGTGATACATCCATGAAATTCATAAAACCCCTAGCCGCCGGCATGCTGATGCTGGCTGCCTCAAGCCAGGTTGTCGCTGGTGCCAAGGTTGATGCGGATCTGCCTGATTACAGCCGCGCCAGTGGTGTCTCCGGCAACCTCTCCAGTGTCGGTTCCGACACCCTGGCAAACCTGATGACCCTGTGGGCCGAGGAGTTCAAGCGCCTCTATCCCAACGTCAACATCCAGATCCAGGCTGCCGGTTCCTCCACTGCGCCGCCCGCGCTGACCGAGGGCACCTCCAACATCGGCCCGATGAGCCGCAAGATGAAGGACAAGGAAGCCGAGGCCTTCGAGAGGAAGCACGGCTACAAGGCCACCGCCATCCCGGTTGCCATCGATGCGCTGGCCGTCTACGTGCACAAGGACAACCCGGTGAAGGGCCTGACCATACCCCAGGTCGATGCCATCTTCTCCTCCACCCGCAAGTGCGGCTACAGGGAAGACATCGGCAGCTGGAAGCAGGTCGGCGTAGCCGGCACCCTGGGCGAACAGAATATCCAGCTCTACGGCCGCAACTCGGTATCCGGCACCTACGGTTACTTCAAGAAGAAGGCCACCTGCAAGGGTGACTACAAGAACACCGTCAACGAGCAGCCCGGTTCGGCCTCCGTGGTGCAGTCGGTCTCCGCCTCCATCAACGGCATCGGCTACTCCGGTATCGGCTACAAGACCTCCGGTGTAAAGGCCGTGCCGCTGACCAAGAAGCCGGGCAAGCCCTTTGTTGCCGCGACGCCCGAGAATGCGCTGAACGGCAGCTATCCGCTGAGCCGCTTCCTCTATGTCTACGTCAACAAGCACCCCAACAAGCCGCTGGCTCCGCTGGAGATGGAGTTTATCAAGATGGTGCTGTCCAAAACGGGCCAGGAAGTGGTGGTCAAGGACGGCTACATCCCGCTGCCGAAAAAGGTGGTTGAAAAGCAGCTGGCCAGGCTGAAATAAGCTGATAGAGGAGCAACACCGACCAGGGACGGTCACACGCAAAACGCCTGTCGTGGGGAACCGCGGCAGGCGTTTTTTTGGGTCTGCGATCCCGGTTCAGGATAAAATCTCACCGCCCATCTCCCGCAGCAGTTGCAACGCCTGTGACATGACCGTGTTGTCGCTGTCACGCGGATAGACCATGTAGGCCGGATGCACAAACTCCGGCGAGCCGTGTACCCGAAACAGACTGCCTGAGTCGATATAGGGTTGCGCCATGCGCAGCGGCAGAAAACAGCTGCCGCCGTTGCTGCGAATCAGCTGCACCCCGAGCCAGCCGATATTGACCACCTGGGGCGGCCGCTCCAGATCGGGGTAGTGCTGGGCATGCTGGGCGTAGAAGCCGGGGCCCCATTCCACGTAGATATAGTCCTCCTGCGGAGCGGTATCCTCTTGCCGGCTGCTGACCAGCACCAGCAGTTCATCAAACAGGTGCTCGACCACCAGCTCCGGACTGTGGCGCGGGGTGTACATCAGGCCGATATCCAGTGTGCCCTCGATGAGGTGGCGCATCAGATCCTCCTCGAAGCCGATGTCACTGCGGATCGCGATATCCGGCGCCACGTCCCGCATCTTACCCACCCACTGCGGCAGGAAGCCTTCCCACAGGGCGATGCGTCCGGCAATGCGAATATTGGCGCGGTAGCGGCTGGGTAGGCCGATGTCGTGACGGGCCTGCTCCACCGTGAGCACCAGCCGTTTGGCGTGTTCGATAAAGCGCCGGCCGGCCTGGGTGAGGGTGGCCCCGGAGCGGTTGCGCACGAACAGCCGTGCGTCCAGCTCTTCCTCCAGCCGCTGGATGCGGGCGCTGACGGTCGACTGGGTCAGGTGCAGCTGCCGCGCCGCCTCCAGGAAGCTGCCGTTGGCCGCGATGGTGAGAAAGGTGCGTGCCTGGTCTATGTCCATGAGGGGTACCGTATAAGTGGTATATGTATCGAAATATTCGATATTAGTTATCAAATAATATCGTTTTACCGCTATTAGTGGAAGGTTATATAGTGAAATAGACGGTTATGGAGGAGATCAGCCATGACACAGCTTGACCGGATTGACCGTGATACCGAGGGCTATGTGATTGATCCTGAAGACTGGAGCGAACAACTTGCCCGTGAGCTGGCTGCCGAGGAAGGGCTGGAACTGACTGCGGAGTCCTGGGCTGTCATCTGCTTCATGCAGGCGTACTGGCGGGAACACCTGGTGGCACCCGATGTGCGCCATGTCGTCAAGCACCTGATGGATGCCTGGGGCCATGACAAGCGGGTGGCCAAGCAACGGTTGTTTGAGCTGTTTCCCTACGGCTATGTCAAACAGGCGTGCAAGATTGCCGGCATGCAGCGCCCGTGTGCATGGAGTACCGGCTAAACGGTGTGCCATAACACAGAGATATTGCAGAGCAGAGCTACGGGATATGAAAAAAACGTTATCGATACTCGCCGGATTAATTGAGCGCCAGGGTGACGGGCATCATGAAAAGCTCATCTCCGGGCTGGGCGGCTTCACCGGGATTTTGTTGATCCTGATGGTCACCCGGCAGTTTGTCGATGTCGGGGATGCCGGCCTTATCGTCGCCTCGCTGGGGGCCTCGGCGGTGCTGCTGTTTGCCGTGCCGCATGCACCCCTGTCACAGCCCTGGGCACTGGGCTGCGGCCATATGGTGTCGGCCTTTATCGGCGTCAGCTGCTACCTGTTGATACCCGACATGCACGTCGCCGCGGCGGCTGCGGTCGGACTGGCGATCACCGCCATGCACTACCTGAACTGCATCCACCCGCCCGGTGGCGCCACGGCCCTGTCCGCGGTGGTGGCCGGCGCAGGTGTGCACAGCCTCGGCTACATGTTTTTGATTACGCCGGTGCTGATCAATGTGGCCATCATTTTTGCCGTGGCCATTGTCTTTAACTACCTGTTTCCATGGCGGCGTTACCCGGTGGCGCTGACCAACGCGGAGAAACCGTGAACCTGCTCCCTTAAAATGGCCGAGAACGAACTGGCCAGGCTGAAGTAGTCGCAAGGAAGCGCGAAGTGTACTAAGGACGGTGGAAGTGAGGATGCCTGCCACGGGGGACCGTGGCAGGTTTTTTTATGTCCAGGGATGGACGGTATGCCGCGGGTGCACGGACCTCGGTACCCCCTTGTGGGGTGTGCACAGGAGCGGCGTAGAACATGACGGCCGCCGCAGGAAAGCGCAAAGATGCTGCCGCGTTACGCCTTGTTGTATCGGATGCTAGAGCGTGTTGCCGTCACTCACGGATTTGATGTGCACCACGCGCTTGGAACCCCCCTTGACCTTGTAGTAGCCGCCATTACCGTCTGGCTCGATGGCCAGACACTTGCCCCAGCTAACGCACAGCTTGTCGCCGTCGACATGCCATGTCCCTTCACGCTTGTTGCCGTTCTGGACGCCGGTGATCGTGCCATCCGCCGAGTAGTAGGTCATACCGGACTTGCTCTTGAACATGTGCTCCCACTGCACGGTCTTTCCGGAAATGGCGCTCTTGATTTGCTCGCCCGACAGAAAGTCACCGGCAAAAACGGACATGGGAAGCGCCAGCAGACACAGGCCGGCAATGATGCTGTTTTTTTTCATTCTATTCTCCTTGTAGGTGACCGCTAACTCCTATGTCACCAGCCTGTGTA
>JBFEUI010000131.1:0-5856 GCA_041547565.1 Thiohalomonadaceae bacterium
GAGTGATCGTGAGTAGTAAAGTGAAAACCTTTTTTGGTCCCAGTGTTATCGTGTTTGCCGCTGTCTGGGTTCTGGCCATACTGATCCTGAAGGCGCTGGGTGGCGTGCTGGGCGGCTCTGCTACCCCGGCGGATATGACCGTCGAGGCGATTGCCGAGCGTATCAAGCCGGTCGCGCAGCTCAACACCGGTGCCCCGATTGTCGCCGAGGCCGCGCCCGCGGCGGCGGCACCTGCCGAGGCGGCGGCACCTGCTGCCGCTGCACGCTCCGGCGAGGATGTCTATAAGACGACCTGTGTCGCCTGCCATGCGGCCGGTGCTGCCGGTGCGCCCAAGTTCGGTGATACGGCAGCCTGGGCGCCGCGCATCGCCACCGGCATGGATGCGCTGATGGGTACCGTGCTCAATGGCAAGGGTGCCATGCCGCCGCGTGGTACCTGTGGCAACTGCTCCGATGAGGAACTGCAGGCCGCTGTCGAGTACATGGTGGAAAACAGCCAGTAAAGCGACAGGCCGTTGTTGCGAAAAAGGGCGCCCCGGGCGCCCTTTTTTGTTTCAGCTGGTCTGTGATGAGTAGCGTCTATTCATGTGTGCAGGGATTATCAGTGGCAAATAACGAGTGGAGTGGAACAGCTCATCCAGAAATATTGAACGGCTCACGATTTTCATTGCCGTCGATTTTCATCTGTATTCCTTTTGCAGAGAATATGCCTTGCTGATACAAGGCCTATGAACCGAGCATGCCCCGCAGGTTGGCCAGGTGGGCCTGCCCGCGCTGCTGGCGCTCCTCCGGCGAGCTTTCCGCCCCCTTGCCTTCCCACTGGATGTCCTCCTCGGGCAGTTCATCCAGGAAACGACTGGGGGTGCAGCGTACCAACTCACCGGCGCGGCGCCGGCGCCTGGCAAGGGTCAGGGTGAGCGTCTTCTGTGCACGGGTGATGCCGACATAGGCGAGGCGTCGCTCCTCCTCCACCATCTCCTCCTCGATACTGACACGGTGCGGCAGCAGTTCCTCCTCCATGCCAACGAGAAACACGTGGGGAAACTCCAGCCCCTTTGAGGCGTGCAGGGTCATCAGCCGTACCGCATCGCCGGCCTCGGCCTCTTCACCGCGCTCGAGGATGTCCATCAGGGTGATGCGGGCGACCATCTCGTCCAGCCGCGGTTCGCTTTCCGCCTCCTCGACCATCTTTTTGAACCAGCCCAGCAGTTCCTCGACGTTTTCCATGCGCCGTTCGGCGCTCTTCAGGTCGCTGCAGTTGTCCTTCAGCCAGGTGTCGTAGTCGATCTCGCGCACCAGGTCGCGCATCGCCGCGATGGGATCGCCGCGGCGGGCACGATCACCGATGGCCACCAGCCATTCGGTGAAGCGGGTCAGGCGCTTGTGCGCACGTTCGGACAGGTGCTGGCCGAGACCCAGCTCGAAGCTGGCGGCGAACAGGCTGATACCGCGCCCGGTGGCGTAGGTCCCCAGTTTCTCCAGGGTATTCGGGCCGATCTCGCGGCGCGGGGTGTTGACCACGCGCAAAAAGGCGTTGTCGTCATCGGGATTCACCACCAGGCGCAGGTAGGCCATGATGTCCTTGACCTCGGTATAGGCGAAAAACGAGGTGCCGCCGGAGAGGTGGTAGGGGATGCGCTGTTCGCGCAGCGCCTTTTCGAAATAGCGCGATTGGTGGTTGCCGCGATAGAGAATGGCGTAGTCGCGGTAGTCGGTACGGTGCTTGAAGCGGTGGTGCACCAGCTCGGAGGCCACCCGGATGGCCTCGTCCTGTTCATTGGCAGTGGCGATGATGCGGATCGGATCGCCAAAACCCATCTCACTCCAGAGCGATTTTTCGAACAGGTGGGGGTTGTGGGCGATGAGGTGGTTGGCGGCCTTGAGGATGCGTCCCATGGAACGGTAGTTCTGTTCCAGCTTGGTGATCTTCAGGCCGGGAAAGTCCCGTTTGAGCAGGGACAGGTTCTCCGGCTGGGCGCCGCGCCAGGCGTAGATTGACTGATCGTCGTCACCGACCACGGTGAGCGCGCCGCGCAGCCCCACCAGCAGCTGTACCAGCCGGTACTGGGTGGCATTGGTGTCCTGGTATTCGTCGACCAGCAGGTAGCGGATGCGATCCTGCCAGCGCTCCAGCACCTCGGGCCGCTGCTCGAACAGCTGCACCGGCAGCATGATCAGATCGTCGAAGTCGACTGCGTTGTAGGCCTTGAGCAGGCGGTTGTATTGCTCGTAGAGCCCTGCGCTGGCATGGGCGGTGTGATCATCCGCGCCGTGCAACGCCTGCTCCGGGCTGATAAAGGC
Source organism: Thiohalomonadaceae bacterium (assembly GCA_041547565.1). Classification (GTDB taxonomy): domain Bacteria; phylum Pseudomonadota; class Gammaproteobacteria; order Thiohalomonadales; family Thiohalomonadaceae; genus JBFEUI01. Next base: position 2,302 of record JBFEUI010000131.1, read on the forward strand.
GTTCTTCCAGTTGCTGATGCGCTGCTGCAGCTCCTTCTCCAGCGCCTCGTCGGCACTCTCGCGTCGCAGCAGTTCCCGGATCAGTGCGGCGCTGTCCTGGGCATCGAAGATGGAGAAACCGGGCTTGTAGCCCAAGTGCTTGATCTCGCGCCGTATGATATCGAGGCCGAGGGTGTGAAAGGTGGAGACGCGCAGCCCCCTGCTCTGCCTTCCGGCCAGCAGCTGGCCGACACGGCTCTTCATCTCACGGGCGGCCTTGTTGGTGAAGGTGACCGCGGCGATATGGTGGGGCCGCATGCCGCACTCGCCGATCAGGTAGGCGATTTTCTGGGTGATAACGCGCGTTTTGCCGCTGCCGGCGCCGGCCAGCACCAGCAGGGGGCTGTCGATGTAGCGAACCGCTTCTTGCTGTCTGGGGTTGAGTGCAGGCACTGATCAGGGCTGTCCTTGGATTATGGTCGCGTATTGTAGCCCGACTGTTTCAGATATTTCACGTTATTGTACTTGCCCTTTTGCGCCAAAGGAGTATCTTGGGCGGGATTAGGTCAATAACCTCTCAATTCGTGAGGGATAATAGGGCGTGATAGTCTCAGGTGTCACCTTGTTCTGCGCAAGGGGGACACTGTTGCACCGGGGACAGATGACAGATCTGTGAACAAATACCCATAACTATCGGGCTTTTTGGGACAATATCCACTGTGTTTGACCTGAAGGGCCTTGACTGGTGACCGTGCGTATAGATAACGATTTGACCAAGGCGGAGTTGCGTTGGAGCAAAAAGCGCCTGTTCTCCGGGGGACAACAGCGTTCACCCTGGCGTGGTCTTGTTGCGTTCGGTCTCTGGTGCACGGTCACCGCAGCGGTCTTCTACGTAGCCTTTTTCGCCGGCTAACCCTTCTCTCCACCCCGTTTATCGATCCAGACGCCTGTAGCCGATCGCCTCGGCCAGATGGTGGCAGGCCACGGTCTCAGCTGCGGCCAGATCGGCAATGGTGCGCGCGACGCGCAGAATGCGGTGGTAGGCGCGTGCCGAGAGCGAGAGCTGGTCCATGGCATCTTGCAGCAGGCGCCGTTCACTCTTGCCCAGTTCACACGCCTGCTCGATCGCTTTGCCGCGCAGGCGGCTGTTGATGGTTGAGCTGCGCTGCTGCTGGCACGCTCGTGCCCGTTCAACCCGTTGGCGCACGGTGGCGCTTGGCTCCTCCTCTGAGGTTGCGGACCACAGGGTTTCGTGGGGGAGACTGGGGACCTCGATCTGGATGTCGATGCGATCGAGCAGCGGCCCTGATATGCGGGCGCGATAGCGGCTTATCTGCTCGCTGCTGCAGTGGCAACGTCCGTTGCTGTGGCCGAGGTAGCCACAGGGGCAGGGATTCATGGCCGCGATCAATTGAAACTGGGCCGGAAATTCGGCCTGGCGGGCGGCACGCGATATGGTGATGTGGCCCGACTCCAGCGGCTCACGCAGCACCTCCAGCACGCGCCGGTCGAACTCCGGCAACTCGTCCAGAAACAGTACCCCATGATGGGCCAGGGAGATCTCGCCCGGCCGCGGCTGGCTGCCGCCGCCTACCAGCGCTACCCCCGAGGCGGTATGGTGGGGGGTGCGAAAGGGACGGGTGGCCCAGCGTTCGATGCTGAAGCCGCAGCTGCTGATGGAGAGTATGGCCGCGCTCTCCAGCGCCTCCCGTTCATCCATCGGCGGCAGGATGCCCGGCAGGCGACTGGCCAGCATGGTCTTGCCGGTACCGGGCGGACCGAGCATCAGCATGGAGTGGCCGCCGGCGGCTGCCACCTCGAGCGCACGCTTGGCGTGGTGCTGGCCATGCACCTCCTGCAGGTCGGGCTGAGCCGGTGTACACGAGGGTGTGGCCGTATGCCGATAGCTGTCGAGACGCGCCTGGCCATTGAGGTGGGCCGTGAGCTCCAGCAGGTGGTCGATCGCCAGCACGTGAATGTCGCTCACCAGGGCGGCCTCGGCGGCGTTGCCCCGTGGCACGACCAGTGTCCTGCCCGCCTGCCGTGTATGGAGTGCCACCGGCAGGACACCGCGGACCGGCCGCAGGCTGCCGCTCAGTGCCAGTTCACCGACAAACTCATGGTTGTGTAACGACTCGGCGGGGATTTGCCCCGTTGCGGCCAGGATGCCGAGGGCGATAGGCAGGTCGAAGCGGCCCCCCTCCTTGGGCAGGTCCGCAGGGGCAAGGTTGACGGTGATGCGGCGAGCGGGAAACTCGAAGTGGCTGTTGAGCAGGGCGGCACGTACGCGATCCTTGCTCTCCTTTACCGCCGCCTCGGGCAGGCCGACGATGGAAAGACAGGGCAGCCCCCCGGAGAGGTGCACCTCGACAGTGACTTCAGGGGCATCGATCCCGATCCCCGCGCGGGTGGCGACAATAGCAAGTGACATGGCATCCGTTCCATGGTTATCGATTACACGCAGCCTAACTGATCACGCCTTGTGTTAAAAGCTGCCGTTGCTGTGCGCAATTAGTGTGATAGAGGTAGCAAAACGGCCCGATGGCGCTTTTATGCCACAGCGGTAGGCATAGAATGGCATGCATCTCCTTTATGTTTATTTGTTGTCATGGGTGTTGTAAATGGTTGCACAGGTCGAGACAAGCTACTGCAAGGATGACTGGCTGAAGGGCTACTTCCGCTATCAACATGAGACCAGCAGCTCACTGCACATACAGCGCTATGACGGCAGGCACAATTATGAATACACGGTTGATCTGGCCCTGCTTTCACCGGACTATGAGGAGAAGAGGCGAATCGCCTGGCACTGGTTGATGGCGGCGGCCCTGTTGAGTGCCGCTGCACTTTTCCTTGTCTATCAGCTGTTCACAAACCTTTCGGCGGAGACGATCGCCAATACCGCTCCCGGGATACTCTTCTTCCTCGCACTGGCAGGCGGCTGCATCCTGTTCTTCTTTAGCGGCAGCTGCAGGCAGGTGGTGTTCTATAGCCGCCATTTCCACTACCCGCTGGTCAAGATCGACTGTCTCGGGAATCGTTGTGATCAGTTTGCGCGTTTTGTCGGCCAGTTGGCACAGCGCATCGAGCAGGAGGCCGACAGCGCCGGTGCACAGCGGCGCAATCTTGATGACGAGGAGCGCGAGATGTTGCGCAGGCTGGAAAGCCGGGGTGTGATCAGTGATGAAGCGGTGCCTTCTGCCGCACCCTCCGTGCTGGGGCATTCACACTAGCTGTGATGCCCTGTCACAGCGGTATGCCGCTACCCTGTTGCGCTGCCTGAGACCAAACCCCGCCCCCTGGTGTTCTTGCCTGTTCGTGACAAGGGCACAGCGCATGTTACGAAGCCCGTGATATTCAGATAACTTCAAGTAAGGGGCGCAGTGCCGTTCTCATGCAGCGACAGGGTGAGCCGTCCCCTGTTTGGCCTGGCCGCGGCTAAAGTCAGGCACATCTGCGAGGCGCCCACCCCTTCGAACCCGGTGCTATAGCAGTTTTTTCTCCAGCTCCGCGACCTGTTTTTCCAGTGCCTCGAGTTTTGCACGGGTGCGTGCCAGTACCTGTGACTGCACCTCGTAC
>JBFEUI010000132.1:0-5831 GCA_041547565.1 Thiohalomonadaceae bacterium
ACCGTCGGCAGTGAACACGCCGACGGCACCCGCACCATTTTCTTTGAACTCAACGGTATTCCCCGAGAGGTCACGGTGCACGACAAGGCCCTGGAGTCCACCCTGGAAAAACGCGTACAGGCCGAACCCTCCAACCCGTCCCACATCGGCGCCACCATGCCCGGTCGGGTAGTCAGCGTCGATGTGGCCGAGGGCGACTGGGTGAACAAGGGCCAGAAACTGCTGGTGCTGGAGGCGATGAAGATGGAGACCACGCTGCATGCCGAGTTCGACGGCAAGGTAACGCAGTGCCTGGTCGAGGCAGGCAGCATGGTCGACAGCGGTGACCTGCTGCTCGCCATTGAGTAAAGCGCCGTCAGCCTTGCGCCGGGCAACTGTCAGCACGCCCGGTACGAGACGCAGACCATGGAGGTAAGGATAAACGTGTTCAGCCTGTCACTGCCCCACCTGTACACACCACTGCTGGCAGCCGTACTGCTGCTGACAAGCCTGCCGCTGTACGCCCTCGACTGGCAGTTTCCACTCAGGCCGGGGGACAGCAGACAGCACGTTTACACCACACTGGGCGCCCCCTCCCATGAATCGGGCAACGAGAGCTGGTTTGCCTCCAGCGGTATTGGCGTCAAATTCGACCGTCACAACAGGGTGGTGTCGCTGGAGTTCAAGGGAAATTATGGCAGGCCGGGCTGGGCGCCTTCAGAGCAGAGCCTGTTCCATAACCTCAGCGCCGCCTCTCGCATCGGGGATTACCTGAACAGGCTGGGACGGCCAGACAGGGTCTATGAAGACATCGCCTTTGAGCAACAACGCACCATAACAACCGATGACCTCCTCAACGGAAGCGGCGATGACAGGCCCGCCATGCCGCTGTACCGGGAATACCTGTGGCACATCGACGGCCTGGCACTGCATGTCGAGGCGTGGATTGTCGACTACCAGGAAGATGCGACGCACTATCCCAGGGGCAGCATACGGCGGGTGATAATAAGGCAGCTGCCCTGAAGCCATGCCCTTAACAGCGGCGACAAACAGCATAAAACGAGAGGGGCTATCCCTTGTCTTCTGTTGTCTGCTTGTCGCCTGCGCCCCGGCCAGCAAGGTCACCTCCATCGGGGCCGACGGCTATACCGTCAGCGGCAGTTCGATACACTCGGAAGACAGGGCAAGGGAACAGGCGTTTGATGAGGCGCAGCGCTTCTGTGCAAAGCAGGGCGGTGCGTTTTTGCTTAAACGGCACGCCGCCTCGCAATATGTCGACCACTCCGGCAACACGGTGTTCCATCACTATGTTATTTTCCGTTGCCCGGACACGCCCCGGCCCCCATAATGCTGAAGCTTTAGCGATACCCCACCACACAACAACCGACAAAAAAGGAAGCATCATGAAACGGATCATAAAACACATCATCGCCTTCGCTCCCGCCGCGCTGCTTATCAGCGGTTGTAGCGGTGAGCCGGAATGGGTGGCGCTCTATGAGGAGTGCAAGGCCACGGTGACGGCCGAATCGGAGAAGATCACGCAATCACAGGGGGCGGCCGGTGAAGACGCGCAGACGAAAGCGATGCGTGAATCGATGAACACCATGGCGATCGGGATGGCGATGACCGCCTGCGAGATGATCAAGACCAATTGCGAACATGATCCCGACGGCCCGGCCTGTCAGGCCTATATCGAGCAGTCAAGGCAGCGCAACTAGCCGCATCCTGTATCCCTGTATTTTGAGATATCCACGCCAGGCTATTACTGCTGGCGTAGATAGCGCTCTACCACCTCCATAAAGTGGGTGACGTTGAGCGGTTTGGTCAGGTAGTCACTAAATCCCGCCGCCTTGCCTCGCTCGATATCCTGCGGCATGGCATTGGCGGTGATCGCCACTATCGGTATTGACGCCAGCCCAGGCTGATGGCGCAGAATCTCCAGTACCTCGAAACCGTCCATGCGCGGCATGTTAATATCCAGCAGGATCAGTTCGGGATGATGGGTGGCGGCCAGCTGCAGTCCCAGCTCCGGTTCGTGGGCGGTGACCAGATTGATGTGCTGGTATTTAGCAAAGATATGGCTGACCAGCTTGAGGTTGGCCGGGTTGTCCTCGATATAGAGCACGGTGTGCTGGCGTCCCGGCAGCGACACCGTATCCAGTGCCGCCTGCTCATCAGCCAATTCACCCTGCGCAAACGGCTCATACGACTCCTGTGGCAGCTCCACCCAAAAATGACTGCCCACGCCCTGCTTACTCTCCACACCGATGCGTCCCCCCATCATCTCAACGAGGTTGCGGGTGATGGCCAGCCCGATACCGGTTCCCTCTATCTCGCTGTGCTCGGCCTCGAGCCGGCAGAATGGCTGGAACAACTCATCGAGTTTGTCCTCCGCGATACCCATGCCGCTATCCGAGACGACGATGCGCAACATATTCCCCTCAACTGTTGAGACAGACAGTTCCACCCTGCCTTGCTCACGGTTATATTTAATGGCATTGGACAAAAGGTTCAGCAGCACCTGCTTGAGCCGTGTGCGGTCGGCACGGACATAATCCCCCTGGTCAAGCGCCGCGTGTTCAATGCTAATTCCATGCCGTTCGGCCACAGGCCTGACCAGCGTAAAACTCTCAGTCACCAACTCAGAAAGCTGTATCGGCTCCAGCGACAGGTCTATCCGTCCGGACTCAATCTTGGCCAGATCCAGCACCTCGTTGATCAGTTCGAGCAGATGATTACCGGCCTTGATAATCTCCGTTACATTGTCCTGCTGATCTTCATCCAGGCCCTCGTCAAACTCCATGATCTGGGCAAATCCGAGAATGGCGTTCATCGGGGTGCGCAATTCATGGCTCATTGAGGAGAGAAACTCTGATTTGGCACGGTTGGCCTTCTCCGCGCTCTCTACGGCACTGCGCAGCTTCTCCTCCATCTCTTTCTGCCCGGAGATATCCTGCACCACTCCCAGCATGTTGAGCGCCTCGCCCCGGGGGCCGCGCCTGACATCACCCTGTTCCAGCAGCCAGTGGATGCAACCGTCCTCCCAGACCACGCGGTGCTCGATGCGATAATCGGCCCCCTGTTCAACGCATGCGGTGACAGCATCTGTCACGGCCTGGCGGTCATCCGGGTGGATCGCGGCAACAAAGTTCTCATAGGTCGTTTCGAGTTCCGCATGGGGCCCACCGAACATCGGTGCGATCTGCTTCGACCAGAACAACTCGCCGGTCTGGATATTCCAGTCCCAGATACCGATATTGGCAAAATCCGTACTCTGGACAAGGCGTTGCTCGCTTTCACGCAGGGCCCTGTTTGAACGCTCACGCTCGATGGTCGCCCCCACCCAGTTGGCCAGCAGGCGCACAAATTCAAGATCACCATCATCAAACCGGCGGGAATAAGGTTCCGGTGAACTGAAGTTCACGGTACCGAAAAGCTCGCCATTAACGCGATACGGTGCACCGATGTACGCCTCCAGTGCAAAGTCCTGGTAACAGGGGTGTCCCGAATACTCTGAATCGCCCATATGGTCGATAGCCACGGCATTGCCCGCCTTGAGTGTCAGGTCGCAATAGGTCCTTCCGGTTTCAAATTCCTGACCGGCCTCCAGGGTGCCTGGCGGTGCGGTAAATTGCAGCAGAGTGTAGCGATTGCCTTCGATACGGCTCACGATACCGATGTCCAGCCCCAGGTGCCGCGCCCCCAGTTCGAGCGCCTGCAGCAGTTGCCCGTCCAGTTCCCTATCGACGCTGGTGGCCACTTGATTCAGCGCACTCAGCCCCTCGGTACGCCGTTGCAGGGTGTTTTCAATCTCACGCCGGTGGCGTTCCACCCTGCTGGCACGGATGATATTGGCACAGGCGTTGAACAGCGGTTGCAGTGACAGCACGAACTGTGCGGCATAGCCATCTGGGCGATTGGCCAGCCCCAGTACACCGAGGTTCTCCCCTGCGCTGATGAGCGGCACAGCGAGGTAGTTTTCTATTGGGGGAAAATCTTCCGGAAGATCACCGGCGTAGGCATCGTTGGCGATTACAACCTCACCACTTGTTATGGCAACGCCGAGCCGTGCATCCAAATCTCTGATAACCCATCCTTGGCTACTATTTTTCCCGGCATGCCTGACGACATCACCATCCCGGTCATGCTCGACCATGACTTCTACATTGAGGCAGGGTTGAGTTTCCCCGCTCGATAACTCACCGATAAAACCGTACTGGCATTGCGAAAAGTTAAGCAGTTCATCTATCAGTGACTCCAGAAACTGGGCGGTATCATCGCTGCGGGACAGCTCAATATAGCGCGTTTGAATACTGCGCAGCGTATCAAGCAGTGCGGTGTTCTCTTCCAACCGCCTCGCATCCTCAATCTGTTTGGTGATGTCGGTGCGGATGCCCACGTATCGAAATGGCTCCCCCGTCTCATCCATGAAGGGAACAATGGTGGCATCGACCCAGTAGTACCGTTCATCCTTACGCTGGTTTCGTATCACACCATGCCAGATACTGCCGCTGCTTATGGTCTGCCACAGCTCGGCGAAGAATGCATCGGAATGAAGACCTGAATTGACAATGCGGTGATTCTGCCCCAGTAACTCCTCTAACGAATAGCCGCTTATCTCACAGAACTTTTCATTGGCGTAGGTAATGTCACCATTGGCATCGGTAATGCTGACAATGGCGTGGGCATCAAGTGCGATATGCTGGAAATCAAGTTCTCTGACCTTTTGCGCCAGAATATCCTGGCCCGCTCGGATCTCATTACGCATGTAATCAAACGCGCTGACAAGGTAACCGACCTCATCATCCCCCATTTGCGGCAGGCTGGCATCATACTCCCCCAATGCCAGTTGCCTTGCAGCGGAGGCCAGCTGTTTTGTCGGGCGAATGATCTTCTGCTCAAGATAAAAGGCGATCACGGCGGTGATCAACAGGAAGATTGCCGATACGATATAGACAATGACCAGCTGCCCCTCTCTCAGATCGGCACGGTCTTTAGCATAGTCCATCGTCACATGCACTCTGCCGTAATCCACCCCCTGAAAACGGATAGCATACTCGGCAGACATGACATCCCCGGTAACGCCATCAGGGCGCATGACAATCGGATAGATGCGATCTCCCGCGGGTGAATAGAGTTCGATCTGAAGCCAACTTTTTTCGCGCTCCAGCATCGCATCAAGATAATCATGGATCGCGGCCGTTTGCCGCTGGATAAGGTTCTCCAGCAGGGCATCGCCAAGAATGGCCACGTTTCGTTGCAGGTTCTCCCGGGAGTCGTCCTGATGTTGCTGTTCTATGTGGGGTAACCAGAAGAGAAAAAAGGTGGCGTTCATCACCACGATACTGACAAAAATCAGCGTGTAGACCTTGAAGCGAAGCGAACTGATGGGGTTCCACCGGCGTGTTTCTGTGCTGGCATCTTCAAAATGCTGTCGCTCTGGCATACCTGTTTGCCCGCTATCCGCGATGGTTTCCCATTCAATGTTCTCAAGGATGCCTATTCAACGGTTCGGGCGTCAGGCCAATACAGGGCTCGGCACCACCCCCCACCTCACCCTGAGGCATACCGGTATGACCGGCGTATCGTCAATGACAAATAAGTATTGATATTTAGGCATCACAACGGCTATTAACACAAACGAAGCAATTGTGCCGGCAGATATATGGTACCAGATAAAATGCCTACCACCTGAGGCCACATGCTGCCTATACTGATTATATTACATGGCAATGACAGGCATTCAAATACGGTTTGCGTGGTTATTCATCATTCTTTCGGCTACAAAATAACAATAGCTGTTAATCACAGTTCAACCATGGCGGACCTAGCATCATTCTGTTCTAATATTG
>JBFEUI010000133.1:0-5823 GCA_041547565.1 Thiohalomonadaceae bacterium
GCAGGCTCGACCCATCTGCTGATCGACATCCCGGTCGGCCCCAGTGCCAAGGTGCGCCACATGCGCGAAGCGCTGCAACTGCGCAAGCTGTTCGAATATGCCGGCGACCGCATGGGCATACACCTGGAGGTTATCATCACCGACGGCTCCGAGCCGGTGGGCAGAGGGGTAGGCCCCGTGCTCGAGGCGCGCGATGCAATGAGTGTGCTGCAGAACGATCCCGAGGCACCAGCTGACCTGAGGCAAAAGGCGCTGCGTCTGGCCGGACGACTGCTGGAATTCGATCCGGATGTACGCGGTGGTTACGGCTACGCGCTGGCGCGCGACATCCTGGATTCGGGGCGCGCCCTGAAAAAGATGGAGGACATCATCGCGGCACAGGGTCCGCAGAAACACGACTACCAGCCCGGCAAACTGCAGTATGAAGTCTGCGCCAGACAGAAGGGCGTCGTCACCGACATCGACAACTACATCATCGCCAAGGTCGCCAGCCTGGCCGGGGCACCCATCGACAAGGGGGCGGGTGTGGCACTGCTGAAAAAGCTTGGCGACGAGGTCGACAAGGGCGAGCCGCTCTACCGGGTCTATGCCGAGTATCAATCCGATTTTGATTTTGCTCGTCAGCTCACCGACAAACAAAGCGGCTATAAAATCGGCACACCCGGCGAGGTGACAAAGAGTTATATGGAACTCTGATGAGCATGGCGGGCACGGCCCCGCCCCTGAAAACGCAGCAACATGGAATGAGGCAAACGCACCACAATGCTGGTTCTCGGTTTTACAGACTATGAAAGCCAGGGCAGGCAACTGGCACAGGAACTGGGCGCGACGTTCAGCCTGGTCGATGTACACCACTTCCCGGACGGGGAAAACCGCATTCGCCTGCCGGAGAGAATGCCCGAACATGTGGTGCTCTGCCGCTCACTCAACCAGCCCAACGCCAAACTCATCGAACTGCTGCTGGCGGCGGAAACAGCCAGGGAACTCGGCGCCAAACAGCTGACCCTGGTCGCGCCCTACCTCTGTTACATGCGCCAGGACATCGCCTTTCACACGGGCGAGGCGGTCAGCCAGCGCATCATCGGGCGGTTTCTCGCCTCGCTGTTCGATACGGTGATTACCGTTGATGCCCACCTGCACCGCATCGATCGCCTGGAACAGGCACTTCCCGGTATTACCGCGGTGAACCTCAGCGCCACCGCGCTGATGGGCGAGTTTATTTCCACACGAATGCAGCGCCCGCTGCTGGCCGGTCCCGACAGTGAATCCCGGCAGTGGGTGCAGGCCATTGCCGCTTCCGCCGGTCTCGATTTCATCGTGGCGACAAAGGAGCGCCTCGGGGACCGCAGCGTGCGCATTAAGCTGCCGGAGGGGAACTATCAGGGGCGTGAGGTGGTACTGATTGACGACATGGTCAGTACCGGCAACACGCTCATCGCCGTCGCGGAGGCGCTGCGCGAGGCCGGGGCCGGACCTGTCCACTGCCTGGTCACCCATGCCCTGTTCGACGAGGCGGTAACACAGCGGCTGCATGAGGCGGGCATACAGCAGATCTGGAGCAGTGACAGCATCGACCATCCGAGCAATACCCTGCCTTTGGCAAAACTGCTCGCAACAGCGGTTGTCTAACCGTTCAGGGGGTAGTGGTATACCGCTTGTGGCTTTACCGGCATGAGACGTGGCAAGCATGAAATTGATCTTCCTTCTCATCGCGCTGAGTTTTCTGATTGGCATCATCCAGTTTGGCCTGATGGCCGTCGCCTTCGACAAACTGGGGCTCTCCCCCATGGCCGCCTATCTGCTGCTGATAAGCTCGCTGTTTGGCAGCTTTTTCAACCTGCCGCTGTTTAAGATCCACTGCGATCTGCCCCGGCCCGGCGTCATACCCATCCCCGGCATGCTGTGGCGACAACCGCAACTTTCCTTCACCGGCTACACGGTGATCGCCTTGAATGTCGGCGGGGGACTGATACCCGTGCTGTTTTCACTCTACCTGATGGCCCACCACTCGCTGCCCTTACTCGATACCGTGCTGGGCATCAGCGCCATCGCGTTTCTCAGTCATGCCTTCAGCCGCCCGCTGCCGGGCATCGGTATCGCCATGCCCATTTTCATCGCGCCACTGAGCGCCGCCCTGGTCGCCCTGGTGATCAACCCGGCCCTCAGCGCTCCGCTGGCCTACATCTGCGGCACGCTGGGGGTACTCATCGGCGCCGACCTGATACGCCTTAACGATATCCGCCAGCTCGGCATGCCCTTTGCCGCCATCGGCGGCGCCGGTACCTTTGACGGCATCTTCATCACCGGAATTGTCGCCGTGTTGCTGGCATGAGCCACCTTGGCCGGTGGCATTTTTTTCCCGGGTCAGCCACAATCGCGCCATGCCAAACCGTGATAAAACCATCCTGATCACCGGCTGCTCCAGTGGCATCGGCCGGTGTGTCGCCGACGGTCTGAAGCAGCGCGGCTATCGTGTGTTTGCCACCGCCCGCAAACAATCCGATGTCGATGAACTGGCCGCTGCCGGCCATGAGAGCCTGTTGCTGGACCTCAACGACTCGAATTCCATCCACGCCGCGGTTGACGACATCCTCGGCAGGACCGGCGGCACGCTCGATGCCCTGTTCAACAACGGTGCCTACGGACAGCCGGGGGCTGTGGAAGACCTGCGCCGTGAGGTGCTGCGTGAGCAGTTCGAGACCAACCTGTTCGGCACCCACGAGTTGACCTGCAGGGTTGTTGAGGCCATGCGCCGCCAGGGGCACGGTCGCATCATACAAAACAGCTCGGTGCTCGGTATCGTCAGCCTGCCCTTTCGCGGTGCCTACAATGCAAGCAAATACGCGCTGGAGGGCCTGAGCGACACCCTGCGACTGGAACTGAAAGGAACGGGCATTCACGTCAGTCTGGTTGAACCGGGACCGGTCACCAGCCGCTTCCGCGCCAATGCCTTTGAAAAATTCAAACAGAATATCGACGCCGACAACAGCGCGTTCAGGGAGACCTATCAACGCATGGTAAACCGCCTGACCAAAAAGGGACCGGCGGCACCATTCACCCTGCCGCCGGAGGCGGTGTTGCAGAAAGTAATCCATGCACTAGAGCATCCGCGCCCCCGGGCACGGTACTACGTCACCTTCCCCACCTATCTTTTCGCTACGCTGAAGCGCATCCTGCCCCATCGTGCCCTCGATTGGGTGTTAAGCCGTGTATCCTCAGGAGAGAACCGTTAGGGCCCGTACCATGATCAGAGTATCCATTCGCATTTCGAAATTCGTTCCCATACTCGCCACACTGCTGCTTTACTCACAGCACGGCCATGCCGTGGTCAGCATGGAATCGCTGCATACCCGAACACCGCAAGAGGGCTTTTCCGGCACCGCCGAGCTGGCCGCCAGCGGCAACAGCGGCAACACCGACAGCAAGGAATACTCATTCGGTACCCGCCTGCAGTGGCACCGCGACGTGCACACCAGCATTCTGCTGGCCGACATTGCCTACGGCGAGAGCAATGACGAGAAAAGCAAGGACAAGGGCTTTGCCCATGCCCGGCATATCTATCAGCACACGCCGTTCCTGGCAGCGGAAGGATTCCTGCAGGGCTCATACGATCGCTTCGCCCGCCTCGACCAGCGCACCCTTGCCGGGGGCGGGGCGCGCCTGACCCTGTTGCGCAAGGAAAATACAGGAGCCATCTATCTGGGGCTCGGTGCCTTTTACGAGACCGAGACCATCGACGACGACTACCCCGACTCGGGCACCGATGCACTGTGGCGCGCCAACAGCTACCTGGTGCTCAAATACCAGCTCTCGCCGACCGCATCGCTGCTCAGCACCACCTACTACCAGCCGGCCTTCGAGTCCAGCAACGACTACCGCTTGACCGAACAGGCGGCGATGAAGGTGGATATCAACGACCGGCTGTCCCTGGTGCTGTCCGTCAATTTCAGCCGCGACAATGAACCGCCCCTGGGCGTGGAAAAGGACGACACCAGTTATAAAACCGCCATCGCCATCAATTTCTGACGGTGTAAGTTCAGGGACGACACACGATGTTTTCACGAAAAGTACGCATCACCATCCTGCTGCTGATCCTGGCCTTTGTCGCCGCAGACACCTGACTGACCCGGCTGCGCACCACAGACTGGAACGATCCGATATGGGTCGTCGTCTACCCCATCAACGCCGACGGCAGTGCAGCAAGCAGGGAGTATGTTGCCAGCCTGAGCCAGTCCGTGTTTATGCCCGTGGAACGCTACATGGCCGAGGAGGCGGAACGCTACGGCTTGGCCAACAACCACCCGATAGAGATCAAACTGGGACCGGTCATCCACGAATCGCCACCCCTGCCGCCACAACAGGGTAGCTATCTGGATATCATGCTGTGGAGTCTGAAACTGCGTTACTGGGCCGCCACACACAACGATTATGACGGGCCCGTCGACCTGAAACTCTATGTCCGTTACTTCGACCCTGAAACCTCGCCGCATCTTACGCACTCGGTGGGCATGCAAAAGGGACTGGTCGGCATCGTCAATGCCTTCGCGGACAGACGCGCTGCAGGGCAAAACAATGTGGTATTCGCCCATGAGATGCTCCACCTGTTCGGCGCCACGGACAAATACAATAAATCAAACAACATGCCGCTCTATCCAGAAGGCTTTGCCGAGCCGGACAGGGAACCGCTCTATCCACAACAATGGGCCGAAATAATGGGCGGCAGGCGGCCAATAAGTGAAAATAAGGCGGAAATTCCAGACAAGCTGAATCATACATTGATCGGCGAACTCACCGCTCAGGAGATCAACTGGCTGCAGGGGGAATAGCCACGAGCATGCAAACGGATCATATACGCATCGAAATTACGAGAGTCGGCAAATAGCCAGAAGCAGACCTAAAAAGCTTCTGGCTGAACAGCCGAAATCGATACTAACCGTAAGTACAGTGTTTTTGATTAAGGGATGGGATGCCAGTGTAATAGAGACCCACCTCACAGCAGATAATCAAGATAGGCACATGCCATCACGGTCACACTCTGACTACATTATTTTGAGAAACAATGTTTATGGGTTCTTTTGGATCGTTTCCAAATAATGTACCAACTCATTGATTATAATTGCTCTATTTTCACCGAAGGCGTCACCCCAAATCGGCATTGACTTGTAGCCATGAAGTTGGGGGACATTGCGACGATCAATGGAATAGAGATAGACCTGTTCAAAAGGAAATTCTTCCATTCCCTCTTTCTTGAGCAGAGTGAGGTCCGGAACGGGTGCGGTCAACAGATGAGCTATCGGGCCATTACCAGTGGCATCCTCACCATGACAGTTTGAACAAAAGATTAAGTACGCGTTTTTTCCTCGCTCAATCAATTGCTCTCGATCTGTAGCAGCTAAAGTGGCGCTGGAGAACAATAGTGAAACAAACGTTAACCAAACTATCGAAACAATGGTTTTCATGTGAGCCCCCTTATTTCTTGCTGAATTAAAAACGCAGATTCAACTCTGCCTGAACAATAGTGTGATTAATTTCCTCAACACATGATTTGGCATTTTGAATAATTATCATTAATATCCGTTTAAATATTGCATAAAAACCATAAAAATCCAGAGGTGACATGTTCTGCTGTTGTCACACCAACCTATTACTGACAAATCTCAATTTTCCACAGTCAAATGATGCATATCACTTAATGACAGTTTAAGGGTGAAACGCGCCCCCAGCACATGCTTCTTCACATCAATTCTTGATAAAATCATCTACTTAGAAAATCAGATTTTCTCCAAACCCGTACATATCAATATATTCAAAATATATTCAAAA
>JBFEUI010000134.1:0-5822 GCA_041547565.1 Thiohalomonadaceae bacterium
ACGGCCCGCCCTATGCACCCCGGCGTTAAACATGGCGGGCACGGCCCGCCCTATGCACCTCGGCATTAAACATGGCGGACATGGCCCGCCCTATGCGCCTCGGCGTTAAACATGGCGGGCACGGCCCGCTCTATGGGCGGTCTGTAACCTGACCTACTCCATCTCTTGATCCCACCAGACTGTCTCTGAGCCCCGTTTTTGGCCTTATTCCAAGATGCAGTGGGTCACCCTTCTATGATATGATTTCTCCGTTTTGATGCCCTAAGGCGGCGACAAGCCTAACTGCTTGAAAGGAAACAAGAACTCGATGACGGAGTTTGCCAGAGAAGTCCTCCCAATTAACATTGAGGAGGAGATGAGACAGTCCTATCTCGATTACGCCATGAGCGTGATCGTCGGCCGGGCCCTGCCGGATGTGCGGGACGGCCTGAAACCGGTCCACCGCCGCGTGTTGTACGCCATGCGTGAGTTGGGCAATGACTGGAACAAGCCCTACAAAAAATCGGCCCGTGTGGTCGGTGATGTAATCGGTAAGTACCATCCGCACGGCGATACGGCGGTGTACGACACCATCGTACGCATGGCCCAACCGTTCTCGATGCGCTACATGCTGGTCGACGGCCAGGGCAACTTCGGTTCGGTCGACGGCGACTCGGCCGCGGCCATGCGTTACACCGAGGTGCGCATGGCGCGTATCGCCCACGAGTTGCTGGCCGATATCGACAAGGAGACGGTCGACTTCATCCCCAACTACGACGAGTCGGAGCACGAGCCCGAGGTGCTGCCCTCGCGCGTGCCGAACCTGCTGGTCAACGGCTCGGCCGGTATCGCTGTGGGGATGGCCACCAACATCCCGCCCCATAACCTCAACGAGGTGATCAATGCCTGCCTGGCCCTGATCGAGGAGCCGGAGATCGAGATCACCGGCCTGATGGAGCACCTGCCGGGCCCCGATTTCCCCACCGCGGGCATCATCAACGGCGCGCGCGGTATCTACGAGGCCTACCATACCGGTCGCGGCCGCATCTATGTGCGTGCGTGTACCGAGTTTGAGGAGATGGACAGCGGCCGTCAGCGCATCGTGGTCACCGAACTGCCCTACCAGGTCAACAAGGCCCGCCTGCTGGAGAAGATCGCCGAACTGGTCAAGGAGAAGAAAATCGAGGGTATCTCCGAGTTGCGCGATGAGTCTGACAAGGACGGCATGCGCATGGTCATCGAGCTCAAGCGGGGCGAGGTGGCCGAGGTGGTACTGAACAACCTCTACAAGCAGACCCAGATGCAGAGCGTGTTCGGCATCAACATGGTCGCCCTGATGGACGGCCAGCCCAAGCTGCTCAACCTGAAGCAGATGCTCGATGCCTTTATCCGCCACCGCAAGGAGGTGGTGACCCGTCGTACCATATTCGAACTGCGCAAGGCGCGTGAACGGGCCCATGTACTGGAGGGCCTGGCCGTTGCCCTGGCCAATATCGACCCCATTATCGCGCTGATCAAGGCGGCGGCGAATCCGGCGGAGGCCAAGGCCGCTCTGCTGGCGCAGAAATGGGAATCCGGCATTGTCACCGAGATGCTTTCGCGCGCGGGTGCGGAGGCCTCGCGTCCTGACGGGCTGGCCAAAGAATTCGGTCTGGTCGATGGCGGCTACCGCCTCTCCGAGGCCCAGGCCCAGGCGATTCTTGATCTGCGTCTGCACCGTCTCACAGGCCTTGAGCAGGATAAAATACTAAATGAATACAAAGAGTTGCTTGATGTTATTGAGGATTTGCTTGAAATCCTGAACAGTGCCGAGCGACTGATGCAGGTGATTCGTGAGGAGCTGGAGGCCATTCGTGAGCAGTACGGCGACGAGCGCCGTACCGAGATCCGCGCCACCCAGGAGGACCTCACCCTTGAGGACCTGATCAGCGAGGAGGACGTGGTGGTGACGCTCTCCCACGAGGGCTACGCCAAGTCCCAGCCGCTGGCCGACTACCGGGCGCAAAAGCGCGGTGGCCGCGGCAAGTCCGCCACCTCGATGAAGGAAGAGGACTTCATCGACAAGATGTTCGTGGCCAATACCCACGACACCATCCTCTGCTTCTCCAGCCGTGGTCGTCTCTATTGGCTCAAGGTCTACGAACTGCCGCAGGCCGGCCGTGCATCGCGCGGCAAGCCGATTGTCAATCTGTTGCCGCTGGAGGAGGACGAGCGCATCAACGCCTTCCTGCCGGTGCGCGAGTACGAGGAAGACAAGTTCGTCTTCATGGCCACCGCCGGTGGTACCGTCAAGAAGACCCCGCTGACCGCCTTCTCCCGTCCCCGCGCCAGCGGCATTATTGCCGTCGAGTTGGCTGATGACGATCAGCTCATCGGTGTGGCGATCACCGACGGACAGCGCGACATCATGCTGTTCAGCGACGCCGGCAAGGCGGTACGCTTCAAGGAAGACAATGTGCGTTCCATGGGGCGTGTTTCCCGCGGGGTGCGCGGTATCAAGCTGCAGCCCGGGCAGCGTGTGGTGTCGCTGATTATCGCCGAAGAGGGCTATGTGCTGTCGGCGACCGAAAACGGTTACGGCAAGCGTACGCCGGTGGCCGAATACCCGGTCTACGGCCGTGGCGGCCAGGGCGTTATCTCCATCCAGACTTCAGAGCGTAACGGCGATGTGGTCGGTGCGGTGCTGGTCGGCGATGAGGATGAGATGATGCTCATTACCAACGGCGGCACCCTGGTGCGCACGCGTACTGATGAAGTCTCCACCATGAGCCGCAACACCCAGGGTGTCAGGCTGATTAACCTTACCAACGGCGAAAAACTGGTCAGCGTCGAGCGGATCGAAGAGACCGGTGAGGATGAGGTTGAGGAAGGTGAAGAAGTGAAGGGTGAAACGTAAAAGGTGATACGTTAAACGTGAAACGTGAGACGTGAAACGTTAATCGTGAAAGGTGACAAAGGAGTTGTCATCTATTAGGGAGTAAAAATGGAACATAAGGATATGGATGCGTGGAAACAGTCGATGTTTTTGGTTGAAGAAGTTTATCGACTGACAGGTTTGTTTCCAAGGGAGGAAGTTTACGGGCTGGTTTCACAGATGAGGCGTGCCGCTGTTTCGATACCGAGTAATTTGAGTGAAGGCGCCGCCAGGGAGTCCGCAAAAGAATTTGGGTACTTTGTAAATGTGGCGATTGGCTCAGTATCCGAATTGGAAACACAACTGATTATTGCCAATCGGTTAGGTTATACAGAGATAGACACGATTTTGCAGAGATTGAGCAGGGTGAAATCCCTGGTCCTTGGTTTAAGAAACTACTTAAAACGACAACAGGTGAGAACAAATCAGAAGCGTTAAAACGAAGAAAATACGCGTTTCACGATTCACGTCTCACGTTTAACGAATGAGAGGTACCCCCCAATGTCCAGAGTCTACAATTTCAGTGCTGGCCCAGCCATGCTTCCCCAGGCCGTGATCGAGAAGGCCCGTGACGAGATGCTCGACTGGAACGGCAGCGGCATGTCGGTGATGGAGATGAGCCATCGCGGCAAAGAGTACATGTCGATTGCGCAGAAGGCCGAGGCTGATCTGCGCGAGGTGATGGGTATCCCCGATAATTACAAGGTACTGTTCCTGCAGGGCGGCGCCTCCAGCCAGTTCGCCATGATTCCGATGAATCTGCTGCGCGGCAAGGGCAAGGCGGACTACATCAATACCGGTTCCTGGTCGAAGAAGGCCATCGCCGAGGCCAAGCGCTACTGCGATGTCAATGTGGCCTTTGATGCCTCTGCCGAGACAGGCAAGTTCACCTTTGCCCCCAAGCAGGAGGAATTGAACCTCTCCGCCGATGCCGCCTATGTGCACTACACGCCGAACGAGACCATTGAGGGTGTGGAATTCCCTTATGTGCCGGAGACCGGTGATATCCCTCTGGTGGCGGATATGTCGTCCACCATCCTCAGTCGTCCGATGGACGTCAGCAAGTATGGTTTGATCTACGCCGGTGCCCAGAAGAATGTGGGGCCTGCCGGTCTGACCCTGGTGATCGTGCGTGAAGACCTCATTGGCGATGTCATTGATGGTACGCCGACCATGTTCAACTACGCGACCATGGCCAAGGCTGACTCCATGTACAACACCCCGCCGACCTACAGCTGGTATCTGGCCGGTCTGGTGTTTGAGTGGCTCAAGGAACAGGGCGGTCTGACCAAGATGGCCGAGATCAACGAGCGCAAGGCACAGAAACTTTATGCCGCCATCGACGGTTCCGATTTCTACGCCAACCCGGTTGCCGTGGAATGCCGTTCCTGGATGAACGTACCGTTTACCCTGGCCAATGCCGAACTCGATGCCACCTTCCTGGAGGAGGCCAAAGGGCAGGGGCTGGTCACGCTCAAGGGACACCGTTCAGTCGGTGGTATGCGTGCCAGCATCTATAACGCTATGCCGGAAGCGGGTGTTGATGCACTGGTCGCCTTTATGGCCGATTTTGAAAAGCGCAACGGTTAAATTCAGAGTTTATACGCGGAGAACGCAGAGGCGCCGAGACGCAAAGAAATTTTTTCTAGCAGGTCATAGTGTGAAACATGTTGGTTCTTTGAGTGCTCTGCGTCTTTGCGAACTTGGCGTTAATTACGAGTATGGTGAAAAAAATGCATAAAATACTAACCCTGAACAATATTTCTGCGGCTGGACTGGACAAACTGCCGCGCGACGGTTACGAGGTGGCGTCGGAATTTCAAAATCCTGATGCCATTCTGCTGCGTTCTTTCAAGATGCACGACATGGAGATTCCGCAAAGCCTGAAGGCCGTGGGCCGTGCCGGTGCCGGGGTGAACAATATCCCCGTCGACAAGATGAGCGAGCGCGGTATCGTGGTTTTCAATGCTCCGGGTGCAAACTCCAACGCGGTTAAGGAACTGGTTATCGCCGGTATGCTGATGGCCTGCCGTAACATTGCCCAGGCCTGGGATTTTGCCCGCAACCTGGAGGGCTCCGATGCCGAGATTGGCAAGGCCACAGAGGCGGGTAAAAAGAATTACGGCGGTTTCGAACTGCCCGGCCGCACACTGGGTGTGGTAGGCCTTGGTGCCATCGGCGTGCGCATCGCCAATGCGGCCGTTGCATTGGGCATGAATGTTATCGGTTTTGACCCGGGTATTACCGTGAAGGGTGCCTGGCAACTGGATGCGGCGGTCAAGCAGGCCTCCAGTGTCGATGAGCTTCTCAACCAGTCGGATTTCATTACCTTCCATGTGCCCCTGATCGATGCCACCCGGGATTTGATCAACGAAGATCGCCTGAAAACTATGAAGGACAATGTGGTAGTCCTGAATTTTGCCCGCAGCGGCATCGTAAACGATGAAGCGATGGTCAAGGCGCTGGACGATGGCAAGGCCTATGCCTATGTCTGCGACTTCCCCACCAACCTGCTGAAAAATCACCCGCGCGTGATCACACTGCCGCACCTCGGCGCCTCGACCAAGGAGGCCGAGGACAACTGCGCAATCATGGTGGCCGAGCAGGTCAGCGACTACTTGGAGAACGGCAACATCACCAATTCGGTCAATTTCCCCGAGGTGGTGATGCCGCGTGCTGACGGCACACACCGTCTGACCATTGCCAATGCCAATGTGCCTAATATGCTGGGACAGATCTCATCCGACCTGGCCGATGCCGGCCTCAACATTATTGACATGTTGAACAAGTCGCGTGGCGAACTGGCCTATACCGTGGTGGATGTCGATAAGGAAATCCCGGAAGGTTTGATCAATACCATCGCCGAGATCGATGGTGTGCTGGCGGTACGGACTATTTCATAATAGGTGGGTTCGGAGTAGCTAAGCTA
>JBFEUI010000135.1:0-5673 GCA_041547565.1 Thiohalomonadaceae bacterium
CGATGCCACCCTGATGGCGATGGTTGAGCAGCGCCCCGCCACCCTGGCGCAGATGGGTGAGCTGAGCGGCATCGGCGAACGCAAGCTGACCGCCTACGGCGAGAGCTTCCTCACGGTACTGCGCGAGCACGAGATGATGGCGGGGTAGTCCGGAATTAAGCCTGAATATTTAGGGTCAGTGTAAAAACTCTTTACCTAGAACGCACCGACACCTATGCCGATGTGACAGGTGGTGCGTATGATGAAGCCCACAGTGAGTTCGCTGCCGTGCTTGGGAAGCAGTAGCCCGTAAACAGGGAACCGCTCAGAAAGCAGAAGGGTCAGGACTCGCTATCGAACGAGCCTGACCCTTTTCTCTTTACCTGCCAATAGAAAAAAAGATACAGGTATTGCTATCGGGGTCACAGGTGCGGAACATCAGGTGCGCTCCGTCGTGATAATACCTGCCGTGCTTGCGCACATGAGGGTGTTTCCTTGCATAGTGGTCCCACTCGTCCCATGAGCGCCAGTGGCCCTTATACTTGTAGCGGTGGTCACGGTGCTGATGGTATTGATAGTGGCGCCTTCTGTCGTAGGGGCGTTCTTTATACCCCCTGTAATCCCAATAACCTTCACGGCGGTCACCGCGATCATCGGCGGATACGGGGGCGGCGGCAAATACTACACAGAGGCAACCGATTGCGATAATGGCTTTTACCATGGGGCACCTCATAAAATTCCCGTTAATTAGTCACTGACTCCATTAATACACCCTATCAATGCAGCCTCCATTCATCCCTGCACGAGAAATGTTGCTTAAGTATAGAAAGCATTTCGGCGATTGCTATCGGACCGAAACTATCAAAGCGGTCAGTACCCTGTGGCAATGATCATGCTGTCATCCATAAAAAAACCCCCGTCTCCGGGGGCTTTATTTTGTTGCTGCGCGAGTGTCAGCCAAACAGCTTTTTCATCACACCACTCACCCAGGTCTCCCCGCCCTCCTCATCGATCTTCTCCTGCACGGTCTCTGCATACATCTGGTCATCAATGCGGATATGTTTATCCACCCACTTCACCAGCATGTCGATCACCTCATCGAAAGGCGTCTCTCCCGCCTGGAAGCGCCCGCGAAGCTCAGCCAGCTTTTTTGCAAACAGTTCGTGCACCTTCTCATGGGCACCCCTGTGCGGATAGTCAGCCTGCTGCATCATGTGTTCTTCGAATATGAAGTGGTTACAGACGTAGTCGAGCAGCATCTCGAGCACATTGCCGAGTTCCTTGCTGTCGTCATTGGTTTTGGCTTTACTGAGAATATTGACGTAGTCGACAATCTTGCGGTTCCCGGCATCAATCTCCGCGATGCCGGTATTCAGGTCACTGGTCCACAACTTTTGCATAACGCTTCCCCCCTTTTCTGATATGCGCATCGGCACACAATATGGTGGGAGCATCCATGTTCCTGTAGTTACTGCCCTGTCCTGCCTTACGGCACCCGCGAACCCATAACAATTTCTTGGCCTGCCATAAACACAGTATTTGGTAGGTTAATGTGAAACCGTTACGCATGTGAAGCAGTTGTTGTTGTTTATAACATAATAATATTTCTATAAATCAATGAATTAGCTGTGATTCACTCCACCAAAAGGAATACCTGGAATGACTGATGTCAGATCAGACATGCCGAATGATTAGCTCGAAAAGTATCATCTAATCCCACTTATCCCTTGCACCCTCATCTTGCAGCAGATCGACCCTTCCCCAGCTATAAGCGTCCACCCACACGACCACACCAATCGGTATCCTGTTGATTTAACGTGCAATTTTCTGTATAGTCGCGCCCGTGCATAAGATTGTCGCAAATATCCCCCGTCGTATTTACACCCCTTTCTAGCCCCCAGGAGAACCCGTGACCGATACCGAAGCAGAATTGCAACTCAATGTTTGGAAGGAGCTTGCGATCAGCAAGCAAGTACTGATGAACACAGCCGCTGAAGCCCTGAACCTGGAGAAAAACTGTAGCCAGGACGAGCTTAAAGTGGCGCTCGATGTCACCATCAAGCGCTCAGCCGAAGCCGAAGCCAAGGTCAGCAAGGCCGAGGAACAGGCCGCGCAGGCTGTCGCCGCAATGGAACAGAAACTGGCAGAGAGCCAGAAGGCGCTGGAGGAGGCCAAGGCCAGCCTTGCCGAGACACAGGCGAACCAGCAGAAGCTCGAGCAGCAGCTCGTCAACGCGCGCGCCGAGAATGAGCGCCAGCTGAAAAAACTCAAGGAGAGCCTGGCGGAGAAAGAGCGCGCCATCAAGGCCATCAGCGTTACCCTGTCTGACTCACCGGAGAACGTGGTGAAGAAGCTCAAGACGCTGAAAAAGCAGAAGATGGACGAGTCCGATGCCCGCAAAAAGGCGGAACAGGCCCTGTCCACCCTGCGCAAGGAGAAGCAGCAACTGGAGCAGGAGCTGAAGACGCTACAGGCGGAACAAGAAAAACCGGAAGAAGTGAAGGCCGCGTAAACACCTGGGCCCCACCTTCCTCCAGACAAAAAAAGCCCCCGTCTCCGGGGGCTTTTTTTATGCAATGCTTCAGTCCATCAAAACTCCGCATCGTAGTAGACGTTCTGCACGTCATCCACGTCGTTGAGCATATCGAGGAATTTCTCCATCTGTTCCACGTCATCGCCGCTGATGGGCGTGGCGCCCTTGGGAACAAACTGGATCTCGTCGACCTCGAAGTCGATATCGCCGAAACTGTCGATAATGGTCTGCTTGGCCTTGCCGTATTCGGTATGGGGGACGAAGACGGTGAGTTTGCCCTCCTCGTTCTCGATATCGGTGACATCGACGTCGGCCTCGAGCAACGCCTCGAGCACCGCCTCCTCGTCGCCCTCGAATACCAGGATGGCGGCGTGGTCGAACATGTGGCTGACGGTGCCCTGGGTGCCAAGCTTGGCCTTCACCCTGTTGAAGCAGGTGCGCACATCACCGATGGTGCGATTGGGATTGTCGGTCAGGCAATCGACGATCACCATGCAGCCGCCGGGACCGAAGCCCTCATAGCGGGCGGGTGAGTAGTCTTCACCGGCGCCACCCCTGGCCTTCTCCAGCGCCTTGTCGATGACGTGCGCAGGTACCTGGTCCTTCTTGGCCCGCTCGATGAGGCCGCGCAGGGGGAGGTTGCCGTCGGGCTCGACACCGCCCGCCTTGGCACAGACATAGATCTCACGGCCATATTTACTGTAGACCTTGGTCTTGGCGGCGGCCGTCTTGGCCATGGATGCCTTTCGGTTCTGATATGCTCTGCCCATTGTGTCGTCACTGTTGGAATGAATATGAGGCACATTATATTGCGAAAATGGGTGCCACGAAAACGGGCTCAGAATACCGTTTCCCCTAATGTTCAAACAGGAATTATAAAGGGGATCGAAATTTAGAGCCGCTATAATTTCCAGTTGTCGGTAGCAAATAAAATCTGCACGAGCTTGGTTCAAGCGTGGTCAGCCTCTATATTGAGT
Source organism: Thiohalomonadaceae bacterium (assembly GCA_041547565.1). GTDB lineage: Bacteria > Pseudomonadota > Gammaproteobacteria > Thiohalomonadales > Thiohalomonadaceae > JBFEUI01. The sequence continues at coordinate 3,490 of JBFEUI010000135.1, forward strand.
AGTACCTGTCAATGGATTAGACACGCTACCGGCTCGAATTTATGCTGCACAGACGACAACGTAAACTCTACCTGCCACTTGCAGCCCTGCTGGCTGTATCATTGCAACTCCACGCCCTGCCACGCGGCGACTGCAACGCACCGAAAGCGCAACACGACCTGAGCCACTGCGACCTCAATGGACGCGACCTGAGCGGCCTCGACCTGCGCGGCGCGAGCTTCACCGGGGTAAAACTGGAGAATGCCCGCCTGCGCGGTGCCCGGCTTGATGGTGCCGACTTTCGCGGTGCCAACCTAAAGTGGGCGGACATGATCGATGTGAGCGCGCAGAAGGCCGACTTCACCAAGGCCGACCTGTTCCACACCACCTTCGACGGATCCGATCTCTCCGCGGCGCGCTTTGTCGAGGCCTTCATGTTCGGCGCCAACATGAACAGCATCAAGGCGGAGGGCGCGGACCTGTCCGGAGCCTACCTCAAGGACGTGCTGATGGAGGAGAGCAAGCTGGGCGGCATTATCTGCAGGAAGTGCTTTATCTTTCGCGGCATCCTGATCGACAGCGACCTGAGCGGTGCCGATCTCAGCGATTCGAACATGACCGGCGCCGACACCGAGAACGCCGATTTCAGCCAGACAAAATTGATGCGGGTAAATTTCACCGGCGCGGCGCTGCGTTTTACCCGTCTTGATGGGGCCGACCTGGCCGACGCCGATTTTACCAACGCCGATTTGATGAACACCGATCTGGGCGGTGCCGTCAACATCCCGCAATCGGCAATGGATGCATTGAGCCGCATCTACAGCGGCGCTCGGCGAAAATAAGACCCGCCGTTCCCGTTATTACAAAACCGTGAACACCTCGCCCGCCGGCAGGCGCGACTTCGGCAGGACAGCATTGAGGTCGTCTTCGCTACGGTAGCCGAGCGCGGCCAGCACGACAGCGTTCAGACCGCGTTCGTTCAATCCCAGGGCATCATCAAGAATTGCACGGTCAAAACCCTCGATGGGGGTGGCATCGATCTCCAGCGCGGCAGCGCCAATCAGCAGGGTGCCGAGGGCGAGATAGACCTGCTTCTCCATCCACTGCTGCGTGTCGTGCAGGTCATTGCGATGCATGTTCACGTAGAACCCGCGCCCCTTTACCTGTGCCGCCTTGCCTTCCTCTGTAGGAAAACGGCCGTCCCGCTCCTCCTGCTCAAGCACCCGCTGAAGGTGGGCATCGTCCAGCTCGGTGCGGGCACACAACACCACCACATGGGAAGCATTCAATACCTTCTGCTCGTTCCCGCCATAGGGACCGGTGGTAGCGGTGGCGATCTTCGCCTTTGCCTCACGAGTTTCGGCAATCACGAAATGCCAGGGCTGGGAATTGACTGAGGAAGGCGCATGGCGCAGCAGGGTCTTGAGCTCTTCCAGCCGTGCGGCGCCGATACGCTTGTGCGGGTCGTAGGCCTTGGTGGTGTAACGGGTGGTGGCTATCTTGGCGATGTCCATGACGAAATCCTGAATTAATCAGCGTGGCGGTTAATTATTCTGATTTTACCGGGTTATATGTTCTAATCCCAACAAATGGAACTGACTCAATAATTCATGGATTTATCTCAATGCCCACCCTCTTCCAGGTCGATGCATTTACCGACACCCCATTCCGTGGCAACCCCGCTGCCGTCTGTCTTCTCGATGATGAGCAGGAAGCCGACTGGATGCAGTCCGTTGCGGCAGAGATGAACCTCTCTGAAACCGCCTTCGTCCGCCCCCTGGCCGATGGTTTCGAACTGAAGTGGTTCACCCCCGCCACCGAGGTCAATCTCTGCGGCCATGCCACACTGGCCGCCGCTCATGTTTTGTGGGAGACGGGGCGCCTGCCCCACGATGCCGATGCACGCTTTCATACACGAAGCGGTCTGCTCGTCTGCAAGCACCGGGATGATGACATTGAAATGGAATTTCCCGCCGACTTCACCAAACCACTGGCACAGCAAGTTGCGCTGGATACCATTCTCGGTACGCCCGTTGTTGCTGCACACCACGGGCGTGAGGACTGGCTGGTGGAACTGGAGTCGGAGGCCGCCGTGCTGACCTGCACACCGGATTTGGCCCGCATTGCCACCCTGCCCCTGCGAGGCCTTATCGTGTGTGCTGCAGGCAGCGGCGACAATGATTTTGTCTCCCGCTTCTTCGCCCC
>JBFEUI010000136.1:0-5614 GCA_041547565.1 Thiohalomonadaceae bacterium
CGATGTCCGAGCCAAGATCACGCTGCACCTGAATTGCAATTTCCGGTGACAACTCCACTTTCGAGCCATCCACCGGCGACCGGAAGGTGACGCCCTCTTCTGTGATCTTGCGCATGTCGCCCAGGCTGAAGACCTGGAAACCACCGGAGTCGGTCAGAATAGGCCGTTCCCAGTGCATGAAATCATGCAGGTCGCCGTGCGCCCCGATGACCTCGGTGCCGGGACGCAGCATCAGGTGAAAGGTGTTGCCCAGGATGATCTCGGCCCCGATCTCCTTCAGTTCCTCGGGGGTCATGGTCTTGACCGTGCCGTAGGTGCCCACCGGCATGAATACCGGCGTCTGCACCGTGCCGCGCGCGAAGCTCAGCTGGCCCCTGCGTGCCTGGCCGTCGGTTGTGATTAAGTCGAATTTCATATGTTCAGATACAAGGTACAAGAGAAAAGATACAAATAAAATGAATGGAGTCCTGTGACTTCTCTTCATTCCACGAAATGTTGCAAATCGCGAGTATTCTTACCCTTTTATCTTCCCTCTTGTCACTTTTCTCTTTCAGGTAACACAAACATCGCATCACCGTAACTGAAGAAGCGGTAGCGCTGCGCCACCGCATGGCGATAGGCCGCCAGGGTCTGTTCGTAGCCGGCGAAGGCGCTCACCAGCATCAGCAGGGTCGACTCGGGCAGGTGGAAATTGGTGATCAGGGCATCGATTACCCGGAACCTGTAACCGGGGTAGATGAAGATATCGGTCTCACCCTGAAACGGCTGCAAACTCCCGCCGCGTGCGGCGCTCTCCAGGCTGCGCACCACGGTGGTACCCACCGCGATGACCCGGCCGCCCCGCTGGCGGGTCCGTTCGATCGCCTCCACGGTGCCATCGGGCACCTCCAGATACTCCGCGTGCATCACATGCTCGCGGATATCGTCGGCCCGTACCGGCTGGAAGGTACCGGCTCCGACGTGCAGGGTGACAAAGGCCTGCTCCACCCCCATCTGTTCCAGCCGGCTCATCATCCCGACATCAAAGTGCAGCCCCGCGGTCGGCGCCGCCACTGCGCCCGGGCGGTTGGCGTAGACGGTCTGGTAGCGCTCGCTGTCGCCCTCCTCCGCCTCACGTTCGATATAGGGCGGCAGCGGCATGCGCCCGTAGCGCTCCAGCAGCTCAAGCACGGAACCGGGAAAATGCAGCTCGAACAGATCCCCCTCCCGGCCCAGCACCTTCACATCCAGGTCGCCCTCCAGCTCGAGCCAGCTGGCGGATTTTGGCGACTTGCTGGCCCGCACATGGGCCAGAACCCGATCCTCGGCGATGATGCGCTCGACCAGCACCTCGACCTTGCCGCCGGTTGCCTTGCGGCCATAGAGCCGTGCCGGGATCACCCGGGTATCATTGAACACGAGCAGATCGCCCGCTCGCAACAACTCAGGCAACTGCTGGAACAGACGGTCTTCCACGCTAGCGCCTGCCCCGTCGAGCACCAGCAGACGGCTGTTGCCCCGGTGCTCGGCAGGGCGCTGGGCAATCAAATCCTCGGGAAGCTCAAAATGAAAATCACTGCGTCGCATGGGGCGGGAATTATAGTGTAGATAAGCGGCAAAAGGCCAAGGTTGCGGGCGGCAGCTACCCGCTCACGCCAAAGCCCAGGCGTTTTCTTTTACCTTTTATCGTTTAGCACTTATAATGCCGGGCCCATGCCGAGGTGGCGGAACTGGTAGACGCAGGGGATTCAAAATCCCCCGCTGGCAACAGCTTGAGGGTTCGAGTCCCTCCCTCGGTACCACATACTCAATCCCGGCTTTGCAGGACCAGCGTGATTCTTACCCGGCTCCAGGCCGGGTACACATGCAACGGTCTGTCTATATTTGTTCCATCCCGATTTGCGGTACCGGCCGGCCGATATGGTAACCCTGGGCCAGTGCAATACCGACTTCCTTGACCTGCCGGTAAACCTCGTCGTTTTCGATAAATTCAGCGATGGTCTCGATGTTCAATTCCCTGGCCAGCAGCGCGATACTGTCGACAAAGGCACGGTCGCGCTCATCCACCAGCATATTCATGATGAACTCGCCCTCGATCTTGATGAAATCGATAGGGAAACGTTTGATGTAGTGGAAGGATGAAAAACCCGAGCCGAAATCGTCGATGGCAAATTTGAACCCTTCCATGTGCAGGCGCTGTACGAAACGCTCCAGCAGGCGCATATTCTTCACCGTCTCACGCTCGGTCAGCTCGAACACAACCTGCCCGGGTTCAATACCGGCCGCACCGATCAGCTGTTTTACCGTCTGGAAGAACTCATTCAGCACCAGTGCCTTGGGCGAGATGTTGATGAACAGAAGGCCGGCATAATTCGACTGGCGAGCCTGCTGGAACGCCTTTTCCATCACCACATAATCGAGCTTGTGTATGATGCCCAACTGTTCGGCAATTTCGATAAACTCCCCCGCGCCCAACAGGTCCCCATCGGGGATCTGGATACGGCTGAGCACTTCGTAGGCCTGAAGTTCGTCATTACGGGTGGCGATGATGGGCTGAAAATAGGCCTCGACCCAGCGCTCCTCCACCGCCCGGGTGACCATGGCACTTTTCTCGCTGACCTCGCGAAACGCCTCCAGCAGATCATCCTCACCGGGGAAGACCAGGCGGTTCTTGCCCTCGGCCTTGGCCTTGTACATCATGTTGTCGGCAAACAGGAACAGTTCCTTGGTGGTCCCGGCATGATCGGGCCACACTGCAATACCGATGGAGACCGTGGCCCGGATCTTGACGCCGTCGTCACTTTCGATCTCCACGGCCTCGGTGGCTTTGAGAATGCGTTCGGCCGTGGCATAGGGCATACCCTGCTCGATCTCCGGCAGCAGAATGACAAACTCATCGCCGCCGTAACGGGCAAACACATCCCCCTTGCGCAACTCCTGCTGTATACCCTCGGCCATCGCCTGCAGGTAACGGTCGCCCACCGCATGCCCATAGGTGTCATTGATGTGCTTGAAGTTGTCCAGGTCGATCACCAGCAGCGCGAAGCGGTGGGCATGACGTTCGGCACGCCCGATCTCATACTCCATCAGGTCCCAGAAGACACGCTGGTTATAGAGGTTGGTCAACGGGTCGCGTGTGGCGTAGTACTCCAGCTCACGGGTGTACTTGGAGATGGCCTTGACCGAACCGACCACATTGAGCAGGGTGGAGAGAATGCTCTCGACCACCAGCAGGCGCGTCGGGTCCTTGATCTGTTCGGCCTGCACACCGATACCGACAATCCCCCCAATCATAGGGGCATCGACCACCAGCGATTTGGTCTGCACCTCGATCTCTTCCTGGTTCAGATGCAGTTCCGGCGCACCGGCCTCGGCCACATGGTGGTTAATGTTCAGCTGCTTGCCATCCCCGAGGTTGGGGTCGGTCAACAGCGCCTTGCTGGCATTCAGTTCAAGCAGAATCTTGGACTCCTCCGAAGGCGGTGCGCGCCAGAACACCTCCAGCTCAAAATTGGAGTCGTCGGACTTGAACAGGGAGAACATGTTGTAGGAGGGGATTAAGGCATTGATCTCCAGCAACAGGGTTTTAATGTATTCGTGCCAGTCGCGCACCACGTCCGAGGTGATAATAAAGCGCTCGAGCAGGCGTATCTCAAACTCCAGCAGGTCCTTGTCGACGGCAAAATTACGCAGTTTATCCGACAACTCCTGGATGCCGTGCAGGATTTCATTGAAATCCTCAAAACCGGTCTCCTGGCTGGCCATATCTATGTTTTTCAGATCGGAGACCCGGGTAATGCTCTGCACATTCTTGCGCAGCTGCTGCACCGCGCGGTCCATGCGCCGGGTAATCAGGTAGGCCGCGGCAAATGCGCCGATAAGCGGAATGGGCGCGATAAACATCAGCGCAAACAGGAAATTCGAGCGCGCCTTTTTCACCAGCGGTGCCAGGTCCTGCTTCAGCTCAATCACGCCCAGCACATCCATCACCTTTGCATTGGTGTGGCATTTCAGGCACTCCTTGCGTGCCGTCATCGGGTAGACATAGCGCAGCCCACTCTCCTGCTCCGTATAGCTGGGCACCGCCATGCGAAATACTCTGTTTACCACCGCATCCATCTCGGGCTGCTCAATCGGACCGAACAACTGCTCGACCCTTGGGCCGCGGTAGATATTCAGTGAATAGGGGGTGTTCTCGTAGGCCTCGCGCGTCGAGGCGATAAAATCATCGACCTCCTTGCGTGTCCAGCCGCGGCGCATGACCTGATACATGCCATTGAATGTATGTTTGGCAATCAGCTTGGAGATATTGTGGGCATCTTCACGCACCGTGTAGTCATACACGGTCGAGATCGCATAATAGACACCGGCGAAAAGTAGCAGGGACACCAGCAGGGCAATGACCAGGATAAAGCCCTTAATGGTCCGCGGGATAATGCTCACGGCCTGCGCCACCCGTTGCATTGTGCGTCGTCATACAGGGTAATATACGAATGTAGTTGTGGATGTGTACTGTTCACGTTAATCAGGTAACCCCGCTGTCATAGGTTTGCCCCTTAGACCGGTGGCTTTGCGTGCACCCTTTTTCAAGGGCGTGTGCCTTTATCAGACCAAGTCAGTTAAGAATATAGGATAGTAATAATATAGTAATAAAAAGTAAAAATTTATTTTTATTTTATAGACTTAGTAGAAACTTAGCCGAGTTCCACACGCGCTGTCAACGTTGATAGATACGTGCCATGTGGCGCAGACGTTCCGGGACATCGTCAGCAAGCTGCCCCCATTCAAAACGCCATTCCCAGTTCCCTTCCGTGGTACCGGGCACATTCATGCGCGCCTCGCTACCCAGCGCGAGGGCATCCTGCATTGGAATCATCGCCAGCCGTGCGACCGAAGCGTAGGCCACACGAATCAGCGACCACGGCATGCTCTCCGCCTGGGTCCCCAGGTAATCCAGCACGTAAGACTGCGTCTGTTCATCAAGCGCACTGAACCAGCCGAGGGTAGTATCGTTGTCATGCGTGCCGGTATAGGCCACACAGTTCGGTACATGGGCATGCGGCAGATAGGGGTTGTCGGCATTGCCGGAGAAAGCAAAATGCAGGATCTTCATACCGGGCAGCGCATATCTGTCACGCAGCGCGGTCACCTCATCGGTAATGATACCCAGGTCCTCGGCGACTATCGGTAGCGGATCGAAATGTTCGTGCAACCGGTCAAACAGTTTGCCACCCGGCGAGCTGAGCCACTGGCCGTTAATGGCGGTCTGCTCATGGGCAGGTATCTCCCAGCACGCCTCAAAGCCGCGAAAGTGATCGATGCGCAACAGGTCAAACTGCCGCAACAGCACAGCCAGCCGCTGCAGCCACCAGTCAAAGCCCTGTTGTTCCATCTTGTCCCAGTCATACAGAGGATTGCCCCAGCGCTGACCGGTCTCTGAGAAGTAGTCGGGGGGCACACCGGCCACGACAGAAGGCTGTCCATCGCCGTCAAGCTTGAAGTAATCGGGCTGCATCCAGACATCGGCACTGTCATGGGCAACGAAGATCGGCATGTCGCCGAAAAGAATCACGCCACGTTCGTTGGCATAGTGCTTGAGCTGGCGCCACTGACGGTAGAACAGAAACTGCTCGAA
>JBFEUI010000137.1:0-5570 GCA_041547565.1 Thiohalomonadaceae bacterium
CAGGTTCTTCTGCGCATCCGCCTTGAACGACTCGATCTCCACCGTCACCGCATAGGGCAGCTCCTTGCCCATGCGCCGCATCAGTTTTTCCCTGACAATCTCGGCGGCAAGAAAGCGTTCACTGCGATCGGTTATCTGGTCCTCGGGGTACATCGGCGGCATCGCCGGCAAGTAGCTGACCACCAGCTGTTCAAGCTGATCGATGTTGTCTCCCTTGAGTGCCGACAGGGGGATAATTTCCGCGAACTGTCCCTTTGTCTCCAGCCCCTGCAGGGTCGGCAACAGTGCCTCTTTGTCCCGGATACGGTCAACCTTGTTCACCACCATGACCACCGGGGCGCGCAGACCCTTGAGTCTGGCCAGGACATTGTCATCCTCTTCGGTCCAGTTTTCCGCCTCGACCACAAACAGCACCAGATCCACATCCTCCAGACTGGCGCTGGCCGCGCGATTCATATAGCGGTTCATCGCCTTTTTGGCATTGAGGTGCAGGCCGGGCGTATCGACATAGACACACTGGTAGTCATCGCCGGTTTTTATCCCCAGGATGCGGTGACGCGTCGTCTGCGGCTTATGCGAGGTAATGGAAATCTTTTGCCCCAGGATATGGTTCATCAAGGTCGACTTGCCCACGTTGGGGCGTCCGACGATGGCGACATACCCGCTGCGAAAATCGTCTGTATCAGTCATCTGCAAGTTGTCTCAATGCGGCGTCTGCGGCGGCCTGCTCCGCCTTGCGCCTGCTGCTGCCCACACCCACCGCGGCCTCACCCAGGCCGTCCACTTCACAGCTTACCGTGAACGTCTGTTCATGCGCCTTGCCCTCTACTGACAACACATCGTAACTGGGCAATGGGCTGTGCCGCGACTGCAACAACTCCTGCAACCGGGTTTTGGGATCTTTCTGCGCCGTTTCCGGGCGCGCCTGCTCCAGGCGTTCGGCAAACAGCGCAAGTATTAGCGGTTTGACGGTCGCGATATCCGAATCAAGATAGATCGCACCGAGCACGGCCTCAAAGGCATCGGCCAGGATGGACTCGCGCCGGAAGCCGCCGCTTTTAAGTTCCCCCGAACCCAGCCGCAAATAATCACCCAGGCGCAGTTCCCGTGCCAGTTCTGCCAGCGTTTCCCCTTTCACCAGGGAGGCACGCAGCCGACTCAGCTTGCCTTCGTTTGCCTGGGGAAACCGGTTGTAAAGTTCTGCCGAAATGACGAAGCTCAGGATGGCATCGCCAAGAAATTCAAGACGCTCGTTATTTTGTGCCGCTGCACTGCGATGAGTCAGCGCACTTTCCAGAAGCATCGGGTCATTGAACTGGTAGCCGAGCGTTCGAACCAGTGCATCGAGGGGTTGCCTCAAATCGCCTTCACCTCTGCTTGGTTACTGAATGTCAGTAGAAAATCAATGTTGTGCACGAAGTGGATAACGCGTTCATATTCCACTGTAATGATATACTGATAGCCTTCTCGAGCTATCTTGATATCTTTCTTGTCAACGGATTTGATATCGTTCACGGCGAATCGTTTTGAAATCCTGTCACGAATCTCCAGCGGGCCAAGCTTTTCCCTGTTTGCCTCATCCACCACACTATTGATCGACTCTTCAATCTGATAGGCCTCCAGGTAGGGAGGAAAAAGCTTAATGGCGATCATCGCGATCACCACAATAATGACGGCACCAATCAGCATCGATCCCAGCGAAATTCCCCGTTGCCTGTTTGGAAGGTTCATTCGTGCTGCTCCATTTGTTTATTCAATTGTTGAGCCCAAACGAGTCCAGTCGACAAATCCATCTGTCTTGGAATCCCAGTTCATCCAGATAAAAAATGCCTTGCCGACCAGGTTTTCATCCGGCACCGTTCCCCAGAAACGGCTGTCACGGCTGTTATCCCTATTATCACCCATGACGAAGTATTCGTCTTCCGGCACGACAAATTCAAAATTCATGTCCGCCCTTCGGGTATCGACCAGAATATCATGTTTCACACCCAGCAGGTCTTCCGTGCGGTGGCTGGCGCCGGTCATCCTGGCGCCCCCGCCAACGCCGACATAGGCCGCTACAGGGCTCTGCTCGGCCTGGTTACCATTTATATATAGAATTTTATTGCGGTAAGCAATGTGGTCACCCGGCACTCCGACAACCCGCTTGATGTAGTCGACACTGGGATTTTCCGGGTAGCGAAACACCACAATATCGCCACGGGCCGGATCGGCGATATCGATCACCTTCCTGTTCAGCACCGGCAGGCGGATGCCGTAGCTGTACTTGTTGACCAGGATAAAATCGCCCACCAGCAGGGTCGGCATCATGGAACCGGAGGGAATTCGAAACGGCTCAACGACAAAAGAGCGTACCACCAGCACAATGAGCACGATGGGGAAGAAGGAGCGGGCCAGGTCGACGATATACGGCTCCTTGGGTGCCGCCCCGGCACGCGCCGTCCCCTCACTCTCCCCGTGTTCAGCCGGTGCCGCAGCACGCTGCTGTCGCCGGGGGGCGAAATAGAGTGCATCCATGGCCCAGATTAGACCGGTTACAAACGTCGCCAGAACCAGAAATGCCGGAAAACTCATCGTTACTTGTCCTTACCCACGTCAAGAATGGCCAGGAAGGCCTCCTGCGGCACTTCCACGCTGCCGACCTGCTTCATACGCTTTTTACCCGCCTTCTGCTTTTCCAGCAACTTGCGTTTGCGTGTGGCATCGCCCCCGTAACACTTGGCTGTCACGTTCTTGCGCAGCGCCTTGACGTTGGTGCGGGCAATAATGTGCGAGCCGATCGCCGCCTGTATCGCCACATCAAACATCTGCCGCGGTATCAACTCACGCATCTTCTCGGCCAGTTCACGCCCGCGCATCTGCGCCTGGTCACGGTGGACGATGATTGAAAGTGCGTCAACCTTTTCACTGTTTATCAGGATGTCGAGTCGTACCAGATCAGCCGTCTGAAAGCGGTCGAACTGGTAGTCCAGCGAGGCATAGCCCCGGCTGACCGACTTGAGCCGGTCAAAGAAGTCCAGCACCACCTCGTTCATCGGCAGCTCGTAGCTCATGGAGACCTGGCTGCCGGTGTAGTGCACTTCTTTTGCACCCCGCGTTTTTCCACGCACAGGGTGATTACGTTGCCCAGGTAATCCTGCGGCACCAGGATGTTTGCAGTGATAATCGGCTCGCGGATCTCGGCAATCACATTCACCGGTGGCAGCTTGCTGGGATTATCGACCTTGAGCACCTCACCCTGCACGGTCTCAACCTCGTAGATTACAGTCGGTGCGGTCGTGATCAGGTCCAGGTCATACTCCCGTTCCAGCCGCTCCTGAATGATCTCCATGTGCAGCATGCCGAGGAAACCGCAGCGGAAACCGAAACCCAGGGCCTGGGAGGTCTCCGGTTCATAAAACAGTGCCGCATCATTCAATTTCAACTTGCCCAGCGCATCACGCAGGTCTTCGTAGTCTTCCGAACTGATAGGGAACAGGCCGGCAAAAACGCGGGGTTGCACCTGTTTGAAGCCGGGCAGGGCCTTGTCGGCCGGTTTATCCGTGTGTGTCAGGGTATCCCCCACGGGGGCGCCGTAGATATCCTTGATACCGGCAATCACGTAGCCCACCTCGCCGGCCTGCAACACCTCCGTGTCATTCATCTTCGGGGTGAATATCCCGAGGCGGTCGGCCTGATGGCTTTGCCCCGTGGACATGACGGTAAATTTCTGACGTTTGCGCAGCGTGCCCTCGACCACCCGCACCAGCGAAACCACGCCCAGGTAGTTGTCGAACCAGGAGTCGATAATCAGCGCCTTGAGCGGTGCCTCACGATCACCCTCCGGCGCCGGAATCTTGCTAATCAGGTCCTCCAGCAGATCATCGATGCCCTGTCCAGTCTTGGCGCTGACCAGGGTGGCATCATGGGATTCGATGCCGATGATGTCCTCAATTTCATCGATAACCCGTTCCGGCTCTGCCGCCGGCAGGTCGATCTTGTTCAACACCGGCACCACTTCCAGACCCAGATCGATCGCCGTGTAGCAGTTGGCCACCGACTGGGCTTCGACCCCCTGAGAGGCATCGACCACCAGCAGGGCACCCTCACAGGCCTCCAGCGATCGTGACACCTCATAGGAAAAATCGACGTGGCCGGGGGTGTCGATGAAATTGAGCAGATAGGTCTCGCCGTCCTTTGCCTTGTATTGCAGAGAGACGCTCTGGGCCTTGATGGTGATCCCCCGCTCACGCTCCAGGTCCATCGAGTCGAGCACCTGCTCGGACATCTCCCGGTCGCTCAAGCCGCCGCATACCTGGATAAAACGGTCGGCAATGGTGGATTTGCCATGGTCGATATGGGCGATGATGGAGAAGTTGCGAATATGCTTGAGGTCTGTCACGTGTTACCAGAATCTGTTCAGGGATAAACAAAGAGGCACCCTCAGGTGCCTCATCGGATTTATTCAACTTTTGGAATTCTACCTAAAATCAGTGGGATGCGAAATAGTTCTCAAGCTTTTCCGGGTCAAGAAAATAGTGGCAGATTTCGCTGCCCGCCCCCCTGAGGACGGGCACCTTGTCACCATATTTATCGCTCAGTGCCACGGCACTATCCACATCGACCAGTTCCAGCTCAAAGTCGTAGCGTGTCCGCAGCGCTTCCAGCTCAAGCTGCATCGCCTCGCACAGCGAACAGCCGCTACGCACAATCAGCTGAAGTCGCCGTGTCACTTACTCCGGCACCCTGAGCGCCAGGAACATGGGACCACTGCGGCGCCGGATCAATACCGGTACCGACTTGCCCCTGGGCAGTGCATTGACCACCTGCCTGAAGTGCTCGACACCCTTGAGTTTTATGCCGTTCAGCTTGACGATGACATCGCCGCTGCGGATACCCGCATCGGCTGCCGCCCCGGGCTCGACACCCTCGACCGCAACGCCACCCTCTTCCACACCGGAGAGTTCGCGGACTTCATCCGGCACCGCCAGCACGCTCATGCCCAGCATGTTCGACTTTGATTTTTTCTCCTTGGCGGTGGCCTGCTGGAATTCTTCCTCCTTAGGCAACTCGCCGATGGTCACCTTGGCAACACGGCTCTTGCCGTCACGCATTAGCTGCAAAGTGGCGACACTGCCTGCACGCACCCGACCGACAAGCGGCGGCAGATCAGAGGAGTACGTGATCTTGCTGCCGTTAAAGGAGGTAATGATATCGCCCTCTTTCAGACCGGCATTCGCGGCAGGCGAACCGTCCATCACCTCCGCCACCAGTGCTCCATGTGGCGTCTTCATGCCGAATGATTCGGCCAGTTCACGGGTTACATCCTGGATCAGCACGCCAAGCCAGCCGCGCGCGACGCTGCCATGCGCCTTGAGGTCGGCCACGACACCTTCGGCCATGGAAGCCGGCACGGCGAAGCCGATGCCGACATTACCGCCGCTGGGAGAGAAGATCGCGGTGTTCACGCCCACCACCTCGCCCCGAAGATTGAACGACGGGCCACCGGAGCTGCCGCGGTTGATGGGCGCGTCGATCTGCAGGAAGTCGTCATAGAGTCCCGCGCCAATGCCCCGGCCCTTGGCCGAGAC
>JBFEUI010000138.1:0-5461 GCA_041547565.1 Thiohalomonadaceae bacterium
CTCCTCGGTCAATACCGGCAAATCGGGGGTGAGCGCATGCAGCCCCTCCTCGATAATGGCGCTGGCGGCCATATCGGCCTCGGTAAGCGGCGTTTTGTCCTCCTTTTCCTCCACATTGAAGCCGGCCTCGTAGACCTCCAGGATGCGGCGACCGGCTTTGATCGCGATACGCGTTGCCGGTGTGAGCAATTCGCAGGTCGATGCCTCACCCATGCTCCAGTAACTCCCGCGTCAGGAACAGGGCCGCCATGCTGCGGGCCTCGGTAAACTCATCCTCCAGCAACAGCTCGTTCAGGTGGGTGAGTTTCCAGGGCACCACCTCGATCTCCTCCGGCTCGTCGCCTTCACGCTTTTGCGGATAGAGATCCTGTGCCAGCACCACGTGGGTATAGTGACCCAGGTAGCCCGGGGCCAGGCTGAGTGAGGTCAGGTGGTTGAGCTTGTGCGCCGCATAACCTATCTCTTCCATGATCTCGCGGTTGGCCGCCTCAAGGATCGCTTCACCCTGTTCGATGCGGCCCTTGGGCAGGGCCAGTTCGTAACGATCGACCCCCGCTGCATACTCACGAATCAACAGGATGGTGTCGTCCTCCAGTACCGGTACCACCAGCACGGCACCCTGGGGTGAGCCGATAAGCCGTTCATAACGGGTTTCGACACCATTGGCAAAACGCAGGTCGACCTGTTCGATGTGAAACAGGCGGGTGCGGGCCAGGGTCTGGGTCCCGAGGATGCGTGGTTTTTCTCGCATGAAAGGGCTCGGTTAACGTGTCTGACCATGATAACCCGAACACCGCAGTTTGGCATTAAACAGTGAAGCGGGGAAAATCAATGAGGTGAATAGGTGAATAGGAAAGATACGGTGGTGGCCGCTCACCCTTCACCCTTCATCGACATATGTGTATCCTGCGAGCCATGATTGACTGGAATGCCATTGATACGGTCCTGCTCGATATGGACGGCACCCTGCTGGACCTGAATTTCGACACCTACTTCTGGGTCGAGCATGTGCCGCAGCGCTATGCCGAGAAGCACGGTCTGGCGCTCTATGAGGCCAAAAATGAACTCTATCCCCGGTTTCGTGCCGTGGAAGGCACCATGGACTGGTATTGCATCGACTACTGGACCGAGCAGCTGGGGCTGGATATCGCACTGTTAAAGGAAGAGGTCGATCACCTTATTGCGGTTCATCCCCACGTCACCGAATTTCTCGATGCGGCCCGGGGTGCGGGCAAGCGGGTGGTACTGGTGACCAACGCCCACGCCAAGAGCCTGGAGTTGAAAATGGAGCGCACCCGGCTGGGGGGCCATTTTGACGGGGTGATCTGCTCCCACGACTACCGCATGCCGAAGGAGCACGGTGATTTCTGGGAGCGCCTGCAGCAGGACGAGCCGTTCGACAGGGAGCGGACCCTGCTGGTGGACGACAGTCTGGCGGTGTTGCGCTCGGCACGTGAGTACGGCATTCGCTGGTTGCTGGCGGTGTATAAACCCGACAGTACGCAGCCGGAGCGGGATGTGGCGGAGTTCGAGGCGATTCGCAGCTTCCGGGACATACACCCAGAATAAGAATTAAGATTAAAGTTTAAAGATACAAGATAAAAGTTGATGGGTAATCTGTCGGCAAAGCAGGTAGCGCTGTTTGCGGGCGGCCTGTAACTTGTATCTGGTCTTATTTCTTCTTTTTATCCCATTTCTTGAAGCGTTTGCGGCAGTACTCCAGCAGCGACTCATAATCAGGGAAGTACAGGTCGAAGCCCTCTTCCGCCGGGGCGTCGTACTCGCAGTAGTCGTTGGAGTGGTCGCGGCAGATGGGCGGACGGGTTTCGTAGATGCCGCAGCGCCCATCCGGAAGCAGGTGGCCGCATGGTGTGTCGATGAGCAAAAACCAGCCGTCCTCGTCCTTGTACAGTTGTACGTGTTCGTGCGAGACCTGCCATAACAGCAGTTCGAAGTCCTGTTTGGAGCGCGGCGTGTCGAGGTGGTGCGTGATGTAGGTGCAGCACTTCGACGCGCTGCACAGATCACACTTGTTCTCCGAAGTGATCTTGACGGTTTTTTTCTTTTTCGCCGACATCTAGATGTGTCTAGTCTTTGCGGCGTCGCTGGCGGTTGCCGCCGTCCCGGGAACCCCGACCCCGGCCTTTTCCACTCCGACCGCGACCACCCCCGTCACGCTTATCGCTGCCACTGGGGCGCTTTCTGCGTTCCGGTTTTTTTGGGGGATTGGGCGGTTTGATGAGCAGTTCTTCGACAATGGGCTCCATCGGAATGCGGGCGTTGATGTACTCTTCGATGTCCCCCAGGGAGAAGGCGAATTCCTCGCAGGCGAAGCTGACAGCCACGCCGGTGGCACCGGCACGGGCGGTGCGCCCGATGCGGTGGACATAGTCCTCTGCGTCCTGCGGCAGGTCATAGTTGAAGACGTGGGTCACCCCAGGGATGTGCAGGCCGCGCGCGGCGACATCGGTGGCAACCAGTACCGGGTATTCGCCCTGTTCGAACAGCGACAGCAGGCGCTGGCGTTTTTTCTGTGGCACATCGCCGGAGAGGATCGCAGTGGGGTAGCCGTTGGCCTCCATATAGCCCCAGACGCGATCGGCCTCCCGCTTGGTATTGACGAAGATAATCGAGCGTTGCGGTTCAAGCTTCTTGAACAGCCCGAACAGCAGCGGGATCTTCTCGTCGTTGGCCGGGTAGTAGACCGACTGGACCACCCTGTCCGCCGTGACCTGCTCGGAGACGATCTCGACATGCTCCGGGTTGTTCATGTGCTCGTAGGCGAGCTCTTCAACACGATGGGAGAGGGTGGCGGAGAACAGCATGCTCAGCCGCTCGCTCGGTTCGGGCAGGCGGCGCAGGATATAGCGTATGTCCTTGATGAAGCCGAGGTCGAACATCCGATCGGCCTCGTCCAGTACCATCACCTCGCAGGCACGCAGGTCGAACAGGTGTTGTTTGAAGTAGTCGATCAGGCGGCCCGGGGTACCGATCAGTACATCGACCCCCTCCTCCAGCATGCGCCGCTGCTGTTCATATCCGGTGCCGCCGTAGACCAGACCGATTTTAAAGCCGGTGTGGCTGCCCAGCAGTTCCGCGTCCTTGTGTATCTGTATCGCCAGTTCACGCGTCGGGGCCAGTACCAGTGCCAGGGGCTGCTTCAGGCTACGTGTTGCCGGTGTTTGCGCGGTCAGCAGTCGATTGTAGAGCGCGATAAGAAAAGCGGCGGTTTTTCCCGTGCCGGTTTGGGCCTGCCCCGCCACATCCTTGCCGGCCAGGACCAGCGGCAGAGTCTCCGCCTGAATAGGTGTGCAGTTGGAAAAGCCTGTTTCTTCAATGCCTTGCAGAAGTTCCTGGGGCAGATCGAAGTCGCTGAATTTGGTGTCTGTAAGGTGTGTATCTGTCATAGCTTCGGAAGAATAACAAAAAACGAGGACAATTGGGCTTGCAATGCATTACAGATTGGGCTCAAATTGGTCTTATGCAGGATAGAACGAGAAATTAAAGGGGCGCCTGCGCAGAATAATATCAGGTCACCCGACACGTGGAGGCATCATACTTTGAGCGACAAAATCGTTTACGTAACAGACGACACCTTTGACAGCGAAATCATCAATGCCGAGGGCTCCGTACTGGTAGATTATTGGGCTGACTGGTGTGGCCCCTGCAAGATGATTGCACCGATACTTGATGAGATTGCTGACGAGTACGAAGGCAAGTTGAAGGTGGCCAAACTCAATATCGACGAGAACCCCAATACGCCGCCCAAATACGGCATTCGTGGCATTCCCACGCTGATGCTGTTTAAAAACGGTAATGTCGAGGCCACCAAGGTGGGCGCAGTATCCAAATCGCAGTTGACCGCCTTTATCGACAGCAATTTGTAACAGATATCCGCGTCCAGCCCGTTGTTTGGGCTGGACGCCCCCTGAACTTGGTGCTAAGCTCTGCCAACACTTGACCGTTGTCTGCCAGGACTGCGGCTGCAGTGGCCCTACCCAGGGCCTGAATTACCAGAACAACTCTATTCCCCAAGCAAGATAATTAATAACTCTTCTCCGCATACCTATTTTCATCAAAACAAATAGCTACTAACGGCAATCATCATGAACCTGACGGAACTGAAGCGTAAACCCGCCTCTGAACTGATAGACCTCGCCGCCTCCATGGGCATTGAAAATATTGCCCGCTCACGTAAAGAGGCCATTATCTTCTCCATCCTCAAAGCGCACGCCAAAAGTGGTGAAGATATCTACGGTGACGGGGTGTTGGAGATACTGCAGGATGGTTTTGGTTTCCTGCGTTCAGCGGACAGTTCCTATCTGGCCGGCCCGGATGACATCTATGTCTCTCCCAGCCAGATTCGCCGTTTCAGTCTGCGCACCGGTGATACCGTTTCCGGAAAAATCCGTCCCCCGAAAGAGGGTGAGCGCTACTTCGCCATGCTTAAGGTGGACGAGATCAACTACGAGCCGCCGGAAAATGCCAAGAACAAGGTGTTGTTTGAAAATCTGACGCCGTTGCACGCCAACCAGCGCCTGTCACTGGAGATGGGTAACGGCAGTACCGAGGATATCACCGCACGGGTGATTGATCTGGTGGCACCGATCGGCAAGGGCCAGCGTGGCCTGATTGTCTCCCCGCCCAAGGCCGGTAAGACCATGATGCTGCAGAATATCGCCCAGTCAATCACCAGCAAGCACCCCGAGTGCTATCTCATCGTGCTGTTGATCGACGAGCGCCCGGAAGAGGTGACCGAGATGGCCCGCTCGGTTCGCGGCGAAGTGGTCTCCTCGACCTTTGATGAGCCGGCCAGCCGCCACGTGCAGGTGGCCGAGATGGTGATCGAGAAGGCCAAGCGCCTGGTGGAACACAAGAAGGATGTGGTGATCCTGCTCGACTCCATCACCCGTCTGGCGCGTGCCTACAACACGGTGATCCCATCCTCCGGCAAGGTGCTGACAGGTGGTGTCGATGCCAATGCGCTGCACCGGCCGAAGCGCTTTTTCGGTGCCGCACGGAACATCGAAGAGGGTGGTAGTCTGACCATTCTGGCTACGGCGCTGGTCGAGACCGGTTCACGCATGGACGATGTGATCTACGAGGAGTTCAAGGGCACCGGCAACATGGAAGTCCACCTGGACCGCAAGATTGCCGAGAAGCGCCTCTACCCGTCTATCAATATCAACCGCTCCGGCACGCGCCGCGAGGAGTTGCTTACCAAGCCTGAAGAGTTGCAGAAGATGTGGATACTGCGCAAGCTGCTTCATCCCATGGATGAACTGGCGGCGATGGAGTTTCTGCACGACAAGCTGAAGGATACCAAGACCAACGCCGAGTTCTTCGATTCGATGAAACGCTAGAAAGTGAAGAGTGAAGAGTGAAGTGTGAGGAGTGAAGCGAGGTTGACAGTAAACCTTTGCTGCCAACAATCTTGTTCACCCTTCACCCTTCACCCTTC
>JBFEUI010000139.1:0-5427 GCA_041547565.1 Thiohalomonadaceae bacterium
ATTTCTCCCGACGGGCTCCTCTCGGCTAACCTCGATGTTCCGAATTGCCTGCGGCGATTCGGTCGAACTCCTTCGCAGGTTCTCATTCTCTAGGCATGTCTTTTGGGGACGTGAGCAATCCCTGGTGAAGAGGTCTCTGAAGATGTCTCTGGGGGGGGCAGAAAATTGGTCGGCGTGAGAGGATGACTTCGGGCCTATGGCCCTTCGCCCTGCGGGCCATCTCGGCAGGGCCTCAATGTTCCGAATTGCCTCTGCAATTCGGTCGAACTCCTTCGGAGGTTCTCATCCCCTCGAGGAATCCTTAAGTAACTCTGCGATATCACAGGTTGGTGGAAATCTGTAAAGATAGAAAATTGGTCGGCGTGAGAGGATTCGAACCTCCGACCCCTTCCTCCCGAAGGAAGTGCGCTACCAGGCTGCGCTACACGCCGATATAGATCGCTAAAAGCTGCGTTTTACCGCGAAGTTGGCGATGGCAATGAGTGCCTCTTTGTAGGGCGACTCGGCAATGACCGAGAGGGCGGCTATCGCCTTGTCCGCTTCGCGTTGTGCGGAGGCGGAAGTGTAAGCGATGGCGCCGGTAGATTCAATGGCTTTGCGTATCGCCTCCAAATCTTCCTTGCCGCCGTTCTCTACCGCCCGTTTGACCAGCGCCGCCTGTTCCTCATCGCCGTTTTGCATGACGTGGATGAGCGGCAGGGTAGGCTTGCCCTCGGCAAGGTCATCACCGATATTCTTGCCCAGGTCCTCGGCCGTCGAACTGTAGTCGAGGGCATCATCAATCAGCTGGAAGGCGATGCCAAGGTGCATGCCGTATTCGGCCAGGGCCCGCTCCTCTTCAGCAGGACGGTCGGTCAGCACCGCGCCAAGCTGGGCGGCCGACTCGAACAGCTTGGCCGTCTTGTCCTTGATGACATCCAGGTAGCCCGCCTCGTCCAGCTCGGCATTGTGCACGTTCAGCAGCTGCTTGACCTCGCCCTCGGCGATGGTGTTGGTTGCCTCGGCGAGGATCTCCATCACGCGCATGCTCTTGACGCTGACCATCATCTGGAAGGCGCGGGAGTAGAGGAAGTCACCGACCAGCACGCTGGCCTCGTTGCCCCAGACGCTGTTGGCCGTCTCCTTGCCCCGGCGCAGGTCCGAGGCATCGACCACATCGTCGTGCAACAGGGTCGCCGTGTGGATAAACTCCACGACAGCCGCCAGTTCATGGTGGTCCTCGCCCTCATAGCCGAAGGCGCGGGCTGCCAGTAGCAGGATGACCGGACGCAGACGCTTGCCGCCGCTATTGATGATGTAGTGGCTGATCTGGTTGATCAGTACAACCTCCGAGTGCAAACGCTCCCGGATCAGTGCATCGACGGCCGCACGGTCGTCGCTGGTCAATGAATAGACGGCTTCAATATCCACGTTCGTGAAAGCTACTGGGCGAAAAGCATGCCATGCTAGGTGCGGTGCCTGCGACTGTCAAGTGCGACCGGGTTGCGCAATGGGGCAAATGGGTGAAAATAATCGGGATTTGGCGTTGACCAATCGGGCCCCAGCCGCTAGAATTGCCGGTCTTTTCGAGGTCCTTGTGACACATTAAGCAAAGGTTTTTGGAGAAACTGCAATGTACGCGGTAATTAAGACCGGTGGTAAACAGTATCGAGTGGCCGAGGGTGATACCCTGAAGGTCGAATTGCTCCCTGCCGAAGTCGGCGAAAAGGTTGAGCTGGACCAGGTCCTGATGGTTGCCAACGGAGATGACATCAAAATTGGTGCCCCCCTGGTTGAGGGCGGCAAGGTAACGGCAACGGTTAAATCTCACGGCCGCGGCGAGAAGGTTCGCATCGTGAAGTTCCGTCGTCGCAAGCACTCCATGAAGACCCAGGGTCATCGCCAGTACTATACTGAGCTCGAGATCACTGGTATCAACGCCTAAGATTTGAGGAGATAGATAGATGGCTCACAAAAAAGCAGGCGGTAGTACTCGTAACGGTCGCGATTCGATTTCCAAGCGCCTTGGCGTCAAGCGCTTTGGCGGTGAGACAGTGACTGCCGGCAATATCCTCATCCGCCAGCGTGGCACCAAGGTTCACGCCGGGCTGAATGTTGGTTGCGGTCATGACCACACCCTCTATGCCAAGGCTGACGGCAAGGTGGTGTTCGAGAACAAGGGCCCCAAGAACCGCAAGTATGTGAGTGTGATTGCCGAGTAATCGGTAACAGCACAGACGCATACGAAAAGCCTCGTCATCGACGGGGCTTTTTCATTTAGGGACTAGCACCTAGGAACTAGCTGCTAGGAGCTGATTTAATTATGAAATTCATTGACGAAGCATCCATCCGGGTAGAGGCAGGCAAGGGCGGCAACGGCTGTGTCAGCTTCCGCCGTGAGAAATACATTCCCTTCGGTGGTCCGGACGGTGGTGACGGGGGGGACGGCGGCAGCGTCTACCTGGTTGCCGACGGGTCGATGAACACCCTGGTGGACCTGCGCTTCACCCGTAGCTTCAAGGCCGACAACGGGCAACAGGGCATGGGCCGTAACTGTACCGGCAAGAGCGCATCGGATATCGAGATCCCGGTGCCGGTCGGCACCGTGGTGACGGACGAGGAGACCGGCGAGCAGTTGGGCGACCTGGTAGAGGCCGAGCAGCGCCTGAAGGTGGCCCAGGGCGGCTTTCATGGCCTGGGCAATACCCGCTTCAAGAGCAGTACCAACCGTGCTCCACGCCAGTCCACGCCGGGTACCGAGGGCGAGGTGCGCAACCTCCACCTGGAACTCAAGGTGCTGGCCGATGTCGGCCTGCTGGGGTTGCCCAATGCCGGCAAGTCCACCCTGATCCGCGCGGTGTCGGCGGCCAAGCCGAAGGTGGCCGACTATCCGTTCACCACCCTCCATCCCAACCTCGGTGTGGTGAGTATCGAAGCGCACCGCAGCTTTGTCATTGCCGATATTCCGGGACTGATCGAGGGGGCCGCCGAGGGTGCAGGGCTGGGTATCCAGTTCCTCAAGCATGTCTCCCGCACGCGCTTGCTGCTGCACTTGGTGGACGTGGCGCCCTTCGACGGCAGCGATCCGGTTGAAGCGGTCAGGGTAATCGTGCGGGAACTGGAGAAGTTCAGCGCCGAGCTGGCAGGACGCGAGCGCTGGCTGGTGTTGAACAAGCTGGATCTGCTTCCCGAGGAGGAGCGGGTTGAGCGTTGCGAGGAGATTCTGAAGCGTCTTGACTGGCAGGGCCCGGTTTACCGCATTGCGGCCATCTCGAAAGAGGGCACGCGTGGGTTGATGCAGGACATCATGGAATATATAGAAGAGATACAAGAGAAAAGGGAAAAGAGCGAAGAGGAGTAATGAGGGGAATGAACATCACCTATCTTGTATCTTGTTTCTTTTCTCTTGTATCTTCGATGCCATGAAGAACCGAAAGCAACTGGGCAAGACAAAACGCTGGGTCATCAAGATAGGCAGCGCACTACTGACCAATGAGGGGCGCGGCCTCAACCTGGAAGGCATTGGCAGTTGGGTTGCGCAGATGGCCGAGCTGCGTCAGCAGGGGGTGGAACTGGTGCTGGTCTCTTCCGGTTCGGTTGCCGAGGGCATGAGCCGGCTTGGCTGGAATACCCGTCCCCACGCCCTGCATGAACTGCAGGCGGCCGCGGCCGTGGGCCAGATGGGGCTGGTCCAGGCCTATGAGTCACGTTTCCAGCAACATGGCATGCACACCGCCCAGGTGCTGCTGACCCACGATGACCTCTCCAACCGTAGCCGCTATCTCAATGCCCGCAGTACCCTGCGCACCCTGCTGCAACTGGGAGTGGTGCCGGTCGTCAACGAAAACGACACGGTGGTCACCGATGAGATCCGCTTTGGTGATAACGATACTCTGGGTGCGCTGGTGGCAAACCTGGTTGAGGCCGATCTGCTGGTGATCCTCACCGATCAGGAGGGGATGTACGATAAGGATCCGCGTCGACATGGTGATGCCCGGCTGCTGAATGAGGTCAAGGCAAGTGACCGTGCCCTTGATGCAATGGCCAGCAGCAGTGGTGGAATGTTGGGCCGCGGCGGTATGGCGACCAAGGTCAATGCCGCGCGGCTCGCCGCCCGCTCGGGTGCCGCGAGCATTATCGCTCCTGGCCGTGGTGAGAATATTCTTGGTCGGATCGCGGCGGGGCAGGAGGTCGGCACGCTGTTTCAACCCAACGATGAGCCGCTGCTGGCGCGTAAGCAGTGGTTGGCCGGCCACCTGCAGATGCGTGGTCGGTTGGTGCTGGACGATGGTGCGGTGAGGGTGCTGCGTGAGGCAGGCCGTTCGCTGCTGGCCGTGGGCGTGTCCGCGGTTGAGGGGAGTTTCAGCCGCGGCGAGATGGTGGCCTGTGTCGACGGTAGTGGGGAGGAAGTGGCCCGGGGACTGGTGAACTACAGTGCCGATGAGACACGCCGTATCCGGGGCAAGGGCAGCAGTGAGATTGAGTCGATTCTCGGTTACGTGGACGAACCGGAATTGATCCACCGCGATAACCTGATTCTTCGCTAAGGGTCGCGTAGTTACCCAGAGCGCGCAGAGACGCAGAGAACGCAAAGGGTTAATTACCAGAAAGCGTAGCTGAAGGGTGCCGGGATGCCTTCCTGCGGGGTGTAATTACAGGACCTGATCGAATGGTGTGCTTTGCGCGCTTGGCGTCACCGCGCTCTTTGCGTTAAATAACATATCACGTACATCCATGTACTCCACGACATACGGCCTTCCCTGGCCATAAAAAAAGCCGGTCAGGGACCGGCTTTTTCGTGTGTATCCGCTGATACGGTGTTACAGGGCGCGAACGCGTGCGTTCAGGCGGCTCTTGTAACGGGCAGCGGCATTCTTGTGGATAAGACCCTTGCCAGCCATCCTGTCGATGACGGGGACAGCAGCCTTGTAGGCGTCTGTGGCCTGCTCTTTTTCCCCGGCGTTGACTGCGTTCAGAACCCTTTTGACGGCAGTGCGCATGGAGGAGCGTGCCGACATGTTGCGGGCACGGCGTTTGACCGCCTGGCGGGCGCGCTTTCTGGCTTGTGCTGAGTTGGCCAAGTTACTTACTCCCAAATAAAACCTGTAAATCGAAGGGCGCATACTATGCGTGTTTTTGCCCTTCATGTCAACGCTAACCGCTGCTTTTTTTCAATCAGCGCATGACGCAGCCTACGGCATCGCGGTAAGATGCCCATCTTGACCCCTAAACCGAATAAATACAAGCAATTAAAGGTAGCTGTGACGACATGAGCAAGCGCTTGATCAAATCCACCGCCACGGTGGGTGGTTGGACCCTGATCTCACGGGTGCTGGGCTTTCTGCGCGACATGGTCTTTGCCAACCTGTTCGGGGCCGGGGCGGGCACCGACGCCTTCTTCGTTGCCTTCAAGATCCCCAACTTCCTGCGTCGCCTGTTTGCCGAGGG
>JBFEUI010000140.1:0-5422 GCA_041547565.1 Thiohalomonadaceae bacterium
AACGGTATGTTCCATGCCGGTTTTTTCGGCCACGACGCGCAGCTCCCAGATGCGTAGCGTGGCGATATAGACAAAGATGCCGATAAGCACGGCAAGCATCACCAGCTCCGAGAGCGACGCCCGGGGTTGCTTGAACCAGCCCTTGAACTCCGGCATGGGGACTAGCGCTTGGCCAGCTGGGTCAGGTCCCACATCGGCAGGAAGATGCCCAGTGCCAGGATGAGTACCAGGATGCCCACGGCGACAATCAGGATCGGCTCGATGGCCGAGCTGAGGTTCTTCAGCTCGTAATCGACCTCCCGCTCGTAAAAGCCGGCCACCTCATCCAGCATGTCGTCCACCGCGCCGGTCTCCTCGCCCACGGCAAACATCTGCAGCACCAGCGGGGTGAACATGGCGGTGGCGGCGGCGGTGCGTGTCAGTGAGTCGCCCCGCTCCACACCGTTGCGCATACTGAGCACCTTCTCGGCGACATAGTCATTGTCTACGGCACGTGCGGTGACGGTCAGGGCCTGGATCAGCGGTACGCCGCTGCGCGTGGACATGGCGAAGGAGCGTGAGAATCGCGACAGCGTGGCGCGCAGGATGATACTGCCGACGATGGGCAGGCGCAGCTTCAGCTTGTCCCACTTGTACTTGCCCTCCGTGGTATTGACGTAGTAGCGGATGCCGATAATGGCCGCTGCGATGAGACCCAGCAGGTAGGGCCAGTACGCCACCGTGAAGCTGGAGATGTTGATCAGCAGCTGCGTCTGCCACGGCAGTTCCTGGTTCATGCCCTGAAACACCTTGGCGAAGGCCGGGATGACAAAGACGTTGACGATGGCAATGGCGATGCTGATGGCAAACAGTACAAATGCCGGGTAGCGCATGGCCATCTTGACCCGTGTGCGGGTGTCACGCTCCATCTCCAGGTAGGAGGAGAGCTGCAGAAAGGCCTCCTCCAGCTGGCCGGTGTTTTCCCCGACCCGCACCATGCTGATCATCAGCGGGGTGAAAATCCTGTCGTGCTGCCCCATTGCCAGCGACAGCTCGCGGCCCGATTCCAGCTCGCTGCGCATCTCGTACAGGGCATCGGCCAGCACCACGTTGCGGGTGGTGTCGGCCAGGCCGGTTATCGCCCGGATCAGCGGTACGCCGGCCCGTGTCAGGGTATACATCTGGCGGCAGAAAAGGATCAGGTCATCGAGCGTGGGATCGGAGGCGCCCAGGTTGCGCTTGATCTCGGCCAGCACGTCGCGCTTGACCTCAACCTCGCTGATATCGACCGGGGTGATGCCGCTGTTGAGCAGTTGTGCCGCCACCGCGTCGGCGGTGCCCGCCTCCAGCTCACCGCTCACCGCATCGCCGCGGCTGTTTCGTGCCTTGTAGCGGTAGAGCGGCATCGGTGTCAGGCCTCCTCTGCCTCGGTGGCCAGCTCTGTGTCACTGGAGAGATAGTCGGCGGTATCGTCGCTGCTGACCCGGATCACCTCGGCCAGCGTGGTGATCCCCTGTTTGGCATACTCGAGCGCGTTGAGCGCCAGCGGCCGGAAATCGGCATTCAGTCTGACCGCCTTGGCGAAGGCACCCGACTCGTAGCGGCGCAGCACATCTGTGGTTTCGGCATCCAGCTCCAGCAGCTCAAACACGCCGATACGGCCGTGGTAGCCGGTGTTGTTGCAGTGCGGGCAGCCGGTGCCGTGCTTGAAGTTGATGGCAGCGGCCTCTTCGCCCATCTGTGCCTTAAGCCACGCCGCTTCATGGGGCGTTGGCGTGTAGTCGGTGGAGCAGCTGTCGCACACCCGGCGCACCAGGCGCTGGGCGATGATAGCCTCCAGTGAGGTGGCCACCATGTAGCCGGGCAGGCCCATGTCGATGAGGCGCACTGCGGTGCTGACCGCGTCATTGGTGTGCAGGGTGGAGAGCACCAGGTGGCCGGTGATGGAGGCGCGCACGCCGATCTCGGCGGTCTCCTGATCGCGCATCTCGCCGACAAGCACGATATCGGGGTCCTGGCGTAGCGCGGTGCGCAGCACGTTGGCGAAGGTCAGGCCCACCTTGGTGTTGACCTGCACCTGGTTGATCCGGGGCAGGCGGTACTCCACAGGGTCCTCGACCGTGATGATTTTCTTCTCCGACGAGTTGAGCTCGTTCAGGGCGGCATAGAGGGTGGTAGTCTTACCGCTGCCGGTCGGTCCGGTGACCAGTACCATGCCGTGGGGCTTGTGGATGTTGCGGCGGAAGCGCTGCAGGATGTCGGCCGGCATGCCGATCTGCTCCAGATCGAGGATTCCCTCGGTCTGGTCCAGCAGCCGCATCACCACCGATTCGCCGAACTGGATCGGCATGGTCGACAGACGAATGTCGATGGTGCGGTTTTTCACCCGGATATTGAAACGGCCGTCCTGTGGCAGGCGCTTCTCCGAGATGTCCAGGCCGCCCATCAGCTTGAGCCGGGAGACCAGCGCGCTGGCGATGCGCTTCTCCTTCATCACCTGCTCGTGCAGCACCCCGTCGACGCGCTGGCGTATACGCAGCACATGTTCGTCCGGTTCGATGTGGATGTCCGAGGCGCCGATCTGTATCGCATCCTCAAAGATGGATTGCAGCAGCTTGACCACCGGGGCCTCGGTCACATCGCCGCTTTGCAGCAGATCATCGAGGTCGAAATCGGTCTCGGACAGCTCCTCGGACAGCTCCTCGGCGAGCGTCGAGATCTCCTCGGTACGGCGATAGACCGAGTCGATGGTCTTGAGCAGCGAAGATTCGCGTACCACGGCGATGCGGATCGGGCGCTTGAGGATCTTGGCCAGTTCGTCGTAACCGAAGATGTCGGTGGGATCGGCCATGGCCACCAGCACCGTGTCCTGGCTGGCGTCGAGGGTAATGGCCCGGTAGCGGCGGGCGATGGCCTCGGGGATCAGCCGTACCGTTTCGGGATCAAACTTGTAAGTAGCGAGGTTGATAAAGGGCAGTTGCAACTGCCTGGAGAGAAACTCGAGCAGCCTGTCCTCGCTGATAAACCCCAGTTCAATGAGGGTGCGCCCCAGTTTATGACCGCTTTTCTTCTGTTCCTGCAGGGCGGTGGTGAGCTGGGCCTCAGAGATGATCTTGTGCTCGACCAGCAGATCGCCGATACGGATCTTTTTCCGGGGGATCATGGTGACCGTAGTCCTGTTGTGAAATTGGTCACAGAATTACAGAAGCACGTTAAAAAATCAAAAGCTAATGCCGCTTTCTAAGAATGTTGTTTAACGCGGCTCTCGGATGAGAGTAGCGCGGGTGAGTGGACAGACATCGATTCCTGTCCACTCGTTGTTCGTCACTCACCACTTGCGTGCACTTAATCCTTGCACACGGTGCAGGCCGAGACGTTGTCATTGAGCGTCAGGCTGCCGGTGAGCTGGCCGACCTCGCTCATCGCGTGGCGCTTGAGGTAGTCGACGATGCCCTGATTGACCTTGTTGCAGATCAGCGGGTCATAGAACAGCGCGGTACCGATGCCCACGGTAGTCGCCCCGGCGATGAGAAACTCCAGTGCATCCTGGGCGGTGGTGATGCCGCCCTGGCCGATGATCGGGATATCGTGTTCCTTGCACACCTGGTAGACCTGGTGCACCTTGAGCAGGGCAACCGGCTTGATCGCCGGGCCGGACAGGCCGCCCTGGTTGTTGCCCAGCACCGGCGTGCGCTGTTCGATGTCGATGGCCATGCCCATCAGGGTATTGATGACGGCAAAGCCGTCTGTGCCGGCCTCGATGCAGCGGCGCGCATTGCCTGCGATGTCGGTCTGGTTGGGCGAGAGCTTGGTGATGATCGGCTTGTCGGTGGCCTTGCGCACCACCTCGACCACGCGTGCCGACATCTCCGGATCGTTGCCGAAGGCCACGCCGCCCTCTTTCACATTCGGGCAGGAGATATTGATCTCAATGGCATCGACCGGCGAGTCGTCAAAGATGCGTGTGACCTCCTCGTAATCCTCGATGGAGGAGCCGGCAATGTTGGCGATAAAACGGGTCTCGTCGAAATCGAGGGTCGGCAGGATCTCGTCGACCACGTAACGCGCCCCGGGATTCTGCAGTCCGATGGCGTTGAGCATGCCCATCGGTGTCTCGTAGACGCGGTGCGGCTGGTTGCCCAGACGCGCTTCGACCGTGGTGCCCTTGAGGCAGACCGCGCCGACATCGCGATTGGAAAAACCCTTTACCCGTGTGTACTCCTCGCCAAAACCGACACAACCGGAAAGCAGCACCAGAGGGGTGTCCAGTTTCATACCGCAAAACTCGACGGCGAGCATGGATTTGTCATCGGGATTCATAGCAATCGCTTTTTTGTTTGGGGGGTTACTAAAGGAAGCAAGATACAAGAGAAAAGAGAGAAGATACAAGTAATGATTCAGCAAATGGGAGCTTGTATCTTGCTACTTTCATCTGGTATCTCTGAATGATGTTCAATATCGTCCTGTTCCAGCCCGAGATCCCGCCCAACACGGGCAACATCATTCGCCTGTGCGCCAATACCGGTGCCCGCCTGCACCTGATTCGCCCGCTTGGCTTCGAGCTGGACGACAAGCGCCTGCGGCGGGCCGGCCTCGACTACCACGAGTTTGCCGAGGTGGCCCAGTACGATGACCTGGAGCAGTATCTGGACGCTGTCGGCGAGACCCGGCTCTTCGCCTTTTCCACCCGTGCCCGGCGTTTCTACAGCGAGGCGGCCTTTCGCCCCGGTGATTCGCTGCTGTTCGGGCCGGAGACCCGGGGCCTGCCGCAGGCCCTGCTCGACTCGCTGCCCGAGGCACAATGCCTGCGCCTGCCGATGCTTGCGCAGAGCCGCAGCCTGAATCTCTCCAATACCGTCTCGACAGTGCTCTATGAGGCGTGGCGGCAGAACGGGTTTAAAGGTGCGAGGTAGTTGTTTCTGCGATACAGGAGAAAAGGGGATAGCCGGCGCTACCGGTGAAGTTTACCGGTAGCCGGTATCTTTTCTCTTGTAACTTGTATCTGGAATAACGCCCGGTGGCCGCTTAATCGAAAAGTGGTGAGATAGACAACAACCTGTTCCCTCGTCCCTCGCCACGGTTATGCATTTTCCGCACGCTGTTCCCGGTGCAGCAGGGCCTCGACCGCCTGCTGCGGTGACAGCCCTTGGTACAACACACGGTAGACCTGTTCGGTGATGGGCATCTCGATGCCCTGCTTTTTTGCCAGCTGGTGAATCTCCGGCGCACTTTTTACCCCTTCCACCGCCTGGCCGATCTCCGCAATGGCCTCTTCCAGCGCCTTGCCCTGGCCGAGGGCGAG
The DNA here is from genome assembly GCA_041547565.1 of Thiohalomonadaceae bacterium. GTDB lineage: Bacteria > Pseudomonadota > Gammaproteobacteria > Thiohalomonadales > Thiohalomonadaceae > JBFEUI01. The sequence goes on from JBFEUI010000140.1 coordinate 5,282, forward strand.
GCCGGCGCGGCGGTTGCGCGACTGGTTGTCGGTGCAGGTGAGCACCAGGTCGCCAAGCCCGGCAAGTCCCATGAAGGTCTCCTGGTGGGCACCGAGGGCGGTGCCCAGGCGCATGATCTCGGCCAGGCCGCGGGTGATGAG
>JBFEUI010000141.1:0-5376 GCA_041547565.1 Thiohalomonadaceae bacterium
ACAGGGATGTGCGAATGTCGCGGGAGGCACGACTCCAGGGATGGAGGAGGTAGAGCGAAGCAGGAAGCCGGAGCCGGGGAAGCCGGGAGCGACTGTACGGGCAGTAACATCCCTTTCGTGCATTTTTCACCTCCACCTGCGTGGGCTCGGAAGTGATGTAAAACACCCACCGTCAATTGTGCTGTTGCTATGCTGAAAATGGACTGGATGGCTGCTATCGGAGTGAGATGGATACACTATGGCAAATTGTAAAAGTCCTCATCGGCATCTATGTCGGTTTGGGGCTTCTTCTGTATCTGCTGCAGTCCCGCCTGATCTATTATCCGAATCTGCCGTCACGCCAGGTGACACACACACCGGCGGATATCGGGCTGGACTATGAATCGGTGACGCTCCGGAGTGAGGGCGGGATAAAACTGGATGGCTGGTATGTACCGTCATCCGCTGACAGGGGTAGCGTGCTGTTTCTGCACGGCAATGCAGGCAATATCGGCCATCGCCTGGATTCGTTGGGCATTTTTCACCGCCTTGGTTATTCAACCCTCATCTTTGACTACCGTGGCTATGGCCGCAGTGAGGGGAGAATGAGCGAGCAGGGTAGCTACCAGGATGCCATTGCGGCATGGCGCTATCTGGTCGAGCAACGGAATGTTCCGGGAAAAGAGATTGTTGTGTTCGGACGTTCGCTCGGGGGCTCGATAGCCAGTTGGCTTGCGGTACGGCACAGGCCCAAGGGGCTGATTGTTGAGTCGGCCTTTACCTCTGTTCCTGATTTTGCCGCCTCGCTCTACCCGATCTATCCGGCGCGGCTGTTAAGCCGTTTCAGTTATGATACACGGGCCTACCTGCAGCAGGTGGATTGCCCGGTGCTGGTGGTGCATAGCGAACAGGATGAGATCATCCCTTATCGGCACGGGCGGCGGCTTTATGCCAGCGCCAGTGAGCCCAAACAAATGCTGACGCTCCAAGGTGGGCACAATGATGGTTTTCTGGCCAGTGGGCAGCGCTATGTCGATGGTTTGCAGGGCTTTCTTGAGAGCATCAACTAAGCGGTGCTAGGGGGGATCAAAAAAAGGGCAGCCATAGGCTGCCCTTTTTGGATGCAAGCGGTGTGACTATCAGCCCTTGCTGGCCTTGATCTCCTCCCACTTGGCGACCTCGTCGTCCCAGCCGTCGGTACGGACGTAGGGGTTCATGCGCGGGTTGGTGATCATGTTGGGGTCGATGTCGACCTCGATGCCCTCGAGGAAGTTGACCAGACCGATACGGTCGATCATCTCACCGCAGCGCTCGTGCTCCAGCGCGTTCTCGGCAAAGAAGTCGATCATGCGGCCGGCCAGGTCTTCGAGCGCCTCGAAGTCCTCGTCGCTCTCCAGCTTCATGAACGGCACCACCACGGTGCCGAACAGGTCACCGATCTTCAGGGTGCGCTTGCCGCCGACCAGGATGGAGATCCCCTTGTCATCGCCGGGGCTCAGGGCCTTGGTCATGACGTTGATGCAGTGCATGCAGCGTACGCAGTTCTTGTTGTCGACCGCCAGGGTGTCGTCGTCGTTCAGGCTCAGTGCCTGGGTCGGGCAACGGGTAATGACGTTGTCGATGATGTATTTGCGGCCCTTGGCCTCGATGTAGTTCTTCACCTCGGCCTGGTCGACCTTCATGTCGTCGCGCCAGGTGCCGATCACGGCCATGTCCGCACGCTGGGTGGCGTTGGAACAGTCGTTGGCGCAGCCGGAGAACTTGAACTTCCACTTGTAGGGGAGGGCGGGGCGGTGCATGTCGTCGAGGAAGGCGTTGATCAGGTGACGGTGTGCGCGGTACTCATCAAAGTTTGAGTGTTCGCAGCGTGCATGGCCGACGCAGGAGGCAGCGGTACGCAGGGCCGGGCCGGCACCGCCCATGTCAAAGCCCAATTCGTTGATTTCATCAAAGGCGGGCTGGACATTCTCCGTGGTGCAGCCCTGGAACACGATGTCCCCGGACTGGCCGTGCAGGGCGATCAGGCCCGAGCCGTACTTCTCCCAGATATCCGAAAACTTGCGCAGCAGGTCGGAGCTGTAGTGGAAACCGGGTGTAGGCATGATGCGCAGGGTGTGGAACTCCGCCGCCTCGGGAAATTTGGGTTGTTTGTTTTCATCCATCAGCTCGGTGAAGCGGGGGATTACACCGCCACCGTAGCCGACCACGCCAACGGTGCCGCCCTTCCAGTAGCCCTTTTTGGTTTCGTATGAGGTCTCCAGCTGGCCGAGCAGGTCGACAGACATGTCGTTGTCCTGGGCCAGGCGCTTCAGACCGGTGACAAAGCTCGGCCACGGGCCACTCTCCAGCTGGTCCAGCAGGGGGGTGTCGTACATTTTCTTGGACATACTACTATCCTCTCTTCCGAGTTAAATCTTTATGTTCCACCAGCGTTGTACCCGGTGTTGGGGCACCTGGTGGATACCAGTGACTGATAAATTAGTCCATGTGAATAGTATAGTAGTGAGGTCAGGAATTAAGTCAAGTCTAAAAAACAATAAAAGTTATTGATATGTATGATAAAACATAATTTTAAGAGGGCTTTTTAACCATCAGGAATTTGAGAGAATATTGGGGGAACGAGGAACGTATCCCATCCACTCGTCCCTCGTTTGCGAAAGCTATTTTTCTATCGGGGTATCGTCCCGGTTGCCCCAGTCCGACCATGAACCCTCGTAGCCGCGTACGTCATAGCCCAGGGCATGCAGCATGAACCAGGTATGGGCAGAGCGGTGATGGGTCTGGCAGTAGACGACGACCGTTTTATCCTGGGAGATCCCCGCGGCTTCAAGCATCGTTCGCAGTTGCGCCTCGCTTTTGAGACGCAGGTTACTCGCCTCGTCCATAAAGGCGGTCCACTCGATATTGATCGCCCCAGGTATATGGCCGCCGTGTGCGGCAAAACGCTTTTCACCCGTAAATTCGGCCGCTGAGCGTACGTCGAGCAGCACCACAGCGCTGTTTTCCAGGTTATCGAGAATATACCGGGTGCCGATTCGTGCTGTGCTGGCAGGATCGATGCTAAGCGGGTAGTCGACGGGAGCGGGGCGGGTGGGTTCAGCGGTCAGGGGATGGCCCTCCCGGGACCAGGCGTGCAAACCGCCGTTCAACAGCGAGTAGTGGTGATGGCCGATCGCCTCCAGTGTCCAGAGAAGGCGGCAGGCCTTGCCACCGCCCTCGTCATCGTAGGCGATGACGTGCGTGTCAGGCCGCAGGCCGATGGCCGACAATGCGATTGTGAGCTGTTCCTCGCCGGCAAGCAGGCCATGCACCGGTTTGCGGATACCGACAATCTGCGGGTAGTCGAGGTGGACGGCCCCCGGTATATGCATCTGGTCATAGGTGGAGGCCTTGCTCAGGTCGACAACGAGTATGTTGGCCGTACCGAGCAAGGCCTCCAGTTCGGTCGGTTCGATTAACAGGGGGGCGGAGTGTGTTTCGCTCATGGGACTCTCGGTCATCAATGTGTATTCAATAAAGATGGGGCCAATCGACTGGATTGAAAGCGGCACAGTATCGCACAGGCACCGATGCGGTCTACAGTGGTGCCTGTCATAACCGTGCAATGAGCGATTTTATTTTTTCTTCTGTGATAGTGAAGGTGGGACGCAGTTGTACGGATAGACGCTCTATCTCTTTCACATCCCCTTTTTTGCAGGCGGCCTCCAGTGACTGTGCCAGTTTTGCCACGGCAGTCAGCCCTAGGTTAGAGGACGAGCCCTTCAGGGCATGCATGGTGAGCGCTGCGCTGTTCAGTTCCCGGGACGTGCTCACCTGCGATTCAAACTGAACAATGTTGTCTCTGCCGCCCTTCAGGTAGACCTCGTAGAGGTGGGGCAGATCTTCGCGGCCCATGGTATCGAGGAGCATGTCCAGTGTGGCCCTGTCGATCAGGGGGGCCGCCTCGTTGTTATCCACGACAGGAACATCTGAGGATTCATCCGGGGACGGAGTTGTGTGGTGCGGTGTGAGGTGGCGGGCGACAATGGTCGCCAGCTTGTCCTTTTTGATCGGCTTGGGAATATAGTCATCCATGCCCGCGGCAAGGCAGCGTTCGCGCTCACCCTTGATGGCGTTTGCGGTCATGGCGATGATGGGAAGGTGTTCACCATTTGCCAGGGTACGAATCTGTCGTGTGGCCTCAAGCCCGTCCATCTCGGGCATATGTACATCCATGAAGGCCAGTTGATAGTTCTTCTTGGCGACCCGTTTGACCGCCTCCTTGCCTGTATTGGCGATATCGATGTGAGAGTATCCCAGCGTGCTCAGAATACCCTGGGCCACCATCTGGTTAACCTCATTGTCCTCTACGATAAGAATGTGTTCGTCATGCCCTGTGGCCGGTTGTGTAGCCAGTGCACCGGTCGGGTCGGATTGCTGGAGCAGTTCGGTCTGATACAGCTCACCCGCGATGGCGTCGAACAGGTTTGATTGGCGCACCGGTTTGAGCAGGTGCTGGACCGCGCTATCGCCAAGCCAGCTCGTATCGAAATCGGCATGATGCTGCGGTGCCATGACGATAGTATTCTGCTGCGATAGCGCGGTGTGAAAATCTGCCGGGACAACGGCATCTATCGTGGCGATGTCCGCCATGCTCAGATCGAGCAGCAGGGTGTCAATCGGCCGCCCTGCCGCTTTTGCTTCAGCCATTTTTCGTCCGCCTTCGATAAAATCGGCGGCGCTATCGGCCCTAATGTCCCAGCTTTCCAGGGTCTGCAGCAGGTAATTGCGGCTGTCATGGTCGGTGCCGATAACCAGTATATTGATGGCGGCGAGTTTATCGCTGTGATGTTGCCGGGGAGCACGCGCGGAGATGCCTGCCCTTTGCAGCGGTAGCTCGAACCAGAATGTGCTGCCGAGCCCCAAGGTGCTTTCAAGGCCGATTTTGCCGCCCATGAGAGTTACAATTTTTTTGCTGATGGCCAGCCCCAGCCCCGTTCCCTCATGTTGGCGGGAGAGGGAGGCATCGGCCTTGGTAAAGGCGTCGAACAGATTTTTATGTTCATGCTCCGGGATGCCCTCACCGGTGTCATGAACCTCAAAGCGGAGGCTTTCAGCGAGCTCTGTTCCCTCACCGACCAGCAGGCTGACCGAACCCCTGTCGGTGAATTTGATGGCATTTCCCATAAGGTTAATCAGTATCTGCCTGATTCTGCCATTGTCACCGAGGTAGCTGTTCTGGTATTGATGCGGTAGATAGGCGGACAGGTCGATACCTTTTGTCCTGGCCTGGGCGGCCATCAGTTGTGTGGTCTCCTCAACAGTCTCCCGCAGGTCAAAGGGTTCACTCTGGATCTCCAGTTTGCCGGCTTCAATCTTGGAAAAATCGAGGATATCGTTGATGACCGTCATCAGAGA
>JBFEUI010000142.1:0-5375 GCA_041547565.1 Thiohalomonadaceae bacterium
CCTCACGCCTCACGCCTCACGCCTCACGCCTCACGCCTCACGCCTCACGCCTCACGCCTCACGCCTCACGCCTCACGCCTCACGCCTCACGCCTCACGCCTACTGCCGCAATGCCCGGTTGATATGTGCGCTGAACTCGTTTGCCGGCATGTAACCGACCACCCGGTGATTGGGGCGTTCGTTGCCCTGGCTGTCGTAGAAGATGATGGCCGGCGGTCCGATGATATCGAAGTGTTTCATCAGTGCCTGGTCCGCCTCGTCGTTGGCGGTGACGTCGGCCTGCAGGGTCACACTATTGTCCAGTGCGGAGATGACGGCCGCATCACTGAAGGTGTATTTCTCGAACTCCTTGCAGGAGATGCACCAGTCGGCATAAAAGTCGAGCATCACGCTTTTGCCCTGGCTGGCTGCCTGTTTGACCTCGCGTTGCAGGTCCGCGACGGTTTTCACTTTTTTGAATTCAAGGTGGGCTGTGGCCTGCCCCTGTCCGGCCGTCGCCAGGCCGATGCCCTTTAGCGGTTGCAACGGGTCGCTGTTGCCGGAGGCGACACCGAGCAGCATCATCGCGCCGTACAGCAGCAGGGCCAGCCCGACGCCTTTCCACAGCCTCGCCCAGCCGCTGGCACTCTCTTTGATCGGTTCCAGCGCACCCATGTAGATGGCGGAGCCGATACACAGCAGGGCCCACAGCAGCAGCGAGACGGGGCCGGGCAGGATGCGCTCAAGCATCCACACAGCCACCGCCAGCAGCATCACGCCGAACACGGCCTTGACCGCGTCCATCCATCCGCCGGCGCGCGGCAACAGCTTGCCGGCGGAGGTGCCGACGATGAGCAGCGGCATGCCCATCCCCATGCTAAGTGCAAACAGGGCCAGGCCGCCGAGCACTGCATCGCCGGTCTGGCTGATGTAGATCAGGGCGCCGATGAGCGGGGCGGTGACACAGGGGCCGACGATGAGGGCGGAGAGAAAGCCCATGATGGCGGTGCCGGTGAGGGTGCCGCCCTGCTGGCGGTTGCTGATCTCGGAGAGCTTGCCCTGCCAACTGCTTGGCAGTTGCAGCTCATAAAAACCGAACATGGAGAACGACAGCAGCACAAAGACGACGGCGAAGGTCGATAGCACCCAGGGGTTCTGGAAGAAGATCTGCAGATTGGCACCGGAGAGTCCGGCGATCACACCCACCACGGTATAGGTCAGGGCCATGGCCAGCACGTAGGCGAGGGATAGTGCAAAGGCCCGACGTGTAGTGATCGCTTCGCCCTGGCCGACGATGATGCTGGAGAGGATCGGGATCATCGGGAACACGCAGGGGGTGAAGGTGAGCAGCAGGCCGAGGCCGAAGAACAGCAGGATCGTGGTCAGCGTATCGCCGCCGGCGAGTGATGCGGCGAGGCTGTCCTGTTCGGAAAGCGGCTCATTCCGGGGAGCGGCCTCCACACGGGTTGGTCCGGCTTGGTTTGTGCTGCGGACTGCCGGTGCCGTGCCGACCCCTGGGGGCAACTCGACAGCGAGCTGCTTTTTTTGCGGGGGATAGCAGATGCCGGTGATCTCCGAGCAGCCCTGATAGGTGACCGCCAGTTCGGCGCTGGTTGCCGTGGCCTCTTTACGTGCCAGCGGCAGTGTGACCTCGAGCAGATCATGGTAGACCTCGAGGCGGCCGAAGAACTCATCGTCCTTCTCGTCGCCGGGCGGCAGGGTGACATTGTTCAGGCCTATCTGTTTCTCGTTTTTGACGCCAAATTTGAACTTGTTTTTATACAGGTAGTGGCCGGGGGCGATCTCCCAGCGCGCCAGTATGGTGTCCGCGTCGAGCGCGATGGCGGAGAAGCGGAATGCGACATCGGGGTCCAGCACCTCATCCTCCTGTCCACCGCCAAAGCCGAGACTCTCGCCCAGCTGCGGGGTTATAGCCGGTGCGGCGCTGGCCGTGGCAGGCAGCGTGACGCTGCGGTTCTGGCGGTGGGGCGGGTAGCAGACGCCGATGTCGGCACAGCCCTGTGATCTGGCCTGGATGGTGATGGTGTTGGCTGTCTCCGCTGTCCGGGTATAGGGAATATCGACGGCGATCTCGCCCCGGTAGATCTCGACATCGCCGAAGAACTCGTCGTGTTTTATTTTGCCCTTGGGAAACACCGCCTCGCCCAGGGCCACTCCCGCATCGTCTGATTTGAAGCGGAATTTGGAGCGGTAGAGATAGTAGCCGTCGGCGATGCGCCAGGTGGCGCGCAGGGTGGTGTCATCGATGCTTTGCATCTCCATGGCGAAGGCCTGCTCGGGGTCGAGCAGTTCCTCCTCGGCAAAGGCCAGGGAGACGGGCAAAAGTAGCAATAACAGTAGTTTTAACGCGCTTGGTTTCATTCTCTCTTTTCCAGTTGACTGTCTATCCAGGCCAGATAAGGCCCCAGACCCCCCTTGATAGGGACTGCGATAATCTCCGGGAGTTCATAGGGGTGATGCTCCAGGATCGTCTTTTCCAGCTCGCCATAGCAGTCCGAGCGGCTCTTGATGAAGAGCATCACCTCCTGCTCGCTCACCGTCTCGCCTTTCCACTCGTAGGTGGAGTGGATCGCCGGGATCCGGCTGACGCAGGCGGCAAGGTGTTGCCCCACCAGGACACCGGCCAGTTGCTGCGCGGTCTCGGTATCCGGGCATGTGGTGATGAGCAGTTGGTATTCCATGCTGAGACCATATATTAGTGTATGGTGTGAGGTAAACCTTCGGGTGGCTCATCAGCACCCGGGCTGCTCCATCGCGGTTCACCCTTATAGACGATATACTGCCCTTTTTATTTCTCCCGGCCTAGTTAATGAATCTTTTTCCGCTGTTACTGTTTGCATTTATCGCTGTTCCCGTCGTTGAAATCTATCTGTTTATCGAGGTCGGCGGCGCCATCGGCACCTGGCCGACGGTCGGCTTGGTGGTTTTGACCGCGGTGATCGGCGCAACGCTGCTGCGGATGCAGGGGCTCTACACCCTGAACCGGGTACAGACCGCGATGGCCCGGGGCGAGTTGCCGACCCTGATCATGCTGGAGGGGGTGGTCTTGCTGCTATGCGGTGCCCTGCTGCTGACCCCCGGTTTTTTTACCGATGCGCTCGGGTTTCTCGGCCTGATCCCCCCGTTGCGTCAGGCGATGATCGCCAAACTGTTCCTGCGCGGTCTGCAGGCCGGGCCGCATGGTGCCGGCTATGCTTCGTCGGGTGATGAACAGGGTCCGCGCACCATCGAGGGGGAATACCGGCGGGAGGATGAATGAATCAGCTCAGAATTCAGATTCCAGGGACTGGCATCGCGTCATAGTGGTAGCAATACTCTTTTAGTTCCTAGTTCCTAGTTCCTAGTTCCTAGTTCCTAGTTCCTAGTTCCTAGTTCCTATCGACCCCTTGACTCTCCGATTTTCATCACTATTATTAGCACTCACACAAGATGAGTGCTAACAACTGTAATGCCCGTGTGGGCCTGCTAGTAAGGTCGCCGGGGTGTTTTTGTTCGTTATTTTAATGACTTAGGAGAAATTGAGAATGAATATTCGTCCACTGCACGACCGCGTGCTCGTTCGCCGCATGGAGGAAGAGACCATGTCAGCCGGGGGTATCGTGCTGCCCGGTTCCGCAACCGAGAAACCCAATCAGGGTGAAGTGATCGCCGTGGGCAAGGGCCAGATTCTGTCAAGCGGCGATGTGCGCCCGATGGATATCAAGGTCGGTGACAAGGTGCTGTTCGGCCAGTACAGCGGTTCCACCGTCAAGGTCGAAGGCGAAGAGCTGCTGATGATGCGCGAAGAAGACATCATGGCGGTCATCGAGGGCTAATGCCCCGATTGTTCAAAGAATCTAAAGTCTTAGAGGAACGGATTAATGAGTGCAAAAGAAGTAAAGTTTTCTGATGACGCCCGCCATGACATGCTGCGCGGTGTGAACACCCTGGCCAATGCGGTCAAGGTTACCCTCGGTCCCAAGGGCCGTAATGTGGTGCTGGAGAAGAGCTTCGGTGCCCCCACCATCACCAAGGACGGCGTTTCCGTCGCCAAGGAGATCGAACTGGAGGGCAAGTTCGAGAACATGGGTGCGCAGATGGTCAAAGAGGTCTCCTCGCAGACCTCCGATGTGGCTGGTGACGGTACCACCACCGCGACCGTACTGGCACAGTCCATCCTGACCGAGGGCATGAAGGCGGTTGCCGCCGGCATGAACCCGATGGATCTGAAGCGCGGTATCGACAAGGCGGTTACTGCCGCGGTGGAGGAGCTGAAAAAGCTCTCTACCCCCTGCGCCGATACCAATGCGATTGCCCAGGTCGGTACCATCTCCGCCAACTCCGACAGCTCCATCGGTAACATTATTGCCGAGGCGATGGAGAAGGTGGGTAAAGAGGGCGTTATCACTGTTGAGGACGGTACCTCTTTCGAAAACGAGCTGGATGTGGTCGAGGGTATGCAGTTTGACCGCGGCTACCTCTCTCCCTACTTCGTCAACAACCAGGAGAAGATGATTGCCGAGCTGGAGGACCCCTATATCCTGCTGCACGACAAGAAGATCTCCAATATCCGCGATCTGCTTCCCGTGCTGGAAGGTGTCGCCAAGGCCGGCAAGCCGCTGCTGATCATTGCCGAGGATGTCGAGGGCGAGGCCCTGGCCACCCTGGTGGTCAACTCCATCCGCGGTATCGTCAAGGTTGCAGCCGTGAAGGCCCCCGGTTTCGGTGATCGTCGCAAGGCGATGCTGCAGGATATGGCTATCCTCACCGGTGGCCAGGTGATCTCCGAGGAGGTCGGTCTGTCCCTGGACAAGGCTGATCTGAACATGCTGGGTACCGCCAAGAAGGTGGTGATCAGCAAGGAGAACACCACCATTGTCGACGGTGCCGGTGATGCCTCTGAAATTGAGGCCCGTGTCAGCCAGATTCGTGCCCAGATCGAGGAGACCACCTCCGACTACGACAAGGAGAAGCTGCAGGAGCGTGTTGCCAAGCTGGCCGGCGGTGTTGCCGTCATCAAGGTTGGTGCCGCGACTGAAGTTGAGATGAAAGAGAAGAAGGACCGCATCGATGACGCCCTGCACGCGACCCGTGCCGCGGTGGAAGAGGGTGTGGTTCCCGGTGGTGGTACCGCGCTGATTCGTGCCCAGAAGGCCATCGAAAACCTCAAGGGTGATAACCACGATCAGGATGTCGGCATCAGCCTGGCGCGTCGCGCCATGGAAGAGCCGCTGCGCCAGATCGTCACCAACGCCGGTGAAGAGGCCTCTGTCGTTGCCAATGAAGTGAAGAACGGCGAGGGCAATTTCGGTTTCAACGCTGCGAACAGCGAGTACGGCGACATGATCGAGATGGGTATCCTCGACCCGACCAAGGTGACCCGTTCCGCGCTGCAG
>JBFEUI010000143.1:0-5357 GCA_041547565.1 Thiohalomonadaceae bacterium
CGGTGCGTGAGCCGTTTCCCAGCAAGGTGACCCGTGCCTCGATGGTCTACGGCACCATCCACGAACGCCGACCGCTGACCGTGACCTCGCACATGGCCGAGAACGGTGTGATCTTCAGTGACGGCATGGAGATGGATTATCTGAAATTTAACGCCGGCAGCACCGCGACCATCGGGATCGCGGCGAAGCGGGCAAGGCTGGTGGTCTCATGAAAAACGTTTCGCAACAGGATCGCATGCGTGGCGTGCTGCTCGGTACGGCGGTGGGTGACGCCCTGGGCCTGCCGGCCGAGGGGATCTCACGCCGCCGCATTGGCAGGCTGTTTCCCGGGCCGTGGCGCCATCGCCTGCTGTTGGGGCGCGGTATGCTCAGCGACGATACCGAGCACACCGTCTTCGTCGGCCAGGCCCTGCTGGCCCACCCCGACTCGCCGGAGCGCTTTGCCCGGCGCCTGGGCTGGAGCCTGCGCGGGTGGTTGCTTGCCCTGCCGGCCGGTATCGGCCTGGCCACCGGCCGTGCCATCTTCCGACTGTGGCTGGGGTTCCCGCCGCATAAAAGCGGTGTCTTCTCCGCCGGCAACGGGCCGGCGATGCGGGTGGCGCCCATCGGTGTCCTGTTCAGTGCTGACAAGGAGAAGCGGCAGGCCTATGTGGCCGCCTCGACCCGTCTGACCCACAGCGACCCGCGGGCACTCATTGGGGCCCGTGCCGTGGCGGAGGTCTGTGCCTGGTGTTTTGAAACCGGCGCACAGGCTGCACCGGCCGGCGCGGACTTTATCCGGCTGCTTCGCGCGTGCGGCAAGGAGGATCGGGAGTGGCAGGAGATTATCGATGGCATGGCAGGGGCCATCGATGAGGGATTAAGTGTGCCGCAGTATGCCGACACTCTCGGCATGGAACGGGGCGTCAGCGGCTATATCTACCGCACGGTGCCGGTGGCCTGTTACGCCTGGTTGCGCTACTTCGGCGACTATGAGCGAGCGCTCACTTCGGTGCTCGATTGCGGCGGGGATACCGATACCGCCGGCGCCATTGTAGGCGCCATGGCCGGGGCGGTGGTCGGCGAGGCGGGGATCCCTGGACAGTGGATCGACGGCATTGCCGACTGGCCGCGCGGTATGGGGCTGCTGCGCCGTATCGCCGATCGGCTGACGTCCGTGTCACAGACGCAGCAGGCCTCCTCCCCCGTCGGTTACTTCTGGCCAGGGGTGCTGGTCAGAAACCTGCTGTTCCTGGCAGTGGTGCTGCTCCACGGCTTCCGGCGGCTGTTGCCACCCTACTAGTCAGTGGCCCAGCACATCGAGGTGCCAGCAGCTGCCGCCCGGCGTGGCCTCGGGGTGGTGGTGCTGCAGGGCCTTCTCCACCTGCACCAGGCGGTTGAAGGGGACATCCACCATCAGCAGGATCTCGCCGTGGCTCATCGCCTCGGTGAATTTATCGAGATGGGTCTTGGGCAGTCGGATGGTGAAGTTGGCGCCGGCCGCGAAGGTGATCAGCATGGTGGCGATGGTCAGTGCCATCCACACGACGCTGCCGTAGGCGATGGCCAGCAGCAGGCCGAGGGCGGCGATGAAGAACAGCCACAGGTCGCCGTACCAGAATAGGTTCTCGATACGGGCGATCGGGTCACGGCGCTCGGCCAGGCTCGCCTCCGGCAGTCCCTCCAGTTTTATCCCTTCACGGGTCATGGCGCGTACCGCCCTTTGCGGAATGCCCATGTCATACAGTTCCTGCACGGTGCTACGGGCGTGCGCCTGGTCGGGCAGCAGATAGTAGAGACGTCGTAACATGTCACACCTCCGAACAGCGCTAAATGTGGATAATGCAAGTAAAGAATACTTGAGTTAATTAATCAAGAATCCAGGTGTTTTGCAGGGTTAGCAGCGTGGCGCGGGTCGTATATCTTTAATGAAAACGGCAACACGGGTGCGGGGCATGTGCGTTTCAAATCAGGGGTACCGGCTTGATGTGGGGAACGGGGCTGCGCTGGCCGGTTTGACCGACAGCGTGCCGGAGAAAGAGAGGCTCAAGCGGGGGGTGCCGGGCACCCTCTACTGCAGTGCCTGTGGCCACCCGATAACCGACGCGTCGCAGCGTACCCGGGTGCAGGGGAGCCATGAGCACGACTGCATCAATCCGGCGCAGATCACCTTTCACATCGGCTGTTTCGTCTCGGCCGCCGGCTGCGCTGCGGCCGGCCGCTTCACCGCCGAGCACAGCTGGTTTCCCGGCTATCGCTGGCGCTATGCGCTGTGTGCGGCCTGCGGTGAGCACCTGGGGTGGGAGTTTAGCGGTATTGGCGGCTTTTTCGGTCTGGTGCTGGATCGGCTGAAAACAGGTAAATGAGGCTTACTGCTTCTTGCGCTTGGCCATGCGTTTTTTCATCGCCTCGCACAGGCTGGCATCCTTGACCATGAATTCGCCCTCGCTGTGCTTGAAGCCGTGCTTCTCGTAAAAATGCTTCACCTTGGCAATGTAGGACGGGTCGGCGGGTTTGCCCAGTTCGTCGGCCAGGGGGAAGGCCTTGAGTGCGATCAGGCAGTTGGTGACATCGAGCATGGCACCGATGCGCTGCAGCAGGCGCGAGCCGACGCCGCGGCTGCGAAAGGCCGGGTCGACGCTCAGTTCACTGACATAGACCAGCCCCTCGCACTCCTTCTCCTCCCCGGTATCGCGGTTCGGTTCGGGCAGGTAGCAGGTCTCGTTTTTCAACACGTCACTGGCGAAATCGGACAGTTCGGACGAGACCGAATCGAGCAGTTCTACCTGGTCGAGGCCGTCGTGCAGCGCGGAAGCAAAATCGATGCGGTAGCCGCGCATGGTGCCGATGGTGCGATCCTCGGCCGCCTCGTCGTCCCACACCGTGGCACTGCCCTCGAAGTTGAGTACATACTGGCTCAGGGTCTCATCCGGATCGGGTTTGAGTGAGAACTCGAACTCGATCTCCTGTTGCAGCGTATCGTTGTTAGTAGGGTTGTCCATAGGTGTGTGCCGTGACCTTCCTCATCACGTGGCCGGGATATCGTCCCGCTATTAACTCAGTAATCACAGGTACAGGTGAATGATCCACGTCAATAACAGGCTAGCAGGGTATTTTTTCATGCAGGTTTCTTCTCCGCCTCGACAAACACGCGTTTGATCTCCGGATAGGCGGCCTTCAGCTGCCTGTCGAGTTCGGCGATGCTCGCTTCGAGCCGGCCGGCCGGCAGGCTGTCGCTGACGTCGACACTGATGTTGATCAGGATAAACTCCGGCCCCATGTGCATGGTCAGCACCTCGTTCACGTGTTCCACCCCGTTCTGCCCGGCGGCCAGACGGCGGACCTCCTCGACCACATGCCGGCCGGCACTCTCGCCGATGAGCAGCCCCTTGGTTTCGACGGCAAGCCAGATGGCGGTGCCGCCGAGTATCAAACCGATGATAACCGAGGCGATGCCGTCGAACACCGGATTGCCGCTCCACTGCACCAGGGCGATGCCTGTGATCGCAACCAGTAGTCCGAGCAGGGCGGCGGAGTCCTCGAACAGCACCACGAACAGGGTCGGGTCCTTGCCACGCTGCACCGCCTCGATGTAGCCGCGCGCGCCTTTTGCCCGTTTGAATTCCCGGAATGCAAAGAACCAGGCCCCCCCTTCAAACACAATGGCCGCCCCGAGCACCAGGTAGTTGAGCAGCACGTTCTCCATGGTGCGCGGGTGCAGGATGTGGTGGATGCCCTCGTAGATGGAGACACCGGCCCCCACGGCAAAGATCATGATGGCGACGACAAAGGCCCAGAAATAGATCTCCTTGCCGTGGCCGAAGGGAAAAGCGGGAGAGGGTGGTTGTTGTGCGCGCTTCATGCCGTACAGCAGCAGTATCTGGTTGCCGGTATCGACCAGCGAGTGGATCCCCTCCGAGAGCATGGCCGAACTGCCGGTAAAGGCAGCCGCGGTGAACTTGGTGATGGCGATCAGGGTGTTGCCCAGCAGGGCGGCGATGATGACCTTTTTCGATGCAGAGGCGGACATGTTGTTGTTGTCGGTGTCCCAAGTTGTAATTGTCGATGGAGCAACTATAAATAGAATGTCTTGCGTGTGAAAGGGCATGCGGCGGCAGGGAAGTGATCGGTGTTGAGCGCGCGTTCATCGCCGGCAGGCACCCTGTAGCTGATGCATACAGTCGTTATGAGTGATGCCCCCTCCATTGTTATCTGTGTCAACCGGCGTTTCAGCGGCGACAAGCCCTCGTGTGCCGAACGGGGTGCCGAGCAGATTGTCGATGAACTGGAGCTGGCCCTGGCCAGGGCGGGTCTGGATGTGGAGCTGAGCCGGGTCTATTGCCTGGGTAATTGTAGCAACGGCCCGAATCTGCGCATCGCCCCTGGCGGCAGAATGTACTCGGGCTTTACGGTGGACGATATTCCACAACTGTTGGATGAAATGGAACAGGCCTTTTAAAGTCGTTGTCTCCTTGGGTTTAACGCCCGCGCCGGCCAGCCTCCCGCTGTTGATTTGAAGCGACAGAAAGCCGAATCGGCTCTATGTGAGCATTAAAAGGTTTTGTGTGCATTTTTTGCGGCCAGCGTGTATCAATGGACGGCACTATCGGTATGGCGCCGCAAAGAGTAAAGATTTGATATTTGTCATGCACTTGGCGCCGAGACAGGCACTACCCCTGCTTGAGGTGTAACACGATGCAGTCAGGCCCAAGAGAGATCACCACCCCGTTCCGTCCCATTCCGCTGGAGGTGCCGGAGGGGATGAAGCCCAACGAATTTTTCAACAGCACCGAAAATCTCAATGACCTGGTGCACAACAACGGGCTGCTGATGAACCCGGAAAACCTGCTGCTCTATCGCAAGGCGCTGGGACACAGCAACGAGTTCGATACCTCGATCATCTACAACTCCTCCAAGTGCATTCTCAATCCGCTGGGCCGGCCGGTGCGCCGTACCCAGGTGCCGGAAAACGTCAAGCATGTGTGGAACAGGATGAACCAGATCATCATCGACTACATGCTCGAACAGTACCCGGACCCGGGTGAGCACCTGGTGCTCGCCGGTGAGGCCAGCCTCGATGCCACCTGGCCGCTGACCTCGCCCGGGGTGCCCAGCATCCGCATGCTGCACAACCACTTTATCGTCTTCCCCATGGAGCAGTTGCGCGGCGCGCCACTGGCCGATGCAAAAAACCCCAATCTCACTGACGGCGGCCAGCACTCGCTGTTCGAGCGCTACATGCATGATGTGTATCGCGAGTTCATCTGCAAGGCGCTCAAGCTGGAGGTGCTGCGGCCTATCGGTGACGAGTCGGCGCGCATCGAGCTGACCGGCTATCCGCAGGGCCTGCCCAGCTGGGAGATCCCGGGCGGGGCGGC
>JBFEUI010000144.1:0-5307 GCA_041547565.1 Thiohalomonadaceae bacterium
GCCGCTTGAGCATTTCGTCGCAAATCAGGCAGGGCTGTACTGAACGGCCGGTCATGACTATCGGGCGTCATTCAGCCCGCATCGCGAAACTGCGCCGCGGCAAGCAACAGGCGCGTATATTCATGCTGCGGGTGAGAGAACAGCCGTGCCGTTTCGTTCTGCTCGACCACCTTGCCCTGCTGCATCACCAGCACCCGGTGCGCCATGGCGCGAATGACCAGCAGGTCATGGGTGATAAACAGGTAGCTCATGTTGTGGCGCTGTTGCAGATCGCGCAGCAACTGCAGCACCTGTTTCTGCACCGAGATATCCAGCGCACTGGTCGGCTCATCAAGCATAATCAGTTGCGGCTCCAACACCACGGCTCGGGCCACGGCAATCCGCTGGCGCTGACCACCGGAGAACTCGTGCGGATAACGCTGCAGCATCGACGCCTCGAGCCCGACCTCCTCCATCACCGCAACGATACGTTCGCGTCGCTGCTCCCTACTCAACTGCGGATAATGAAGCACCAGCCCCTCGTCGATGATCTGTTCGATATTCATGCGCGGCGACAGCGAGGAGAACGGATCCTGGAACACCACCTGGAATTTCCGGCGCAACGGACGCAACTCACGCTCACCCATGGAAGCGATGTTGGCACCGTCAAAGATGATCTCCCCCTCACTCGACTGCAGCCGCAACAGGCTCATGCCCAGCGTCGTCTTTCCCGAGCCGGACTCACCGACAATACCCAGTGTCTCCCCCGGATGGATGGTGAGATCCACCCGGTCCACAGCACGTACCTCACCCACCTTGCGCTTGAAAAAGCCTGCCTTGATAGGAAAGTAGACCTTCAGTTCTCTCGCCTGCACCACCGGAGGATTGGCGGCCAACGCGGCGACATCGTCATCGTCCACCAGACGCACCGGCTCACTGGCCAGCAACTTGCGGGTGTAGGGATGTTGCGGATCATCGAACACCGTGGCAACACGGCCCTGTTCCACCACCCTGCCCTGCTCCATGACGCAGATCGCGCCGGCAAAGTGGCGCACCATGTTCAGGTCATGGGTGATGAGCAGTACCGCCATGTTGAATTCGCGCTGCAGTTCATCCAGCAGTTCCAGTATCTGCTTCTGGATGGTGACATCCAGCGCGGTGGTTGGCTCATCGGCAATCAGCAGTTTGGGCCGGCAGGCCAGGGCCATGGCAATCATCGCACGCTGGCGTTGGCCACCGGAGAGCTGGTGGGGAAAGGAGGAAAAACGTTTTTCCGGCTCCTGGATACCGACGCGCCCCAGCAGTTCGATCATTCTCTTGCCTGCCGCCACACGGTCCAGTCCCTCGTGCAGCATCAGTGGCTCGATCAACTGCTCGCCGATGGTGTAGAGCGGGTTGAGCGCGGTCATCGGTTCCTGGAAGATCATCGCCACATCACGACCGCGCACCGCGCGCATCGCCCGTTCACTCTTGTGCAGCAGCTCTTCCCCCTCGAACCGAATACTCCCGCTCGGGTAGTCGGTCTGGCTGCGGTCGTGCAACTGCAGGACGGACAGTGCGGTCACCGACTTGCCCGAGCCCGACTCCCCCACCAGTGCCACCTTCTCGCCCGCTTTGATGGAGAAGCTGACCCCGTCGACCACCTTCTCGCGCTCACCGGGCTGGCCGAATGCCACAGAGAGATTGTCGATTTCAAGCAACCGCATATCTAGCCCCTTCTCGGATCCAGCGCCTCGCGCAGCGCCTCGCCGATAAAGATCAGCAACATCAGCGAACCCACCAGCACAAAGAACGTGGTCAGCGACAGCCACCAGGCATCGATGTTCTCCTTGCCCTGCGCCAGCAACTCACCGATGCTCGGTGTCGAGGGCGGTACGCCGAGGCCGAGAAAATCGAGACTGGTCAGGGCCAGGATCGCACCACTGAGCTCGAACGGCAGAAAGGTGACCACCGGGGTCATGGCATTGGGCAGCAGATGACGGCGCATAATGGTCCGGTTGGACAGGCCCAGCGCCCGGGCAGCGGTGACATAATCCATGTTGCGCCCCTTGAGAAACTCCGCCCGCACGTAGTCGGCCAGCCCCATCCAGCCGAATACCGCCAGTAGCGTCAACAGCAGCCACAGGCTGGGATCAAACAGCGAGGCCAGGATTATCAGCAGGTAAAGCTTGGGCATGGAGCTCCACACCTCGCTGATGCGCTGGCCGACAAGGTCGATGCGGCCGCCGAAATAGCCCTGCAGCGCACCAATAAAGATCCCGGCGGCGGTCACCACGGCTGTCAGTGCCAGGGCAAACAGCACGGAAATGCGAAAGCCGTAGATCAGCCTGGCCAGCACATCACGTCCCCGGTCATCGGTACCCAGCACGTTGTCATCGGACGGCGGTGCCGGGTTGGGCCGTTCAGCAAAATAGTTGATGGTATTGTAGCTGTAGGGATTGGGGGGATAGAGCGCCCAGTTGTCCCCCTCAGAGAGCTGTTCGCGGATAAACGGATCGAGGTAATCGGTCTCGGTGACAAAATCACCGCCGAAGGTGGTCTCGGCATAGGTCCGGAACAGTGGGAAGTAGTAGCTGTCCTGGTAGTGCACGATAAGCGGCTTGTCGTTGGACAGCACCTCGGCAAACAGGCTCAGGCCGAACAGGATGGCAAACAGCCACAGGCTGACATAACCCCGGCGGTTCGCCTTGAAGCGGCGCCACGCCCGCGCCCATGCCCCCAGTGACCCGCTATTGTTCGCCATCAGCGCCGCTCCAGGGATTCAAACTGAATGCGCGGGTCGACCAGCACGTAACTGATGTCGGTAAGCAGCTTGGCGACCAGCCCCAGCAGGGTGAACAGGTAGAGCGATCCCATCACCACCGGGTAGTCGCGGTTGAGCACCGAATCGTAGGAGAGCAGCCCGAGCCCGTCGAGCGAGAAGATGGTTTCGATGAGCAGGCTTCCGGTGAAGAAGGCACCGATGAAGGCACCCGGGAAGCCGGTGATCAACGGAATGATCGCATTGCGGAAGATGTGCTTGTAGAGCACGCTGTTTTCCGACAGTCCCTTGGCCCGCGCGGTCAGCACGTACTGCTTGCGGATCTCCTCCAGAAAGCTGTTCTTGGTCAGCATCGTCATCACGGCAAAACTGCCGACCATCATTGCCGTCACCGGCAGCACCATGTGCCACAGGTAGTCGAGGATCTTGCCGAACCAGCTAAGCTGCTCCCAGTTGTCCGACACCAGCCCGCGCAGCGGGAACAGGTCCCAGAAGCTGCCGCCGCCGAACAGCACCAGCATGGCAATACCGAGCACAAATCCGGGTATGGCATAGCCGATCAGCACCAGGGTACTGGTAAACAGATCAAACGGCGTGCCGTCGCGCACTGCCTTGGCCACCCCCAGAGGAATGCAGGTCAGGTAGGTCAGAAAGAAGGTCCACATGCCGAGGCTGATGGAGACCGGCAGCTTCTCGCTGATCAGTTCAATCACCGACTTGTGTTGAAAATAGCTCTCACCGAGATCGAAGGTGAGATAGTTGCCCAGCATCTCAAAGTAGCGCTGCAGTGCCGGCTTGTCGAATCCGTAGTAGGCGCGCAACTCGGCCAGGCGCTCCTCATCCAGCCCCCTGGCACCGCGGTAGAGCCCCTCGACCCCGGCAGCGGCCTCCCCGGGTCCGCCCTGACCCTGCAGCTGCGCCACCAGCTGTTCCACGGGACCGCCGGGGACGAACTGGATCACCACAAAGGTGATGGTCAACACCCCCAACAGTGTCGGCAACATCAACAGCAGGCGTTTCAGGATATAGGCGGCCATGTCAGCTCTTTTTCCACCAGGTGCTTATCACCCAGCTCTCGGCATCGTAGTACAGCGGCAGCGTCTTGGGCTGCTTGAAACGATCCCAGTAGGCGATGCGATGGGTGCCGATATACCAGTGCGGCACCAGGTACTCACCATGCAGCAGCACCCGATCCAGGGCACGGGCAGCGGCAACCAGTTCCTTGCGGTTTTCCGCATAGATCACCCGCTCCACCAGCGCATCCACCACCGGATTGTTCAGCCCGAACAGGTTGCGGGTACCCTCCTGCTCGGCCGCGCTGGAGTGGAACATGCCCATCAGCTCGTTGCCCGGCGACTGGGACTGGCCAAACGAGGAGACCACCATATCAAAATCGAAGGTATCGGTGCGCCGCTTGTACAGCGCGGTATCGACGGTGCGGTAGTTGACCTCAATACCCAGCTTGGCCAGGTTGCGCGCAAACGGCGCCAGGATACGCTCAAACCCCTTTTGCGCCAGGATCACCTCGAAGCGCAGCGGCTGTCCGTTGTCGTTGCGCAGCGCCCCATCACGATAGCTCCATCCGGCCTGCTGCAGCAGCGCCTTGGCCCGGCGCAGGTTGTGGCGCAGACTCGACGGGGGCTTGGTGCTGGGCGGCTGCCACTCGCTGCTAAACACCTCCTCGGGCAACTGCTCGCGAAACGGCTCAAGCAGTTCAAGCTCCCGGCCCCGGGGCAGGCCGCGGGCGGCCAGTTCGCTGTTGCTGAAATAGCTGTCGCAACGCTCATACTGGTTATAGAACAGCTTGCGGTTGGACCATTCGAAATCGAGCGCCAGGGAGATCGCCTTGCGCACCCGCTTGTCCTGGAACAACGGGCGGCGCAGGTTAAAGACAAAACCCTGCATGCCGGCGTTGTTAGAGTGCTCGATCTGTTTTTTCACGATCTCGCCGCTGCGGAAACGCGGCCCGATATAGTCGCGCGCCCACTTCTTGGAGTTGTACTCGTGGATAAACTCGAACTCGCCCGCCTTGAAGGCCTCCAGCATCACGGTAAAGTCGCGATAGTACTTGAAGGTAATACGCTCGAAGTTGAACATGCCGCGGCGCACGTTGAGGTGTTCGCCCCAGTAGTCCGGGTTGCGCCGGTAGGTGATATTTTTGCCCAGGTCGTAACGCTCTACCAGGTAGGGGCCGCTGGCGACGGGTGGCGCCATGACAATACGCTCAAAAGGCGTATCCCCGCCCCAGTGGCGTGAAAACACCGGGATCTGGCCCGCTATCAGGTGCAGCTCCGGGTTGACCCGGGCGAATTCAAAGCGTACGACGCGCTCATCGACCACCACCGCGCGCAGGATGTCGGCCCAGTAGAAACGGTACTGTGGATGGCCTTTTTCCTTAATGATATCAAAGGAATACTTCACGTCTTCGGCGGTGACCGGGCTGCCGTCGTTAAAACGCGCCTCGGGCCGCAGACGGAAGGTGACCGACAGTTTGTCCCCGGCGAGCTCGGCATCCTCGGCCAGCAGCCCGTACTGGCTGAACGGCTCATCCAGACTGGCGGCCATCA
>JBFEUI010000145.1:0-5081 GCA_041547565.1 Thiohalomonadaceae bacterium
GAGCGTTTTGTCCAGCTCAGCAAAGGGTACAGCAAGCGATATCCCGGCACCGGCCTTGGACTGGCGATATCGCGCCAGTTGCTGGAGATGATGCACGGCACCATCGGTCTGGAATCCGAACCGGGGAAGGGCAGTTGCTTCCATTACGAGATTACGCTGCGGCAGCCTGTGGCGCAGGCCGGTGCGGCGCAGCGCGAAATCAGCGATGAGCAAATCGGTGCATTTCATATTCTGGTGGTTGACGATGACCGTATCGGACGGCTCGCTGCTGAACTGCTGCTCAAGAGCCGCGGTGTCACTGTTAGCGCGGCGAGCAACGGTGCCGAGGCACTGGAACTGGTCAGGCAGAACAGGTTCGATGCGGTATTAATGGATATCCACATGCCGGAGATGGACGGCATTGAGGTGACGCGCAGGATACGTGACGATGCAGATCCACTCATTGCAGGGCTGCCGGTGATCGGCCTGACCGCTGCGGTACTGAAGGACGAGCGGGCACACTACCTGCAAGCGGGAATGGATGCGGTGTTGGCCAAACCCATCGACATTGATGCGGTGAAGGGGGCGCTGCTGAATGTCAGGGAAGAGGCTCATCGCAGGATGTGTGAGGCAGGCTCCTGAAGAGAAGTGCGGTGACAGGAGCGGCTGACGGTTTGTGCGCCATCGCGCTCTACGGCTTGATATCCAGCACCGGCGTGTCGGGAAAGGCATCGATATAGTCGATCTCTATCACGTTGTTCTTGAGCGAAATAATCCGACAGCGGCTAAGTGCGATGAGGTTGGGGCGCACCGGGGCCCGGGTGGCAAAGATACCGCGCAGCGGGTTTTCGATATTACCCCTTGGGTGCACCTGCATGATGGACCTCAATTCCGGCGTGTCGTTGCGGTCGAACCAGTACAGCACCCAGATTTCGTCAAGCTCCTCCACGCCCAACAGGGCTTGCTGGTACTCCTTGTTCACCACGATGAAGGTGCGATCATCGATTTTTCTTACCCAGCCAATCGGCCAGACCTGATAGGCGGGTGCTGCGCCTTCGCCGTCCTGTTGAGCCATGGCAGGCAGTGCGATGGCAAGCAAGAGTGCCGTCAAAACGAGCTGTTTCATTATGCCCATCCTCCATCCAGTGCAACTGCAACAGTAAATGGCCGCGCCACATCAGTCGGGATGCCAAAAGTATAGTCTGCTGCCCACCCCTTAGCTGCAGCCGTAGTATGCATGCCGCCACTTTAATCCATGCTGTATTGGCGAAACCGTGTCCGTAGCTCTACCATGGTGATAGGAGTCGTTTTTTTCCTCAAGGTGTAGCGATGCCGGAGCAGCAGCCACAAACCAATCTGCCGAGCTGGGCCAGCGCCTTCTTTTTTGTTCTGATGGCGCTGCTCCTCTACGCCCTGTTCTCGCTGTCGCAGTACAGCGGCGAGACGCGTTACGAGATCCCCTACAGCCGTTTCAAGGCGCTGGTGGTTCAGGGTGAGGTGACCGAGGTGGTGCTCAGCGGCCGCCGTGCCGAGGGCAAGCTGCGCAGTCCGTCGCCGCTTGGGCCGAACGGACAGTCATCGGCCTTGTTCCGCACCCGTTTTCCCGCTATCGACGATGCGGCCCTGTTGCCCCTGCTGGAGGAACAGGGGGTGACTGTGCGCGTGGTCAGGGAGCAGGAGGAGGGGCAGTGGACGGCACTGCTGCTGATGCTGTTGCCGTGGCTGATATTTATCGGCCTCTTCTACTGGATCATTCAGCGCACCTACAAGCGCATGGGCGGTGGTTTTGGTGGTCCGGGCGGGGAGTTGCAGCGCTTTTTGCGTAGTTCGGCGCAGGAGGCCACGGTGCCGGATGTGACCTTCGCCGATGTGGCCGGCCAGGGGAACGCCAAGCGTGAGGTACAGGAGCTGGTCGATTTCCTGAAGAATCCGGAGCATTTTCGCAAACTCGGTGCCGAGGTGCCGCGCGGCATCCTGCTGATGGGGGCGCCGGGCACCGGCAAGACGCTGCTGGCGCGGGCGCTGGCCGGTGAGGCGGGAGTGCCCTTCTACTCGATCTCCGGTTCGGAGTTCATCGAGGTGTACGTGGGGGTCGGGGCCTCGCGGGTCAGACACCTGTTCAAGGCGGCGAAGGCCAATGCGCCCAGCATCATCTTTGTCGATGAGCTGGACAGCGTTGGCCGTACCCGCGGCACAGGCCTGGGCGGGGGACACGATGAGCGGGAGCAGACCCTGAACCAGATCCTGGCGGAGCTGGACGGCTTCGAGGGCCATGAGGCGGTGATCGTGCTGGCGGCAACCAATCGTCCCGATGTGCTCGACCCGGCCCTGCTCCGCCCCGGCCGTTTTGACCGCCACGTCACGCTGGATCTGCCGGACAAAAAAGACCGCGTGGCCATCATGCAGGTGCACCTGCGCAAGGTGGCGGTGGCGGACGACCTGGAGCTGGAGGAACTGGCCGCCGGCACCCCCGGTTTCTCCGGTGCCGATTTGAAGAACCTGATCAACGAGGCCGCACTGCTGGCGGCACGCGAGAGGAGCGAGCAGGTATTTCGGCGCCACTTCGAGGAGGCGCGCGACAAGCTGCTGCTCGGCAGCGTGCGCACCCTTGCCATACAGCCGGAGGAGCGACACCGGCTGGCGATCCACGAGGCGGGGCACACGCTGGTGGCCTACTTTCTGCCTCACGCCGACCCGCTCTACAAGGTGACCATTATCCCGCGTGGCCGTTCCCTGGGCGGCACGCAGCAGTTGCCGGAGGAGGAGCGCCACACCCTTCCCGAGGAGTACCTGCGCGAACGGCTTGCCGTGATACTCGGCGGGCGCTGTGCCGAGAAGGCGCTGCTCGACTCGGTCAGCTCCGGGGCCGATGATGATATCAGCAAGGCCACCTCGCTGGCACGCGCCATGGTGGCGCGCTGGGGCATGTCCGAGGAGATCGGTCCGGTAGACCTGCGCGAGAGCGAGGAGCACCCGTTCCTGGGACGCGAGATCGCACAGCCGCGCCGTTTTTCCGAGAACTCCGCCAGGGCGGTGGATGATGCGGTGCATAAACTTCTCGTAGAGGCGGAGCAGGCGGCGGTGACGGTGATCCACGATCACACGAGCAAGCTGCAACAGCTCATTGCCATGCTGGAGGAGCGTGAGACGCTGCACCGTGAGGAGATCGAGCGTTGCCTGGGCGAGCGGTTACAACCGCTCGGCAGTTCTGTCGCGGCGAAATGATATCCGAATGGGCAGATGCCCCGGAGAAATAGGGATATCAGGGCTCTTCGGTGACCATCGGATTGTCGGGATCGGCAGCCCATTCATCCAGGGAGGCGGTATAGACCGCGACATTGGTATAGCCGAGACGTGTCATGATAAAGGCATTGGCCGAGGCCACGATGCCACCGCCGCAGTAGGTGATGAGGCGCGTGCCAGGGGCAAAGTCGTGCAGTGCGGCCAGTTCCTCCGGCGGGCGGAAGCGCCCGGTCTTGTCGAGCAGTTTGAGACCGTTGATGTTCACTGCACCGGGGATGTGTCCGGGGCGCGCATAGATAACCATCTCCCCCCGGTAGGACTGCTCGGGGAGGGTGTCGATCAGCTGAATACTGTCATCACCGATGGCGGCGAGCACCTCGGCCCGATCGGCGATCAGTTCGGGCCGTGGTTTCGGGGTCAGCCGTCTGGCCGATCGGGTGACCGGTTCGACAGAAAGCGGACGACCTTCCGCCGCCCAGGCGCCAAGCCCGCCGTCGAGGATTGCTGCCTGGTCGAAGCCGACCCAGCGCAGCATCCACCACACACGTGCGGCCCAGGCCGTGTAAATCGTATCGTATAGCACCACGCGTGAATCATCGCCGACGCCCAGTGTCCCCATTGCGTCGCAGAACTGCTCGGGCGTTGGCAGCGAGAACTCGATCGGGTTGTCGTTATCGCACAGTTCGCCCTTGAGGTCGGCAAACCCGGCATTCGGAATATGACCCAGCTCATAGTCGGGACGGGCGCTTACGTTGTGAAAGCCGCCGTCCTCGTGCGGAATGGTGGTGACGGTGCAGTCCAGCAACACCAGATCCGGGTCGTCGAGGTGGTGACTTAGCCACTCGGTGCTTACCAGCGAATCCATCTGCCTCCCCTCACAACATCAATGAATTTAGTATAGGCACGGTATTTCATGAATGCGCCTGCCTGATGCCGCGCCACATAACGGGTGAGAGCAACAGCGCCAGTGAGAGGTAGAGGAACTGCAGCGGGATCACTTGAACCTCTCCGCTGGTCTCCAGCTCGAAGCACTGTTCGATAAAGATCGGTTCGATAGTAATGTCGGCATCACGCAGGTTGGCCAGCATGCCGCTGAGCGGACCGACAAGCGCCCATAACTGCCCTGTTTCGGCGGGGTCACCAAGGCCGATACGCAGCTGGAGTTTCACATCGCGTTTCCTGAATGCACGCCATATTGCATGGATAAAGCGCAGCAGGCGCTGGCGCAGCGGCCGTTGCCGCAGGGCACTGAACAGGTTCACCGTGTTTGATGTCGCCCTGTTGCCGTGTGCGCGGGGAGATACAGTTGTATTTTCACGGTCCACCATGCGTCGTGGGGTGGCGGGCGAGAGGCTCAGGCGGACCAGGCCGAATGCCCAGCTAAGGCGTAGCCTGCTGCTCAGCGTGTGGTCCATGGTGATGTGAAAACGCAGGGTGAGCGGTACAGCCAGAACCGCAACAAGCAGGGCTACGGCAATGAGCAACGCTGTGGTCATTGTTCAGCCCTTGCTAGTCGACCACCTTGTCCGCCACGGCCTTGCTGAGGCTCTCGGCGACCTTCTCCATCGCAGAGGCTACACCGGTGGTAACAGGCTCGACGCGAACGCCGTCCTTGTTGATAATCACCAGTGCGATGGGTTTGACGCCACCTCCGCCGCCGGTCGCCCCACCGTGCCCGGTACCCTTTTTCGGCTCATCGCCCTGTCCGCCGCCGACGCCGAAACCGAAGCCAATGCTCACCAGCGGGATCAGGGTGTTGTCCTCAATGGTGATCGGCTCGCCCACGACAGTCTTGGTGTTGAGCATGCGTTCGATCTCGCCCACGGCCTTGTCGAATAGCTGTTTGATGTCTTCCATAA
>JBFEUI010000146.1:0-5025 GCA_041547565.1 Thiohalomonadaceae bacterium
CTGGGCCATCGCGCTGGGCTATGCCCTGAGTATCTGGGTTCACTTCCTCGTCAACGGCGGCAGCATGAATGTGCCGATAGGGGGCTAACCTTCGATCGTTCTAGATGGGGCGTGCCATGCCTGCCCGGTAAGTGTGTCCACAGGATGCCTTGAAGATAAAGTAACGCGGTACGAGAAAATACATCACCTGGTTACCGGTTTGGTTTACTACCCACCCGTTACTCGTTACTGCCTTTCCACAAACAATTCCCGCCGCTGGCCTTGCCTATCGCCGCCAGCCGCTCCTCGTGCGCACGCAGCTCGTCCGACGTGGCCCGCACCACCTTCAATGGTGGCCTGTCGGACGCCAGCCTCCGTATCGCCTCGGGCCGCTTCAGGCCGGTCTCATCGCTGCTACCCCCCAGCGACAGGGAGGTCTGGCCACCGGTCATTGCCAGATAGACATCCGCCAGGATCTCCGAATCGAGCAGTGCGCCGTGGAGTTCACGGTGGGTGTTGTCGATATCGTAGCGCTTGCACAGGGCATCAAGATTGTTCTTCTGCCCCGGATGCATCTGGCGCGCCAGTTTCAGTGTATCAAGCACCGTGCAGTGGTCCTCGACCCTGCCATGCCCGGAACCGAGCAACGCCAGCTCATGGTTCAGAAAACCCACATCGAACGGCGCATTGTGGATCACCAGCTCGGCACCGCTGACAAAATCCAGGAAATCCTGCACCACATCGGCAAAGCGCGGCTTATCGGCCAGCATCTCATTGGTGATGCCATGCACCTCGATGGCCCCCGCATCGATCTCGCGATCCGGCTGCAGGTACTGATGGTAGGTGTTGCCGGTCGGGCGGCGGTTGTTCAGCTCCACACAGCCGATTTCGATAATACGGTGCCCCTCGGAGGGCTCCAGGCCGGTGGTTTCGGTATCGAGTACGATTTGGCGCATATTTTTTATTCTAGGTTCTAGGTTCTAGGTTCTAGGTTCTAGGTTCTAGGTTCTAGGTTCTAGGTTCTAGGTTCTAGGTTCGGCAAGATTATGTTCCCTTCTTTTTCCTCGATACTAGTCCCTAGAGGCTAGTACCTAGTTACGTGATCCTAACATCTCATCAATCGCCTGGTTGGCCAGTTCATCGGCCAGTTCGTTTTCCGGGTGGCCGGTATGGCCCCTCACCCAGTGCCAATCAACCTTGTGTTTGCTCGCCGCGGCATCGAGACGTTGCCACAGCTCAACATTTTTTACCGGTTTTTTATCCGCCGTCTTCCAACCCCGTTTTTTCCAGTTGGGTAGCCACTTGGTGATGCCATCCATGACATAGCGTGAGTCGGTGGTCAGTTGAACCCGGCAGTGGCGGGTGAGACTCTCCAGAGCGCTAATCGCCGCGGTCAGCTCCATCCGGTTGTTGGTGGTCTCCGGCTCCCCCCCGTACAGGGTCTTCTCCTTGCCCTTGTAGCGCAACAGCACGCCCCATCCTCCCGGTCCGGGATTGCCCCTGCAGGCGCCATCGGTGTATATCTCAACGGTCGTTTCGGACTGCTCGGTCATATCGCTCTCTGTGTGTCGTGGGTTCGGCCAGTCGCCCACCCAGGATTCGTTGTGAACGCCAGCGTGGCTTGATTGGGGTCAGGGTGGTCACCCGTTTTTTAGCCACTAGGATATAGCCAGCGCCGGCAAAGGGCCACCAATGCCCTCCCCAGCGTTCCAGAGGCAACAAGCGCTGCAGGACCCCTTTATGCTGTATCGGCGGACGATAGAAGTAGCCGCGCACCAGTACGGTGTCAAAACCCAGCAGGGCAAGCCAGTCACGAATGCGCAGGGTGCTGAAGAAATGACCGCACCAGGGGACGTGGTGTCGCCAGCCAACCAGCACGCGCAGCCAACCCCAGAGACTCCAGGGGTTGAAACCGAGAATAACCACATGCCCCTCGGGAATCAGCGTACGTTCGACCTCCCGCAGCAGTTGGTGGGGATCATGCTCAAACTCCAGGGTGTGGGGAAGCACCACAACATCCAGGCTGTCACTGGCAAACGGCAGGGCGCAAAAATCGGACAGGCACGACACCGCAGGCACGTTCTCGCTTTCACTCTCCACCACCACCCGGTGGTGTATCCGCGATGCCTCAAGCAGGTCACGCTCCAGCGGGTGACCAAGCTGAACCAGGTGGTAGCCGAACAGGTTTGAGAGAACTTCATCCAGCTGGTACTGCTCCTGATCGCCCAGCGCCTGGCCCACCTCGCTGTGGTACCAGTCCCGCAACCGTTTTCGCGAGTGCGCGGCAGACACCTGGCAGCTGTAGGCACGCCAAATACGTTTCATTCGACCCAGCACCTTCCTGTTATCCATTGACCCCTCTGTCATGGCCTGTCACGATCAGGCCCATGATGAAAATCCACTGTGTTCCCGCCTTTGATGATAATTATATCTGGCTAATCGGTTCAGAGGGCAGCCGCAGCGTTGCCGCTGTTGATCCCGGCGATGCGCAGCCCGTACTTGAGTATCTGCAGCAGCACGCCCTCCGTCTCGAGACGATACTGATCACCCACCACCACTATGATCACACAGGCGGCATCGAAGAGCTGGCGGCAAGATTCCCGCTTACTGTCTATGGCCCCGCAGCGGAAACCATCCGGGGCGTGACGCAACCGGTCCGCGAAGGCGACCATATCCCCTTGGGCAACAATACCTTACAGGTGATCGATACACCCGGTCATACCCGGGGACACGTCTGCTACCATGGCCACGGCGCACTGTTCTGCGGCGACACCCTGTTTACCGCCGGCTGCGGCCGCCTGTTTGAAGGTACTGCCGAACAGATGTACGACTCCCTCGCAAAAATCGCCGCCCTGCCGGATGACACGCTGATCTACTGTGCCCACGAGTATACCCTGGACAACCTGGCATTCGCCCAGGTGGCAGAGCCGGACAACGCAGACATCCAGGCGAGAAAACAGGAGGCCCGGGCACTGCGTGAACGCGGTCTGCCGACCGTCCCTTCCACCCTGGCACTGGAGAAAAAAACCAACCCTTTCCTGCGTAGCGATGTTGCAACGCTGAGCGCCGCCGCCGAGTCGTTTAGCGGGCATGCCCTGGGTTCCCCTGCCGAGGTTTTTGCCGCAGTACGCCACTGGAAAGACACCCTGGACTAGCCAGCGCATGAAAATAGCGCTTGCAAGGCTCCGCACGAATTTTTAGAATCACCTTATGTTATTGTTTAACAAGAAGAATAATGTTCTGTTATGGGGGGTTACGGCACTGCTGATCAGCGCCTGCCAGCCTCTCGTGGCGCTCAAGCCCGCCCCGCAGCCCCCGGTTGTCGTGCAAACAGACGCGGACAACGGCAGCGTGACAACCGCCGAAGCGGTCGTGGCCATTGAGACGCCTGAAACGGTCGCAGAGCACTGTTCCGAACCGACAGACCTCTGGAGCCGTATACGCAGCGGCTTCCAGCTCAGCGGCATAACACACAAGCGCATAAAGAGTGACCTGGATTGGTATACCCGCCACCAGCCCTACCTGGACCGTGTTGCAGAGCGGGCACGCCCCTATCTTCACCTGATCGTTGAAAAAGTAGAGCAACGCGACATGCCGCTGGAACTGGCCCTGCTCCCTGTCGTGGAGAGCGCCTATCAGCCGTTTGCCTACTCCCACGGGCGCGCTGCCGGGCTGTGGCAATTCATACCCGGTACCGGCAGACGTTTTGGCCTGAAGCAGACCTGGTGGTATGACGGTAGACGCGACGTGGCACTGGCCACCGACGCGGCGCTCGATTACCTCGAGTACCTGCATAAACTCTTCGATGGTGACTGGCTGCTGGCGCTGGCGGCCTACAATTCCGGTGAAGGCACTGTCAGAAAGGCGATCCGCCACAACAAACGGCGCGGCAAGGGGACCGA
Source organism: Thiohalomonadaceae bacterium (assembly GCA_041547565.1). Lineage (GTDB taxonomy): Bacteria > Pseudomonadota > Gammaproteobacteria > Thiohalomonadales > Thiohalomonadaceae > JBFEUI01. The sequence goes on from JBFEUI010000146.1 coordinate 3,882, forward strand.
TTACTGGTCACTTGACCTGCCGCCTGAAACCGAGGGCTACGTGCCCAAACTGCTCGCCGTCTCGATGCTCGTGGACAATCCCGTGGCACACGGGGTCACGCTTGAGTCGATTGCAGACGAGGCCTTCCTCACCACGGTGGATGTCGGTTCACAGATCGATCTCGATCTGGCGGCCGAGCTGGCGGAGGTAACAGTTGAGGAGATGTACCGCTACAATCCCGGTTTCAACCGCTGGGCCACCGACCCCAGGGGACCGCACCAACTGCTGGTTCCCATCGACAAGGCACAACTGTTTCAGGCCAACCTGACCAGCTACCCCGATAACAAGCGCATCAGCTGGACGCGCCACCGTATTCGCAGCGGCGAGAGCCTGGGTATCATCGCCGAACGCTACAAAACCACCATTCCGCTGATCAAAAAGGTAAACCGTCTGCGCGGCACGATGATTCGGGCCGGTCAGGAACTTGTGATCCCGGTCGCAAGAAAGGAGCTCAGCCGCTACAGGCTCAGCTCAAACAACCGTCTCAGCCGGGTACAAAACACCAAGCGCAGCGGCAAGCGTATCGACTACCACGTCAAAGAGGGTGACACGCTGTGGGAGATCGCGCAGGAGTACAAGGTGAGTGTCAGGAGTCTGGCAAAGTGGAACGGCATGGCTCCGCGCGACACCCTCAAACCGGGCAGCAAGCTCGTGATATGGACCAAGGAGACCTCACGCATCTCCAGCGTCAATCCGGCAAGCTTCACCCACCCGTTTCAGGACACGACACGCCGGCGCATCGGCTACCGGGTACGCAGCGGCGACTCGCTGGCACGCATCTCGCAGCGTTTTCGCGTCAGTATCGACAACCTCAAACGCTGGAACGATCTGGAAGGAAAGAAATACCTGCAGCCCGGTCAGCGCCTTACGCTGTATGTCGACGTGACCCGGCAGACGGGGAATATCTGAAGCGTGAAGCGTGAAGCGTGAAGCGTGAAGCGTGAAGCGTGAAGCGTGAAGCGTGAAGCGTGAAGCGTGAAGCGTGAACAAGATTGTTCTCAGGTCGCGATTCCAGTCAAGGACTTTATTTCACGTTTTTCGTTTCACCTTTCACGCTCAACGTATCACGAATTTCTCTTCACACTTCACATCTCACCCTTCACC
>JBFEUI010000147.1:0-4999 GCA_041547565.1 Thiohalomonadaceae bacterium
CGAAACCGAAGCCAATGCTCACCAGCGGGATCAGGGTGTTGTCCTCAATGGTGATCGGCTCGCCCACGACAGTCTTGGTGTTGAGCATGCGTTCGATCTCGCCCACGGCCTTGTCGAATAGCTGTTTGATGTCTTCCATAACGCCTCCCGGAAAATGACGTGCAGCAAAAAGCAGTGACTGGGAATAGCAAAAGACGTGCTACTTCTGAAGTTAGAAGCTGTTATTAAAAATGCAAGCATGGGAACCTGCGATATTACTGATGCATTCTTCTTCCAAAATCAACACGCGTATCCTCTGATGCACAACGATATATCGGCGATGCGATTCGGGTGAAGCTGGCGTGACTCGCTGAGAAGATGCTTGTAGAGTCGAATCGCCAGTAAGCCTGGCGCGATGCCTTATTGCAGTATTAGCTATATGTGCAGCAGTGCGTGTCGATGCATGCGTTGATGTGGTGGAAGTTTTAGTCTGTTTCGTGTGGTTGGTATAAATCATTACCGGTGTCGGGCGTCCAAATAGGGTAATATACACGTAAAGAGGTATTTCTGACGGCCTTGTCGGCCCTGAATTGAAAAGAGATTGGAGAGCAGCCAGATGTGCGGGATATCAGGATTCATTTCCTACAGTGCCGATGCCATGAGTGAGGATGCAAGGCAGGAGGTGCTTGGCCTGATGAGCCGTGCTATAGCACGACGCGGCCCTGATGACGCACAGTTTTACGATGATGGCGTGTTGTCGCTTGTCTTTCGGCGCCTCTCTATCATTGATGTTGAAGGTGGCCGGCAACCGATATGGAATGAAGATGGAACCGTGATGGTCGCGGTAAATGGTGAAATATACAATCACCAGGATCTACGCGAGGCATTGGCAGAGGCGCATACCTTTTCAACCAAATCCGACTCCGAAGTTGTGCTCCATCTCTACGAGGAGTACGGCGAGGACTGTTTTGCGCATCTTAACGGGATGTTTGCTGTCGTACTTTGGGATAAAAATAAACAAAAACTGATCCTCGCCCGTGATCGGCTGGGGATTAAGCCTCTCTACTACACACAAACAGAAAATGGTCTGGTATTCGCGTCAGAGTTAAAGGCGCTGTTAATGCATCCAGAATGCCCGGGTGAGCTCAATTGGTCGGACATCAGTGATGTTGGTCTGCAGCAAAAAGAAGACGTTTCCAGCTATATCATGGGGGTCAACCATCTGCGGGCAGGTGCTTATCTGAGCTTTACGTCAGAGGGCAAGGCTGCAATTCATAAGTACTGGAGCATTGCTGACCACACTGAAGACAGACCGGACGGTGATGAACGCACATACTGCGATGCCTACAGCGCATTGATTGACGATGCCACGACAAGGCAGTTGATGAGCGATGTGCCGGTTGGACTATTTCTCAGTGGTGGCATCGACTCATCGATTCTTGCGGCGATAGCGGCGAAAAGCGGCCATACGTTGCACTGCTTTACCGTTGCCGAGAGAACAACTGTAGCAACCGGTGACCTTCAGCAGGCGATAAGCTTGTGCAGGGAACTCGACGTTCCACTGTACGCCGGTTACATGGATGCCGCCGATATTGCACAGCGTTTCGAGTTGGATGATCTGGAAAGAATGGTCTTGATGATCGAGTCGCCGCGATTTGATCCGGAGTGGTTGTTTAAGTACGAACTGCATAAGTTTGCCAAGCAACAGGTGCCCGAGCTGAAGGTGGTATTGATTGGCCAGGGTGCGGATGAGTTTGCGGGTGGCTACTCCAATATGATGGGTGCGGAGCGAAAGGACTGGGACGATTACATTCATTCATATGTGGAGCCGTCATTGGTCAAATCGGTTGAGGCTATAAATGGCATTCCGGAAAGGTTCGACAAGTACATTGAAAGGGATTATATCGAGCAGTTGGCAGACGGGCGCGCAGATAGCTATAAAACACTGATGAAAATGCAGGTTAATCAGTTGCAGTATTTTAACCTGTGGCATGAAGACAGAACCAGTTCGTATAATAGTCTGGAGGCACGTGTGCCCTATCTCGATCACCGCGTTGTGGAATATCTTGCCTCCATTCCTGAGGTCTGTCACAAGGAACTGTTCTGGGATAAAAAGATTGTGCGTGAGGCGTTGCATAAACACGTTCCATCGTACCCGAAAGATAAGGAAAAGGTGCCGTTTTTTGCAGTTGAAGATGACTCCTCTGTGATCGAGCTGGTTTATTTGATTGCCCTTAAGCTCTACCCCGATTTCAGGGAGAAATACCTGCATGCTGACGAGACGATATTTGACTGGCAGCATGTCAACGCGCTCTACCATACGATTGTTGAAAAAAAGGGAAATTTCATTGATGCTGCCTGGCAGTTAATGGAGATTATGTCAGTCTCCATCTTTAATGATTTGTGCAGCCACAGGGAGAGGGTTGTCGCCATTGTCGAGGCGCATGATGATGCTGTGATAAGGGCGCTGTCTGACAGCGAAATGGAGGATGTGGCTTCGCTACGATTTGCAGAGGTCTCTCACCTGCTGCCAACGGAATGGGCGATGCAATCGGTGATCCGTGTTCCTGCAGAGGTCCAACTGGTTAAAAGGCTGAATGAATCAGAACAGCGCCATACGATAATCCTGCTGGATGGTGGGCAGATTAGACAGACTTTGAGAATACCTGATGATGATGCCTGGGCCGTGGATATGCTTACCCATCTGTTGGCCAAAAAGCAGGACGGAGATAGTATCGCCAACCTGTCGGAAAACTTCGGTGTTGCACCGCAAAGGTTTGCCCAAATATCGGAGTTTCTAAAGTCCAAGGGCTTTATTGAGCTGGTCCCGCAGCACTAGATCGGTCAAAGGGGCGGGAGAGCCTGGCATGTGTAACGTGTTATGTGCTATTTGCTATTTGCGGTATGGCACTGGTGCGCCTTCTGTAACCTTTCATTTTGTCCTGTGATGCCCGCAGGTATAAGTCTGAAGCGCATGGTTACAACCATGTATGCAGTTCATGAAGGGGGCAACTGACCTACCTCAGTAGCATTCCTGTGTTGTTCGATTGCGCTGTTTTCTCAGGCATATGAAGGGTAAATTGACTTGCCCGAAGCAGCTTACGCGCTGGAGCAATGAAAAATAGAGACACGATAGCGAATGCAAAGGCGACGATTCCGGCCGTGATCATGGTGGGCGTTGTCTACTATTTTGGTGCATGGCTCGGCGTGAACCAGACGATATCTCCCGAGGGTATTGCCATCCTCTGGCCGCCCAACGCGGTGGTGCTGGCAGCCTTCCTGCTGTTTCCATCGCGCTATTGGCTTTCAATTGCCCTGGTCGTGCTGGTTGCCGAGGTAGTGGCCGATACGCCCAGCTTCCCTTTTTGGTCGGCCGTGGCCTTCGGTTTTATCAATATCTCCGAGACTCTGCTTGCTGCACGGTTGCTGCGCTACAGTTGCGGCAGCGATTTTGATTTTGACCGTATCAAGCGTGGCGCCCTGTTTCTTCTGTTCGGTCCCGGGATCGCGTCGTTACTGGCTGCGTTGCTGGGGGCTGCGGTCTATCTCCAGCTTGGAGATGAGCAGAGCAGCTACTGGACACTTTGGCGACTGTGGTGGTTTGGCGATGCGCTGGGATTGCTGTTGCTGACGCCGCCGCTGGTTCTGTTGGGGCGCTGGATTGTGGCAGGCAAATACGTGTTTGGTTGGCAGCGTATCACCGAACTGGTGCTGTTTTGCCTGCTGGTGATTATCGTCGGCGATGCCATTTTCACCAGCAGCGATGAGGCTGGTGGGGTTTTTCATATCACACCTGTGGTGCTGCTGCCCTTTGCTGCGTTTGCAGCGGTTCGTTACAGAGTAGGCGGGGCCACCTTAACTGTGCTGTCGGTCGCGGCTGTTGCCGTGAATGAACTGGTCAATGGCCGTTATCTGCATGGCGTTGTCGAGCCACAGCAGGCTGTATGGCTGATTCAGGAGTATCTGGCCATTGTCGCGGTGCTGTCGATTGGACTAGCGATCATGCTGCATGAGATCGCACAGCAGCGTGAACAGTTGTATCTGCGCGATAAGGCAATGCGAGCCTCAAGACTGGCGCTACAGAAGAAAAATGAAGAACTGGAGAGCCGTGTCGCGGCGCGTACGCGTGAACTGCAACAGGCGAATGCAAGGCTGCAGAAGTTGGCCGATATCGATGCACTGACGGGGGTTGCCAACAGGCGCCACTTTGAGGAGTTGGCAGGGCGCGAGATGACACGCTGCAAGCAAGCCGGCACGCCGTTATCACTGGTGATGTTTGACCTTGACCATTTCAAGGGGGTTAACGACCGTTACGGGCACGAGGTGGGTGACCGGACCCTGATTGGCGTCGTCGAGACGGTACTGGCGGCTGTGCGTCCGCTGGATCGTATCGGACGTTTCGGCGGCGAGGAGTTTATGATCCTGCTGCCGCAGACTGATGCCGAGGCGGCCTCTGCCGCTGCAGAGCGTGTACGACTGGCCGTGTCGAAAATGCGCCTAGAGTTGGACAAGACCACGCTTCGGGTAACCGCCAGTTTTGGCGTAGTACAGTGGAATGGCAGCGACAGCCTTTCACAGTGGGTGGCGGCGTGTGATGCCCGCCTGTATCAGGCCAAGGAGGCCGGTCGAAACTGCGTGCGGTGACACGCCTAACGGCTATTTGCAGTTGGCGTGGATATAGGCCTTGTAGTAGCGCTGCTGTTCGCGCAGCATTTCCCCCTCGTAGGTGCTGTACCGGCTGCGCATGCGATCGTCGATATTTTCCAACTGTGTTTTGTATTTGTCGCACTGGGCCTGGTTAGAGACGGTTTGCGGCAGTGCCGCGCTGCTGTCCACGGGCTGCGACGGTGGTTGTTGCGGGGCCATCTGTCCCATGGGTTGGTCCGGGTAGAGCAGTGGCTGTACCCCCGGGCTGTAGGGGTAGCGGGTTTGCACATACGCTTCCGGCAGGTCGTTAAGATTCACCCTGCCAAAGCCGCCGCCCCTGCACTTGGCCGCACTCAGTGAACCGACGCGGGCA
>JBFEUI010000148.1:0-4975 GCA_041547565.1 Thiohalomonadaceae bacterium
ACAGGGCGCCCTATGGACACAGGTAGATAAATACGAAACATAGGGCGGGCCATGCCCGCCATTAATCGGTGCCCGCGGGGCGCCCTATGGACACAGGCAGATAAATACGAAACATAGGGCGGGTCATACCCGCCAATTATCGGCACCCACAGGGCGCCCTATGGAGAAAGCAGACAACACCATGAATGCAGCCACACACAACGTCGATCACGCGGAAATCAACAAATTCGAGGAGCTGGCCTCCCGCTGGTGGGATCCCAACAGCGAGTTCAAGCCCCTGCATGACATCAACCCGCTGCGTCTCGACTACATCGACGAGCGTGACTCGCTGGCGGGCAAAACGGTGCTGGACATCGGTTGCGGCGGCGGCATCCTGGCCGAAAGCATGGCCAAGCGCGGCGCCACGGTAACCGGCATCGACATGGGCGAGGCACCACTGGAGGTGGCCAAACTGCACAAACTCGAATCCGGTGTCGAGGTCGACTACCGCCAAATTACGGCGGAGGCCATGGCCGAAGAGGCACCCGAAAGCTACGACATCATCACCTGCATGGAGATGCTGGAGCACGTCCCCGACCCATCCTCGGTCATCGCCGCCTGTGCCCGACTGGTCAAGCCAGGCGGTTCAGTGTTCCTGTCGACCATCAACCGCAATCCCAAAGCCTACCTGTTCGCCATCGTCGGCGCCGAGTACGTGCTGAACCTGCTTCCCAGGGGCACACACGATTACGCCAAGTTCATCCGTCCCTCCGAACTGGAGTCCTGGACACGCCACGCCAACCTGCAGATGAAGGAACTGACCGGCATGAGCTACAACCCGCTCTCGCGGCAATACAGCCTGGGACAGGACCTGGATGTGAATTATCTGGCGTACTGCGTGAAGACGTGAGACGTGAGACGTGAGACGTGAGACGTGAGACGTGAGACGTGAGACAAGCATAAGTCGCTGTCGAAGCCCGTCAACTATCTCGTTTCACCTTTCACGTTTTACGTTTAACGAAACAGATACGATAAATATCAAGCCATAAATTGAATATCACCCGCTCCGTGAGTATCCGCACTGTACTCTTTGATCTTGACGGCACCCTGGCCGACACCGCACCGGACCTGGCCAATGCCCTCAACCAGGTGCTTATCGAGCAGGGCAAGCCGCCGCTCCCCTACTCTGAAATCCGACCCGTCGTCTCCCATGGCGGCATCGCCCTGATTCGCCTGGGCTTCGGCCTGGAGCCGGAACACCCGGGGTTCGATCCGCTGCGCCAGAGGTTGCTGGCCATCTATCGCGATGCGATTGCCAACGAGACCCGGCTTTTTGCCGGCATGGACACGCTGCTCGGCACACTCGAAGCCACGGGCCTTAACTGGGGGGTAGTCACCAACAAGCCCGGCTGGCTGACCGAACCGCTGCTGCAGGCACTGGAGCTGGCCGATCGTGCCGTCACCGTTGTCAGCGGCGATACCCTGGATGAACGCAAGCCACACCCTGCCCCCATGCTCTATGCCTGCCGGCAGGCCGGGAGCCAGGCGAACGAGTGCCTCTATGTCGGCGATGCCGAGCGTGACATCCAGGCCGGCCATAACGCCGGTATGAAGACACTCGTTGCCCTGTTCGGCTATATTGGACCACAGGACAGTCCCGCCGAGTGGGGCGCGGATGGCATGATCGAAACGCCGATGGCCCTGATGGATTATCTAAATTGATAATAGTGAAGGGTGAGGTGTGAAGGGAAAGCAATCACCGCCCTCTTCACACTTCACCCTTAACGCTTCACCTGATTAAGGTTTATAGGGCCGGCCGTGCACGCCAATTATCGGCGCCCATGGGGCGCCCTATGGACACGGTAGACGAATACGAAACATCGGGCGGGCCGTGCCCGCCATTAATCGGTGCCGACGGGGCGCCCTATAAGTTAGACAGGAACGAATTTGACTGGCTCTGAACTCAACATTCCCCCAAACGTGCTAATCACATTGGTCGCTGTAATCAGCGCACTGATTGCTGCGGCGTTCACCTTTTTCGTCTGTCACCGCAACACCTCACAGGAGCGTGATGAGAAGATACGTCTGGCCACGGAACTCGAGGCGGAGCGACGCTCGAACGAGGAGCGCAAGGAGATTCTGGAACAGGCCCGCGCCCAGCTCAGCGACAGCTTCAGCGCCCTGGCCGGCGAGGCGCTCAAGCACAACAGCAGCGAGTTTCTCAAGCTGGCCAAGGAGAACCTGACCCGATTTCATATCCACGCCAAAAGCGAGCTGGGTGAACGGGAAAAGGCGGTGGAGAACCTGGTCAAGCCCATCCGTGAAACCCTGGAGAAGACCGAGCGGGAGATCCGCCAGATGGAAAAGGAGCGGCGCGAGGCCTATGGCGCCCTCAGCAAGCACCTTGAGACCATGGCCGATGCCCAGCGCCTGCTGCAGAGCGAAACCCGCAACCTGGTGCAGGCCCTGCGCCGCCCCGAGGTACGCGGCCAGTGGGGCGAGATGACCCTCAAGCGCCTGGCGGAACTGGCCGGTATGGTGGAGCACTGCGACTTTTATGAGCAGGAGCAGGTCTACGGCGAGGACAGAAAGAGCCTGCGGCCGGACATGGTGATCCGCATGCCCGACAGCCGCGAGATCGTGGTCGATGCCAAGACACCGCTGGATGCCTATCTCGATGCCGTCGATGCCAGCGACGAATCGCTCAAACAGCAGGCCTTGGAGCGCCATACGCGCAATGTGCGCAAACGCATCAAGGAATTAGCAGCCAAGTCCTACTGGCAGCAGTTCAGCAATGCGCCCGATTTCGTGGTGCTGTTCATCCCCGGCGATCAGTTCCTGAATGCGGCACTGGACATCGACCACAAGCTGCTCGAAGAGGCAATGGCCGACAAGGTAATTCTGGCCACCCCCACCAGTTTTGTTGCCCTGCTGCGGGCGGTGGCCTACGGCTGGCGCCAGGAGAGCCTGGCCGAGAACGCCGAGAAGATCCGCCAGCTGGGCGAGGAGATGTACGGCCGTCTTGCCACCTTTGCCGAGCACCTCGGCAAGCTGGGGCGCAGTCTGGAGGGCAGTGTCAGCCACTTCAACAAGGCAGTGGGCTCATTCGACACGCGCATCCTGCCCAGTGCCAGGAAATTTGTCGAGCTGGGCATTAGCGTGAAGACGGAAGCGGAAAAGCCCGATCAGATTGAAAAGGCGGTGCGCAGCATCAGCAGCGAAACGGAGAAGTAATAGAGGATACACAACGGCCAGTCCGGAGTCGTAGAGTGCTGTGACGTTTGTTGTCAGGTAAATGCTGCGCATCAACCTGACCTACTCCGACTGGTGATAGGGCGCCCCATGGGCGCCGAAATACGGTGGGCACGGCCCACCCTATGGGTGGAGTCTGCAACGTGACCTGCTACTACTCTTGCCCCGTTTTGCGACACCAGTGGTGTAACCAGGACTAATTGAAAGAAGAAACTGACCAATGCTTGCTGCAACCCAGTCGCTTTTGCTCGCCGTCTTTAAGCTATTGTTTTACCTTATTCTCGAGCGCCTGCTTCGTTTCCTCGTACATCCCACCGAGCGTTTTTTTGGCCTTCTCGCGGATATCCTTCTCCTCGAACGGGTTGCTGAAAAGGGGTTTATCCCTGGCAAAGTTGATCCCCATCCACATGCCGACAACAAGCAGTATCACCACCAGATAGATCAGTTTTTTCATCCTGTTCACCCCATGACCGGTCAGCCACTGTCCTATGAGTGAGTATAGCCTGCAGGCAGCCTATGCACACTGTGTCGACATGGCACGTGCCCATTATGAAAATTTCCCTGTCGCCTCACAGCTGCTGCCCGTGCATCTGCGCCGGGCGGTTGCCGCGGTCTATGCCTTCGCCCGCACCGCCGATGACATCGCCGATGAGGGCGACCTGTCCACCCCTGAGCGACTGGCCCGCCTTGATGCGTTTGAGGCGCACTTTCGTGCCGCCCTGCTCGGCGCCCCCGGCGATGACGCGGTGTTAATCGCCGCCAGTCACACAATCAGAACCCACCGCCTCCCCTCGCAGCTGTTTCACGATCTCATCTCGGCCTTCCGTCAGGACATCGTCAAACGACGCTATGGCGATTTTCCCGAGTTGCTCGATTACTGCCGCCGGTCGGCCAATCCCGTGGGGCGCCTGCTGCTGCACCTGACCGGCAACGCCACAGCGGACAACCTGCTGTTGTCCGATCGCGTCTGCACCGCTCTGCAGTTGATCAACTTTCTGCAGGATATAGCTCAGGATCTGGAAGAGAACGATCGCATCTACCTGCCACAGGATGAGATGCGAGAGTACGGTATCCGGGAGAGCGACCTGGTTGAGGGGCGATGCTACGAGGCGATGCGGCACTTTCTTGCCCTGCAGGTCGAGCGCAGTCGGGACATCATGCTGCAGGGTGCGCCCCTGGGTAAACGGATAACAGGGGCGTTCGGGCTGGAGTTGCGCTTGATTATCCAGGGGGGACTACGGGTGATTGAGCGTCTGGATACAGAAAGGGCCGATCTGTTCGACCGCCCCCGGCTCAGCAAGCGCGATTGGCTTGTTGTGGTGTTGAGGGCTTTGTTGTAGGCCGGGTTACAAACGCCATCCATGGCGTCTGCCCTTCGGGCCAGTCTGCAGCTGTTCAAATCTGCTCCCGGCGGATTTGTGCTGCGGTGCAGCTACCTGACAGCCAAGCGCTGGTGATCACAATTGAAACCATAGGCCCGATGGAGCGCAAGCGGTATCGGGCATCTGGATTGCCGGACACCGCTGCGCCAAGTCCGGCCTACTTTTGCAATGGCTTTTCGTGGATTGGGGATAGGGCGCCCCATGGGCGCCGAAATACGGCGGGCACAGCCCGCCCTCTGGATGGAGTCTGTAACCTGACCTACGACTGGCCGGAGGCCCGCTGGAGCACAAGCGGTATCGGGCAACACTGGATTGCCGGACACCGCTGCGCCAAGTCCGGCCTACTTTTGCAATGGCTTTTC
>JBFEUI010000149.1:0-4965 GCA_041547565.1 Thiohalomonadaceae bacterium
AGCGCGGGTTGGCCGGGTCGGCCTCGATCTTCGAGCGCAGGCGGTTGATGTGGGAGTTGACCGTGTGCTCGTAGCCCTCGTGGCCGTAGCCCCATACCTGGTCGAGCAGCTGGGTGCGGCTGTAGACCCGGCCCGGGTGGCGGGCAAAGTAGAGCAGCAGGTCAAACTCCTTGGCCGTCAGATCAACCGGCTGTCCATTGCTGCTTACACTGCGCCGCGCCACGTCGATCACCATGTCGCCGCTGCGAATCGTGCCTTCGCCCGCCTGCAGTTCGGTGGTCTGGCGGCTGGCCATTGCCTCGCTGCGGCGCAGCTGCGCCTTTACCCGCGCCACCAGTTCGCGGATGCTGAACGGCTTGGTGAGGTAGTCGTCGGCGCCCATCTCCAGCCCCAGCACCCGGTCCAGTTCCGAGGACTTGGAGGTGAGCATCAGGATAGGCAGAAAACCGGGACCGGCACGCAGCTGGCGGCAGATGGTGAGACCGTCCACACCGGGCAGCATCAGATCGAGCACCAGCAGGTCGTAGCCGCCCTGCTCGGTCAGCTCCAGCCCCTCCTTGCCGTCGTGGCTGAGCGTCACCTCGAAGCCCTCGTCGCGCAGGTGCAGCGCCACCAGCTCGGCGATGTCCCTGTCGTCCTCGATGACCAGGATGGAGTGGCTCATTGCAGGGTGTGCCCCTTTCGGTTAACAGAGGCGCTCATGGAGCGCCCTATAGGAAACGGAACATAGGGCGGGCCGTGCCCGCCTTGATGTAAACAGCATAATGCCGAATCTTCACAGAAGTATCACGAAAGACAGCCGAATAAAAACCATGGTCAAGTGGAGAGTGGTATGTAACGAGTGGGCGGGTTTTTTTACCTCATTACTGGAAAAAAAGGGCGGGCATGGCCCGCCCTCAGTCCGTTACTGCTGATCTTGCGGAGGCATCATGCCGGGAGGGGGCGGCATGCCGTAGCCGTAGGGCCTGCCCTGTTGCTGGCGGTACTGCTGCATCTGTTCCCAGTGCTGCTGACGCTGCTCCGGGGTCATCTGCTGGCCGTAACCGGGGCCCATCATACCGGGACCCATCATACCGCCACCGTAGGGCCTGCCCTGTTGCTGGCGGTACTGCTGCATCTGTTCCCAGTGCTGCTGACGCTGCTCCGGGGTCATCTGCCGACCGTAACCGGGGCCCATCATCATGCCGGGGCCATGCGGCATACCGTAGCCGGGTCCCATCATGCCGCCGCCGTAGGGCATGCCCTGCTGCTGGCGGTACTGTTGCATCTGTTCCCAGTGCTCGCGGCGCTGTTCCGGGGTCATCTGCATGCCGTAACCGTAACCGGGGCCCATCATCATGCCGGGCCCCTGCTGTTGCGGATAGGCGGGGCGGCGGGTGTCCTCGTCGGCAGCAGCGCTGATGCCGCTCAGTGCCAGCAGGCATCCCGCCAGTAGTGCAAGTCGTTTACTATTCATGGTCTTTCTCCTTGGTTGCGCGGCGGTGGCATCAGCCACCGGCACGGGATCTCAGTTCGTTGCGTAGCCAGGCCGTATAGACCTCCTCCGGCCACTGTGACTGGAACCAGGCGATGGCGGCCACCATCTCCTCGTCGCTCAGTTTTTCCCGCCACGCGGGCATGTTGCCCTGACCGCCAGGACTGCCGTTCTTCACGACATGAAATAGCATATTTAACGGGTGGTGCCAGGCGTGGCCGGTGCCGTTGAGCGGCGGGGGCGGATACTTGCCGTCGGGACCGAGCTTGGTCCAGTTGAATGCGCCCTGGCCGTTGATGCCGTGGCACTGGGCACAGTTATTTTTGTAAATCTCGGCCCCGCTGTTGACCTGCTGCGGGCTGTACCAGCGTTCGGCCGGGCCGGAGGTGGCGTTGGCATTGGCGATCGGTGCCTGGTTCGATTCGCTGCAGGCGCCGAGAAACAGGGCTGTCGCCCCGATAAGGATTAAACGGATAGACATCTTTACTCTCCAAACATCAGTGGTGCCACTGGGGGCGCGGAACAATCAGGATGTGATGCGGGAGAGGGGACGGGGCGGTTGCAGTTCGATGGGGGGGATGTTTTCGAAATAGCCGGCGGACACACTGAACACGGGGCTGCTGTGTGCAGGGTGGTGAATACCCTGTGCCATGGGTGTGGCCGCCGGCGCACAACAGCCGCCGCTGCAGTCGCCGCCGTCACAGCCCTGGTGATCGATACCGCTCTGCTCCGGGCAGCAGTTGTGGTGCTGTGCGTCGTCCATGTCCATCGCCATCGTGGCCACCGCCGTGGTGTTGTCGGTCGGGCTGCCCATCATCATGGCGAACGAGCGCAACGGCATCAGCGCCAGTGACAGCGTGATGAGCGTGACGGCGATGAGCGGTAGACGCTGGGACATGAATATTAAGATACACGTTTTAGCAGAAAGTTCTAACCAATTCGTGTGGCGGCGACCAGTTTTCAAGACACAAGTTACAAGAGAAAAGGATCAACGCCACAGGCTTATCGGCCTGCAGGCGTTACGAATGTGCCGGTTTTTAACTTTTATCTTGTACCTTTTTACTTGTATCTATATCCACTTAAACAGATCGTGCACGAAAAAGATGGCGATCTCGAAGGCGATCAGCCAGATGATGATCCACTCCAGCATCGAGGAGTGCTTGTGCTTCTGCTCGTCGGCCAGCATGTCGAACATCTCGTGGATCACCTGTAGCTTGCGGTTGAGCAGCTCGGTGCGCGATTGCACATCGAGGTAGCGCGCGGTCATGGCGTACAGCTCCTCCACCTCCGGGTATTCCCAGAAAAACTCGGGGGTATCGAGCAGCGCGTAATGCAGGTTGATGTCGCTCTCGACCAGGAACAGCCGGCCGCGCATCTTGGCGATATCCCGCCGACCCAGCTGGCTGCTGCCGGTTCGGGCCATGTTCTGCGGGATGTGTGCCGACTCGTCGATGGTCCTCTGAGCATAGACCTCCAGTTCGCTGAGCTTGACCGACTGGGCGATGCCGTGGGAGACGGCCAGTTTCTCCAGCATGGTAGCGCCGCCCAGGTAGATGGTGTCGGTGTGGATGCGGGACGGGCTGACGTTGAGTTCATACTGGAAGGTGTCGGCGATGGTCTCATCCAGCGGCTCGATGAAATAGGGTGCGACCTCGGCCAGCAGCCTTTGCTCCCGATCCAGAGTGACGCCCCACAGCACGATGACACCGTATTCGAACAGAAATGCATCGCCTTCCGTCTCGATGTGCAGCGCGTCGCGGTAGGGGGCGCAGCGGTAGGCCGCGGCAAGATGTTCATGCAGCGCCTCGAAGTTGAAGCGTTTGGTGGGGCAGAGGGCAACACATCGGCTCATGCTTGTACCCGCAATGCGTGTGGTCTTGATCGGATGCTAGTCCCAAATCCCGGTGGCGGCAATCCCGTCAACGCCAATGGGCGCGTACGGGTGCTCGTGGTAGAATTCCCGCTTCATCTAATAGATAGATTCCGGTTTCGACACTATGACCCCCAAATATACCGGCGCGCGCAGCGCCCAGTTTGTCTCCGCCCTGGAACAGCGCATCCTCATCCTCGATGGTGCCACGGGCACCATGCTCCAGCGCCACAAGCTGGAGGAGGCGGACTACCGCGGTGCGCGTTTTGCCGACTGGCCCTCGGACCTCAAGGGCAACAACGACCTGCTCTGCCTCACCCGGCCCGACATTGTCACCGGCATCCACGAGGCCTACCTGGAGGCGGGCGCCGACATCATCGAGACCAACACCTTCAACGCCACCACGGTGTCGATGGAGGATTACGGCATGCAGGCGCTGGTGCACGAGATGAACGTGGAAGGTGCCCGCTTGGCGCGCGAGGCCGCTGACAGGTTCACCGCGCAGAACCCGGGCAAGCCGCGTTTTGTCGCCGGGGTGCTCGGCCCGACGGGCAAGACCTGCTCCATCTCGCCCGATGTCAACGACCCGGGTATGCGCAACATCACCTTCGATCAACTGGTCGAGACCTACACCGATGCCACGCGCGGCCTGATCGAGGGCGGCGCCGACCTCATCCTCATCGAGACCATCTTCGACACCCTCAACGCCAAGGCGGCGGTGTTTGCCGTGCGCCAGGTCTTCGAGGCCGACGGCATCGAGCTGCCGATCATGATCTCCGGCACCATTACCGATGCCTCCGGCCGCACCCTCTCGGGCCAGACCGTCGAGGCGTTCTGGAACTCGCTGCGCCATGCCCAGCCGGTCAGCTTCGGCTTTAACTGCGCCCTCGGTGCCGACGAACTGCGTCAGTATGTCGAGGAGATCGCCCACGAGGTCGACTGCCGCGTCAACGTCCACCCCAATGCCGGTCTGCCGAACGCCTTCGGCGAGTACGACGAGTCGCCCGAGGCGATGGCGGGCAAGATCAGGGAGTGGGCCGAGAGCGGCTTCCTCAACATCGTCGGCGGTTGCTGCGGCACCTCGCCCGATCACATCAAGGCGATCGCCGAGGCGGTCGCGCCGTTCCCGCCGCGCCAGGTGCCAAAGGTGGAGCACAAGTGCCGCCTCTCCGGCCTGGAGCCGTTCAACATCGGCAGGGACTCGTTGTTCGTCAACGTCGGCGAGCGGGCCAACGTCACCGGCTCGGCCAAGTTCAAGCGCCTGATTCTCGAGGAGCAGTACGACGAGGCGCTCTCCGTCTGTCGTGAGCAGGTGGAAAATGGCGCGCAGATCATCGACATCAACATGGACGAGGCGATGCTCGACGGTGAGAAGGCGATGGTCACCTTCCTGAATCTCATCGCCTCCGAGCCCGATATCGCCCGGGTGCCGGTGATGCTCGACTCCTCCAAGTGGACGATCATCGAGGCGGGCCTCAAATGCATCCAGGGCAAGGGCGTGGTCAACTCCATCTCCCTCAAGGAGGGTGAGGAGACATTCATCGAGCACGCCAGGCTGCTGCGCAACTACGGCGCGGCGGTGATCGTGATGGCCTTCGATGAGGCCGGTCAGGCCGACACC
>JBFEUI010000150.1:0-4810 GCA_041547565.1 Thiohalomonadaceae bacterium
AGGACAATGGATAGCACCGTCAGGTCCACCACCATGCCGGAGAGACGACGCAGCACGGAGGCCTGCGGTTGGAGCAAAATGGCAGAAAAGATAAGCAGCGAAACCAGCAAAAAGGCACTGCTAATCACGCGCGGCAGCAACAGCTCGCCCGCCTGCTCATCGAGCAACGCCGGCAGGGGCGACATAAAGTAGAGAAAGATAACGCTGCCGATGGCCAGCCGGATCAACGCCTGTTCATGCTCGCTGTCCTGCCTGGCAGCGATCCGAGTGCGCATCCATTCGGCAAAAAACGCTATTTTCCCCAACAGCTTATCCATTTCACGTAACTGTACTCAAGTTGCTCATTCATCCGTTTTGCCGGACAAACTGTGTTCAACCTCAAAGATGTTATTTAATTGATTTAAAAATGCATCGACACACGCCGGGTCGAAATGTGCGCCTGCCTGTCGCGCGATATAGTTTACCGCGTCCTCTCTTGGCCACGCCGACTTGTATGGGCGTTGTGAGCGCAACGCATCGTACACATCAGCCACCGCCACAATCCGTGCCGGCAGCGGTATCGCCTCACCGGCCAGTCCAGCCGGGTAGCCACCGCCATCGAATTTCTCGTGGTGGTTCAGTGCAATCACTGAGCCTATCTGGATAAAACGCGATTCACTGTCGCTAAGAATGCCGTGCCCGATCACGGTGTGCTGCTTCATTAATTCCCATTCACGGATGGAGAGTTTACCCGGCTTGAGCAGGATGTGGTCCGGAATGCCGATCTTGCCGATGTCATGCATCGGCGACGCATACTCAATCTCGTCACAGTCGGCCTCGGACAGTCCCAGGTACTCGGCAATCAGCCGTGAATAGCGCGCCATGCGCAGCACATGGTTGCCGGTATCTTCATCCCGGTATTCACCCGCCTTGGCCAGGCGCAGCAGGGTTTCACGCTCACGCAGCAGAACCTGGTGCGTGGCCATCTCAACCTGTTTCTCCAGCCACTTCGCGCGGTCCTGGATAATGCACTGCTGCTGGCGCAGGGTAAGCAGGTTGCGGCAGCGGCTCCTGCACTCGTACTGGTCAAGGGGACGGGTGAGAAAATCGGTGGCCCCTGCATTCAGCGCCTCGTAACGCACACTGCGATCACCGACCACGGTAATCATCACCACCGGCACATCCCGGCAATTCGGGATGGCACGCACCCGCCTGATGAATTCGACACCGTTCATTTCCGGCATCCGGTAATCGGTCAAAATCAGATCGGGTGCCCGGTGACGGACCATCCCCAGCGCTTCGTTCGGATCGGCGAAGCTTTCAACCTGCAGCGACCGGTCGATGGTACGGATTATCTCTTGCAGGATACGGCGGCCCGTTGCCTGGTCATCCAGCACCAGTACATAACCTGAGCGCTCCTGATAGCGCTGGCGGCCGCCACCTTCGCCGCTGATCAAGCGCGGCCCGTTGCCGACAAGCCGCTCCTCACCCAATTGTGAAGAATTATTGACCCGTATCATCTCCCTACCCATTCATCTACGGCCAGGTAAATAATTTTCTTATTCCTGACCTGATACTAGATTCTAGATTTCCTGTGCGAATTATCCAGTTGTCACGGACATGAGCCCAACGGGATGGCGCCCGGCTCACGCCTGAACGGTCTATACTCTGTGGTGAAGTCACCGCCAATGGCTTATACAAGGAGCGCATGACCATGAATGAGCACTCAGCAAGCCAGGAAGAACACGTTACCTGCAGCGTCTGCCTGAAGGAGGTACCGCTGTCGGAGGCAAAAAGCGCAGAGGCAAAGGACTATGTGGCCCACTTTTGCGGGCTGGAATGCTATAAACAGTGGCAGGAACAGGAAGCTGGCAAGCAGGAAGGCAAGTAACCCCTTGTGCCAGCATCACTTCTTGGGTGCCGGTTCCCCGTCATCTTCCCAACTGTCCATCTCCTCATCCAGCGCGGCCTCATCGCGCTCGTAGCGGCTAAGTGCCTCCTCCATGTCCTGCTCATTGTCCAGCGGTTGCTCAGCGACATCGCCGGCGGTCTCTTCCACCGCCTCACGATCCTTTTTCAGTTTGAGGAAATAGCGTGAGAAAAACAGTCCTATCTCGAACAGCAGCAGCATAGGGATCGCCAGCAGGGTCTGGGAGATGATATCGGGCGGCGTCAACAACATGCCAATCACAAAGGCACCGACCACGACATAGGGCCGCTTCTCCTTCAGGCTCTCCGGCGTGGTCATTCCGGTCTGTACCATCAATATGGTGGCAATCGGCACTTCAAAAGCCAGGCCAAAGGCAAAAAACAGCTTGAGTACAATATCCAGATAGCGCGAAATATCCGGCATCATGTCGACACCGGTCAGAGTAATACCCGCCATAAACTGGAACATGATGGGAAAGACCACATAGTAGGCAAAGGCCATGCCGGCATAGAACAACAGCGTGCTCGACACCATCAATGGCAGCAGCAGTTTCTTCTCGTGCTTGTACAGGCCCGGTGCGATGAATGCCCAGCCCTGGTAGAGGATAAAGGGCATGGCCACGAAGATGGACATGACAATGGAGAGCTTCATCGGCGTGAAAAACGGATCGATGGTGCCCGTGGCGATCATCTTCGAGCCCTGGGGGAGCACCTCGAGCAGGGGGGTGGAGATCAGTTCAAACAGGTCGCCGGCAACGGTGAACAGTCCGAGGAAGATGACCAGCACCACAATTACGGCACGCAACAGCCGATCGCGCAACTCGATGAGGTGCGACATAAAGGGCTGTTCTATCTCAACCTGGCTGTCAGGATCGGGGGTTTGGTTCATTATCTGTATCAGGCTTCTCTTTATCGGATGGCTGACCCGCAACATCCTCATTGAGTGCAGCCTGAGTCTGCGCTAACTCTTCCATGGCACTTTTCGTTTCATCCAGTATTTCGTGGACCCCAGCGCTTTTCTCCTGCTGGGCCATAATGCGCTTGAGTTCGTCCGCCTTAATCTCCCGATCAATATCGGCCTTAACGCCGCTGACAAAACGGCGCATGCGCCCGAACCACATCCCCGTGGTGCGGGCAACCTGCGGCAGGCGCTCCGGACCGATCACCAGCAAGGCGACGATCGCTATAATTGTCAGTTCCCAAAAACCGATATCAAACATGATGGTCAGCGCGCTAGCGGTTTAGTTGCGGGATGCTGCCAGGACAGCGCCATGCGCCGTACACTGTCAGTGTTCCCGCAAAGAACAACCGCTGTCAGACTCAACTCTTGTCCTTTTCCTTGGTTGCCTCACCCTCGATCACGTTGCCCTGCTCTTTCTCTTCCAGCTTGGCAGTCGAGGTTTCGCTCTCGTTCTCCCCCTCTTTAACCGCTTTTTTGAAGCCCTTGATCGCGCCCCCCAGATCACCACCGATATTTTTCAGGCGCTTGGTGCCGAAAAGCAGCAGAACGATGACGAGAATGATCACTAATTGCCAGATACTAATACCCATTTAGACGTCTCCAGATTTCCTCAAAATCCCGGCAAGCTGTTGCCGCCGAGCAGGTGAACATGCAGATGGAAGACCTCCTGGCCTCCCCCTTTTCCCGTATTGATTATTGTACGAAACCCATCATTCAGCCCCTGTGCCGCTGCCAGCTCGGGCAGCTTGCGCATCATGTGGGAAATCAAGGCATCGTGTTTCGCCTCCAGTTCGGACAGTGATGCGATGTGTTCGCGCGGAACCATCAGCAGGTGTACCTCCGCCTTGGGATTGATGTCGGGAAAGACGATAAGCCTATCATCTTCGTACACCTTTTCAGCAGGTATCTCACCCGCCACGATTTTACAAAACAGACAGTCGCTCATTTTTCGTCTCTGTTCGCCTTTTCCTCCAACCCGGACAGTCCGAAACGGCGCTGTAACTCATCGAGCACCGCCTGGTGCTCAATGCCCAGGTGTTTGAGCATCACCATGCAGTGAAACCACAGATCAGCTGTTTCATAGATAACCTGTTCGGCGTCACCGTCCTTTGCCGCAATCACCGTCTCAGTAGCCTCTTCACCGACCTTCTTCAAGATGGTGTCGATTCCCTTGTAGTACAGTTTTGCCACATAGGAGCTATCCGGGTCGGCACCCTTGCGCTGCTCCAGCACCTCGGCCAGTTGTTCCAGTATATCTGACATTAAGACTACTTTTTGTAAATTGAATCCGGGTCTTTCAGCACCGGTTCTACTGCCTGCCAGCTCTCGCCATCAAGCCTGTTAAAAAAACAACTCTCACGCCCCGTGTGGCAGGCAATGCCGCCGACCTGCTCAATAGCAAGCAGTATCACATCTTTATCGCAGTCAGTACGAATGTCCAACACCTTTTGCACATGACCGGACTCCTCGCCTTTTGGCCAGAGTTTGTTGCGTGAACGGGACCAGTATACCGCCCGTCCCTGTTCTGCCGTCATTGCCAGAGACTCACGGTTCATCCAGGCGAACATCATCACCTTGCCGCTGGCCGCATCCTGTGCAATCACCGGCACCAGACCGTCCTCGCTCCACTTGATTTCATCCAGCCAGTTAGTGCTCATCTTAAACCCACAGCAGTAAACGCGAAGAGCGCTGAGATGCCAACACGCGGAGAATGGAAGAATAATGCGGGCTCACTGTTAAATGCCCATTCCATGCCAAATCCACGCGAGTTGAAGCCATTTATAGCAAAATAATTTTGCGTTCTATGCGTCTTTGCGGCCTTTGCGTTAAACACTCTACAGTCTCACTTCGATGCCGGCCGCCGCCATGCGCTCTTTCGCCTCGCGGATCGAGTACTCGCCAAAGTGGAAGATGCTTGCCGCCAACACCGCCTCGGCGTGC
>JBFEUI010000151.1:0-4760 GCA_041547565.1 Thiohalomonadaceae bacterium
AGGACGAGCCGCTGCCCATCGTGCTGATTGCCGGCGGTATCGGCATTACACCGATGCTCAGCATACTCCACACCGTGCTTGAGCAGGGGTGTGAGCGGCAGGTGTGGCTCTTTTACGGCGTGCGCAACGGGGCCGAGCAGGTCATGAAACAACCGCTGCAGACACTGGCGGCCTCGCATGACAATTTCCACCTGCATGTCTGCTACAGCGCGCCCGCTGAGCAGGATGTGGAGGGTGTCGATTTTCAGCATCGCGGCAGGGTGGACCTCGCGCTGCTGCGTGCCACGCTCAAACTGATGCGCCACCAGTTTTATGTCTGCGGACCCAAGCCGATGATGGAGAGCATTGTGCCGGGCCTGGAGGCGTGGGGGGTGGACGACGGTGATATCTATTATGAATCCTTCGGGCCCGCCACCCTGGTCAAACATGAGGGGAAGACGCAGGAGGCGGAGACGGGAGTCCAGCCTGTTAGCGTTACCTTCAGCCGCTCCGGCAAAACCATGCAGTGGGACCCGGCGGCCGACTCGCTGCTGGAGTTTGCCGAGGCCAATGGCATCGAGGTCGACTCCGGCTGCCGTGCCGGCAGTTGCGGTTCATGCCAGAGTGCGGTGAAACACGGCGAGGTGGAATACAACCAGGAGCCCGACGCGGATGTGGCGCAAGGGCACTGTCTGTTATGCATCACCAGGCCCAAGAGCGACCTTGTACTGGAGGTATAGTAAGAGACCATGCACCGTTCACTGATACAAAAAGAGGTTGTCCCCTTCCTGGTGATGTTCGTGTCGCTGATCCTGGGGACCATGATTATCGATGCCCTGCTGCACCAGTTTGAACTGGTGTGGATCGGGCGCTATCTGGGCATCCCCGGCACCCTTCTGATCCTGCTGTCGTTTTTCTACTCGATGCGCAAACGCAAGATCATCAAGGTCGGCAAGCCCAAGACCCTGCTCACCCTGCATGAAACGCTTACCTGGATGGGGGCGCTGATGGTGCTGGTACACGCGGGCATTCATGTCTACGCCATTTTGCCGTGGCTGGCCCTTCTTGCCATGCTGGTCAATGTGATAAGCGGCATGACAGGCAAGTACCTGCTGGATCGTTCTCGCCGCTTCCTGGCCGAGAAGAAGGCGCACTACCAGCAACAGGGCCTGGCGGAGGAGGAGGTAGACAGAAAACTGTTCTGGGATGCCACCACCTTTGACCTGATGAAAAAATGGCGTGCGGTGCACCTGCCGATCACCATGGCCTTCGCCGTGCTCGGTATCACCCACATTCTGAGTATCTTCCTGTTCTGGCAGTGGAAATGAAAAACAAAACCGTCATTTTTGTCGTTGCGCTCAACCTGGCCGTCCTGGTGCTGCTGGCGATCTTTGCACCGCACCTGATGATCAGTCCCGGCAAACCCATCGCGGCCCACGCCGAGGTGGCGACGGACTGCTTTGCCTGCCATACGCCGTTTCTCGGCAGTTCGCCTGACAAGTGCATTGCCTGCCACAAGGTGGCGGAGATCGGCCTGAAAACGACAAAGGGGCTGCCCATCGCCAGGGAGAAGAAAAATGTTGCCTTTCACCAGAAACTGCTGGAGGAGGATTGTGTCGCCTGCCATAGCGATCACCGGGGGGTGAAGGCCTTCCGCCCGATAAGCCAGTTCTCCCACGAGTTGCTGGAACCGGCGCTGGAGAAACAGTGCGACAGTTGCCACGCCAACCCGGGTGATGCCCTGCACCTGAAGATCAAGGGCAACTGCGCGCAGTGCCACAGTCAGGACGGTTGGCTGCCGGCGACTTTCGATCACGAAAAATATTTCCGCTTCGACCGGCACCACGATACCGAGTGCGAGACCTGCCATGTCAGCAACGACTACAGCAACTACACCTGCTACGGCTGCCATGAACACTCACGCTCGAAGATCCGCGAGGAGCACGTCGAAGAGGGTATCTACGAGTATGAGAGCTGCGTGGAATGTCATCGCAGCGGTGATGAGGATGAGGCGGAGCGCATCTGGCGCTCGAAACGCTCCGGGTTGCCGGGCATGAAAGGCTTCGACAGGGAACGTTACCGCCACGACGACGATGACGATGATGATGACGATTGACGGGGCCCGTCTGAGCACTTCCCATGATGGGCGAGTCTTGCCTTGCGGGCGCAACAATCACTCGCTATGAGAGGCGGGCCTCATTGCGAACGATGTTTTAGTGCTAATGTTTCTGACACTGTTGCCGATTAACACGGCAATCTCTCAACATGGTATCTGGCCGACGCAAGCCTTTGCGTGTGGCTGATAGAGGAAAGGACAGTGGCAGATGGCCCGATAATGAATGTGGAGGCAAAGGCAGGCCACAGGCGCTGGTTGCTGAGCCTGTTTGCTGTCATCCTGGTTGTTTTCGCCCTCAGTGGCGTGTTTGATCGCATCGGTTTTGGCTATACCGAGCAGGGTGTTAAGCGTGCCCTGCTGACCTTCGCCATGGCACGCGGTCTGAACGGTGTGATCTCGGTGGCCCAGGGCACCGAGGTGGCGCTGCAGCCGGCCGGGGTGGGGGTGAACTTTACCCCGGGCCAGATCCTCGACCCGGTTAACGACCTGGTGGAGTGGTTCTCCTGGGTGATGCTGGCAGCGGCGACATCACTCGGCGTACAACAGCTGCTGCTGCATATCTTCTCATCAACGGGTTTTAATCTCGTTTTTTGCGTCACGGTTGCGGTGGCGCTTGCCACGCTCTGGACTCCCCGTCTGCGTGAGACGCATTACCGGGTGTGGGCCGTTCGCCTGCTGGTTGCCACGGCCGTGTTGCGTTTTGCCGTGCCGTTCGTGGCGCTTGGCAGCGAGGCGCTGTATGCGGGGTTTATGCAGGAGCGCTACCAGGCCTCGACACACTCCATCGAACAGGCCACCGAGAATATCAGCCGTATCAATGAGGGGGCGGCGGAAGAAGCGGACGACACCACCCTGCTCGGCAGCATCAAGCGTATGTATGAGTCGGCGGTCTCTTCCGTCGACATCCAGGCCTATGCCGAGCGTTACCAGACGGCGGCGGCCGATGTCAGCGAGCAGGTGGTGAATATCATCGTGATCTTCACCATCCAGACGGTGCTGCTGCCGCTGCTGTTTCTGTGGCTGGTGCTGCAACTGCTCAAGCAGGCTGTCAGGTTGCGCCCGTGAAGCAGTGGCTGTACGCCTGTACTAAGCTAAGGTCATGCCTGACCAGAAGAATACGCCAGCCCACAAAGCGGAGACATCCATCGGGCAATTAAGCCTGAGATATCTGGTCATTATTCTCGTCATTTTCGGGCTCTCGGGCTTTGGCCTGTTCCTGTTTGTCAGGGGGGAGGCTCGCACTTTCACCCAGCACGAACAGCTCAACCAGCAGAAAACCCTGAACCAGTACCTGGGCCATGTCATCGGTTACTACAGCGATATCGTGCGCGACCTGGCCGCTCAGCAGAATGTCGTCGACATGATCAATTTCGATGACAGTGAAGCTGCGGCACTCTGGGCAAGTCGCACCAGTGCGCTGTTGCCGCAGAATATCGGTCTGGCACTGGTCACAAAAGAGGGGCAGGTAATGGGTAATCCCCTGCAGTTGCGCCTTGGTAAGCGGTGTGTTGATGATGTACGCCGTTCGCTGATCGGTGAAACGATCTTCCAGCCGCCGGTGCACCAGGAGGTGGAGGCGCTGGCGCATTTCGACATTACCCATCCGGTTACCGAGGGCGGGGAGATTATCGGCCTTGTCTTTGCCAGCTTCAGCCTGGGCATCCTCGAGGAGAGTCTGGCAAGGCTTGTCAAAAGCCAACAGTATGCCGCGTTGCTTGACGGTGAGGGTGATCTCATTGTCGAGGTGGGCAACAGTGCGCTGCAGCGGCCTGGCGGCGAAGCACAGGAGTATAGCCGTGTGCCTGGAAGCGACTGGCGTTTTATCCTCAGGCAGATGGCACCCGAAACCCGCCATGTCTTTCTGGTGCTGAGTGCGGTGCTGGGCGCCGGCTTTGTAATCACCAGCCTGATCGTGCTGCTGTTGATCTATCGCTTGGGTGGCGCGTTCCGGCACGATTACCGCCAGATCCTGTGGCAGTTGACGGCGGTGCGAAAGGGTCATCGCGTCAAACCGCATGCCTCGTCGGGCTTACGGGAGTCCAGCGAGATCATGCGGGAGATATCCGGGCTGGTCACCGAGATCGACAACTACCAGAATGAGCTGAAGGACCTGAGTGTGAGTGATGCACTGACCGGCCTTTTCAACCGGCGCGGTTTTATGGAGAAGGGGCGCTACGCTATGACCATGGCGGAACGGGGGGTGCCGTGTACGCTTGTGTTGATCGATCTTGACTACTTCAAGCAGATCAATGATCAGCATGGCCATGCCGTGGGTGACAAGGTGCTGCAGACGCTGGGTCGAACGCTGTCAGCGCATACGCGCAGTACCGATATCTGTGGACGCATCGGCGGCGATGAGTTTGCCGTTATCCTGGTCAATCATCAGGTGGACACGCTGGGTGACTGGTACGCCAAGCTGGCCGCCGGTTTTGACAAGGCGCAGCGGTCGATAAACGGGGGGGCGCTTGAGCCGTGCTCTACCCTGAGCTGTGGTGCGATCTCGGTGGTGGATCTCAGCTGCAGCCTCGACAGCGTGTTGCACTACGCCGACGAGGCGCTCTATCACTCCAAACGCCAGGGGCGCGGTCGCATCACTGTCCACGACCAGCAGATCATGCACTGCGATGCCTGCAGGCAGGATGAATTGCCGGCGTGTCCGGATTGA
>JBFEUI010000152.1:0-4745 GCA_041547565.1 Thiohalomonadaceae bacterium
ATGAGCACGATATCAAAGTCAGCACGCTGCAGCGCTGTGACGGCCTCAGCGCCATTTTCGACCAGCTCCACACTGTGCCCGGCCTTTTTCAGGAAGCTGGTTATTGCCAGCGCATTGATTTTGTTGTCCTCGGCGACCAGAAAGGTGCGTTTGTGCCGCGCCTCTGACACCTCGTCGTGCACGGCGGGCGGGGCACCGGTCTCATCAAAAACACCTTTTATTGTGTTATACAGCGTGCTTAATGTCAGCGGCTTGCTGATCTGGCAATCGACCAGAGAGTGATCGCTCTCACCGTTATAGTAGGTTGCATGGCAGAGTTTGGCCCGCTGTCCGGCCGGGGTGTGGCGGATCGACTCGGCTGTGCTCAGGTATCTGGACACACTGCCGTTTTCCAGCAACATGACAAAAGGCCTGGCCTCCGCGGGCAGCTGCTCCAGCCTGGATAACAACAGGGCCTCCGAGTCGAACAGTTCAATATTCACCCCCAGTTTTACAGCATAATCCTGCAATGCCTCACGTTGATGCGCATTTTTCTCCAGCAGCAGCACGGACACATTGCTCGGCAGCCCAGCCCGGTATTCCGTCCGTTCCTTCTCGCCGGCCTCGGGAAGCGCAATTTCAAACCAGAAGCAGCTGCCCTGTCCGGGCGAGCTCTCCACCCCGATCTCGCCCCCCATCAGATGGACCAGTTCACGCGATATGGTGGTACCCAGACCACTGCCACCCTCCACCTGATGGTTGCCCTCATCGATACGGGTAAATGACTCGAATATCGTCGAGAGTTTATTGCCGGGGATACCCTGCCCAGTATCATGCACCTCGAAACGAACCGTATCCTTGACAGTGGACGGCCCGGCGGCGGGAAACACCTTGATATAGACTTCACCGCTATCGGTGTATTTGATGGCGTTGACAGCGAGGTTGATCAGTATCTGGCGCAAGCGTATCGGATCGGCATCAACCAGGCAGGGCAGTTCCCGCGACAGGTGACAGACAAGTTCCAGATCCTTCGAGTGCGCCTGCGGCGCAAGCATCGTCACCACCTCCTCGACAATCTCGCACACATTCACCGGGCGGCGTATGATCGTCAGTTTCCCCGCCTCAATGCGTGAAATATCGAGAATATCCTCAATCAGGCTCTGCAGCGACCGGGTCGCCAGTTCCAGGTTGTTGATATAGACGTCCTGCCGTTGATCGGTATCGCTATCGGCCAGCAGTTCGAGCATGCCGATAATGCCGGTGAGCGGTGTTCTGATCTCATGACTCATATTGGCAAGAAAACGGCTTTTTGCCTGGTTGGCCTCCTGGGCGAGCAGACGCTCATGCTCCAGGTCCTGGTTCTTGTATTCAAGTATCGACATGGCGGTACGCAGCTGGGCGGTGGCCTTGTCGACCCGCTCTTTCAACAGGTCCTGGTCGGCCCTGAGTGTCTGCAGCATGTTGTTGATACCCAACTGCAACGTGCCTATCTCATTCTCCACCGTTTTTTGAATATCAACGTTCAGGTTGCCGCCTCTCACCCGTTCCACCAAGGAGGTCAAATGCTCGATGGGCCTGGCAATCCGATAGGCGATACGCGATGAAAACAGCAGTGCCAGCAGCAGTACCGAGACGGTGATGACAATCGAGCGAATGATGGCATGTTGCCGCATTTGGCCAAGCTGCTCGGTGCTCAAGGTAACGAAGACCCAGCCGAGCAAGACATCACCGCTGGAGGGCTCACTCTCGAACAGATTTTCCTCGAAATCGCTAACCACCAGTTCTGTCTGGAAGATGGGGGCACAGAACACCAGCACACTCTGTGTTTCCGCGCAGATGGTGGCACCCTCACCTTGCTTCGCCGCTTCCTGGGAATAGAGCATTGCCGTACCCATGGTATGCAGCACATCCCCGCTCTCATCGGTGATGGCAATACCGATAACATCATCATTCCTGAGCAACGAGCGGGTCAACTGGGAGAGCAATGATTTGTAGCCGGTGGCCACGCCGTACTCGCTTGCCGATGCCAGTTGCTCGGCAATGGTCACTCCGCGCGACTTGAACAGTTCATACTGGGTATTGATATGGGTGTTGATAAAGTAGGCATACAGCAGCACAGCCACCATCGCTCCCGGCAAGATGCCAAGAAGCATGATTTGCCTGCGTATGCCGCCCCTCATTTTGTCTCTGCCTCCTGTTCACGGAGCATATCCAGCAATACCTCCTCACTTGCGATATCAACCCCCAGGGCACGGGCCACCTGGTAATTGACCGCGACCAGATACTCTTGCGGATAGTATGCCAGCTGTTCCTGCGGGTAACCGTGCTCCAGCACACGGTTGGTAATGCCTGCGGCCTGGGCACCGATTTGATCGGGTGTGGAATAGACAGCCAGCAGTGCCCCCGCCTTCACCAGTGTGCGCGAATAGCCAAGTACCGGGATCTTTCTCAGGTAGGCGCCCAGCAGATAGTTTTTCACACTACGCCTGTTGATGATCTTCGAATCAGGCAACGACAACAGCACCTGTACCTCGCTATACAGGCTCTCAAGGGCGCTGTGCAGCGTATCGGTACCGTTTGCAACCCGGATAACCGGTTCAAACGGATAGCGTCCAGACACTGCCCGCAATTCATCTTCAAGCGCCAGGGAGCGCTCGCTGAGCACGACCCCCACCTTTTCCACATCCGGCAGCGCGATCGACAACAACCTGGCCATACGTGAGAAAGGCTGCTCGACATACAGCGCACTGTGCCGCCGATTTGCTCCAGAAGTCAGCGTCTGGTGTTTCTCCCTGGTAATGAGCGCATAGAGTGTGGGGGTGGTAAGTGTAATGGCATCAATCCGTGTTGCCGCCCGGGAACCCACGGCGACGATATAGCGAGCCGTGCCATCGACCTGTTCTAATTGTGCCGATAAATCGTCGCTATCGGCATCCAGTTCAAGCAGGGTGGTGTTGAGCTTCAACCGCTCCTTGAAACGGGCGACAAACACATTCTGATACCCCGACTTTCCCTGGTAGACCAGTACGACAGAGGCATCGCTTGCCGTGGCAGCGACGGAAAACAGTACAAGCGCCAGCACCGCCACAGCATGGAGCATTGAACTCACTCCGGCGGGTATACGCCTCCTGATTGTTGGACTTCCATGTATCACTTGTGCGTTACACCGACACTTACATCAGAATTTCAGTTCCGCCGACAGGTAGGCACTGCGTGTCCTCGGTATCTCCTCGACATAATCGAAATAGCTGCCATAGATATCCTGCACGGTCAGCGCCAGGGTACCTTCCAAAGCGCCGCTCCTGAATGTCCGCGCAAGCCGCGCATCACCGGCCTGAATCCCGCCGGTATCGTCCCCGCCGAGAAAGCGCATGCTGCCGACATAATAGTGGCCATAGCTCAGCGACCAGCCTGCGCCGAAGCGCTGTTCAAACAATAGCGACAGGGTACTGACCGGCGCGGCATCATCGACCGGCTCATACTCCTTGCCGGTGGTACGGATATTGTTGAGCACATCACCCCGGGCATAGAGGTGCGAGAAACCCACCGATATCAGGGTCCGATCCGTGGGCTGGTTGCGCAGCTGGAATTCGACCCCCTCCATGTCTACGCTGCCGTCATTGGTAAAGACCGTGCCGGCACAGAACCCCGCGTGCAGCTGGTCGCAGGCATCGGTAACACCCAGGCCAAGCAGTGCTGCGGCAAACGCCGGATTGTAATTCGGGTTATAGGGTTCATCGGAATTTCTGTCGATGGGTGTGGCGATCAGGTCGCGCAGGTGTTCCCGGAAAAACCTGACATCGTAACTCACCCTGCGATCGGCGGTCTGTCCCACAAAACCAACCTCCACCGAGGTGATCTTCTCTGGCTCCAGATCACCGTCACTCTCCCATATCTGGTCGACCATCTGCCCGTCGGGATAGAAGCGCGCACCGTAGTCGGCGTACTCCTCGAGTATCGCCGGGGTCCGGTAGCTCAACGAGTAGGCCGTTCGCACGCTGTGATTGGCATTGAGCCGGTAGTTGAGCGCGAGACGCGGTGAGAGATGGGTACCGGTGATCTCGTTTTGTTCCGCCATGGCACCGGCATTGACCAGCCAGCGTTCGGCCGGTTGCCATTCACCGTTGGCAAATAGCCGGTAGAGCCTGTTAGTCACCGGGCTGTGGCGGCCAATCAGGCCCTCTGACACCACCTCATCGACACGCATCTCCGCGCCCCATACCACGCGCAGCGAGTCCAGCGGCTTGAGGCGGTGCACGAACTCCACATTCTTGCGGTCCATCTCGTGGCTGTGAAGGATTTGCAAATCATCATCCGGGTGCCCAAACACCGCATCGATAATTGCCGAGGTGGCCGGCGTGGTGCCGCCGAGAAAGATGGCGGAGAGCTTGGGCAGGAAATACTCGGCCTCCGTATCGCTGTGATTGTGATAGAACTGCAGTTCGATGTCCTCATCCAGGCTGAACACGTGCTTCCACTTGAACTGTTGGAAGTCCTGCCGGGTCGTGTTCTCGTGTGGCGGCTGCAGCAGCTCATCCAGCAGCCCGTCACCAACCACACCGTCGCTGCCGCCCAGCTGCAGGGTCAGGTAGTCATTGACACCGGCACGGTAATCGGCCCTGAAGCCTATGGTGTTGATGCTCTTGTCATCACGTACCGCCTCCTCCAGCTCATCGAGGTAGGAGGCATTCGCATCGTTGGACTGGTACTCCACGGTGAGGCGGTAGTCGAGCGCACCGCTGTTGCCGGCGTGACGCAAAACATTG
>JBFEUI010000153.1:0-4709 GCA_041547565.1 Thiohalomonadaceae bacterium
CCGAGCGGCAGCATGATGTTGGCGGTCAGGTAGTCTAACAGGTCGAACAGCGTCTTGCCGAACAGTTGGTACTCTTCCCCGGACCACTTGTTGAATGACAGCACTGTGCCGATCCCCAGCAACCAGGTCACCACACCGACTATCACCGAGGCCTTCACCCGGTTCATGTTGTGATTCTCCACCAGCCACGCCACCATCGGTTCGATCAAAGAGATGCCCGATGACCAGGCAGCGAATACCAGCAGCATGAAAAACAGAGCGCCGAAGAAGGTGCCGTAGGGCATGTGGCCGAAGGCGATCGGCAGGGTCTGGAAGATCAGGCCGGGACCGGCCCCCGGCTCAAGACCGTTGGCAAAGACAATGGGGAAGATGGCCATCCCCGCCAGCAGCGCCACCAGGGTATCCATCCCAGCGATGGTGATGGACGTCTTGGTGATCGAGGCATGTTTGGGCAGGTAGGAACCGTAGACCATGATCGCCCCCATCCCCAGGCTCAGGGTGAAAAAGGCATGGCCCATGGCAATCAGTACACCGTCGGCGGTGATCTTGCTGAAGTCGGGTTTAAACAGAAAGGCCAGCCCCTGCTGGAAGTGCTCGGTATTCATGGCATAGCCGTCGAGGATCAGCAGCAGGATAAACAGCGCCGGCATCAGGTAACGCACCGCCTGCTCCAGACCGCCGCGCACACCGCGGGAGACCACCACCGTGGTCATCACCATAAAGATGGTATGCCAGGCCAGCAGGCGCTCAGGATCCGAGACCAGATCCGAGAAGATGCTACCGACACCATCCGAGGTCACCCCGATAAAGGTGCCCGCTGCGGTACGGAAGAAATAGGCCAGCGCCCAGCCGGCGATCACGCTGTAGTAGGAAAGGATGAGGAAACCGGCCAGCACCCCGGCCCAGCCGATGTACCGCCAGTAGCGCGAGCTGTTCTCCTCCTCGACCAAGTGGCGCATGGTATTGATGGGACTGCGCCGCCCACGGCGCCCCAGCAGCACCTCGGCCATCATGATGGGGATGCCGATGATCGCGATACAGAGGAGGTAGACCAGCACGAAGGCACCGCCGCCGTTCTCGCCGGTGATGTACGGAAACTTCCAGATATTACCCAGACCCACTGCCGAACCGGTGGCCGCCAGGATGAAGGCCCAACGTCCTGACCACTGCCCATGTATCGATTCGCGCTTCTCTGCCATCGTCTCCCCCGGTTTTTTTATCGCTTATCGGGCCATTTTCAACGAAATCCCCCATTAGCTCAACTAAATAGGAGTGCCGCCGGCCCCCCGCTTCGCCTATAATGGCGCGCTATGGCCAAGAAGAGCAAAACAGTCAAAGGTGCCGGCTCCAGCACCATCGTCACCAACAAAAAGGCACGCCACGACTTCTTTATCGAGGACAAGTTCGAGGCGGGGCTGGTGCTGGAAGGTTGGGAGGTTAAAAGCCTGCGTGCCGGCAAGGTGCAGCTG
The DNA here is from genome assembly GCA_041547565.1 of Thiohalomonadaceae bacterium. Lineage (GTDB taxonomy): Bacteria > Pseudomonadota > Gammaproteobacteria > Thiohalomonadales > Thiohalomonadaceae > JBFEUI01. The sequence goes on from JBFEUI010000153.1 coordinate 1,470, forward strand.
GTGGACAGCTATGTGCTGCTGAAGGATGACGAGGCCTGGCTGCTCGGCTCACTGATCACCCCGCTGCCCACCGCCTCCACGCACATCAAGCCCGATCCGCAGCGCACCCGCAAGCTGCTGCTGCACCGCCACGAGCTTGACCGCCTGATCGGCGCCGTCGAGCGCAAGGGTTATACCCTGGTTGCCCTCTCCCTCTACTGGAAGAAAGGGCGAGTGAAGGCCGAGATCGGCCTGGCCAAGGGCAAGCAGGCCCACGACAAGCGCGCCGCCAGCAAGGACCGGGAGTGGCAGCGGGAGAAACAGCGCATCCTGAAACACGGATAACGCCACGACTTGCCGTGACACGGAACTTTTTGCCGGATAGAATGACTAACTTATTACCAATGGGGGCGACCTGGCTTCGACGTGGGTTGCGAAACCGGAGGTGCATGCCGAGGTGCAGTTACCTCGTAAATCAGCTGCAAACTTTATAGTTGCCAACGACGACAACTACGCACTCGCTGCTTAATACCCAGTAGGGTGCCGTCTGACTGAGGCCGTGCTTGTGCGCTCAGGTTTCAGGCGTCATATCTCACAAGATCGCGATGAAGCTCGTCCGGGGCGGATTCGTTAAACCTTTACCGGAATCGCCGTCAGTTGGCCCTGCCCGTCGGGTTGCTGCCGGTTAAAACAATAGGCGTGGATAAGCATGTAGAGCCGATGGCAGAGGATTTGCGGACGCGGGTTCGATTCCCGCCGCCTCCACCAATATTTTACTTTATAATCAGGCGCTTACATAAGCGCCTTTTTCTTTTCGGGGCAATTGAGCCACTCACATAGAAGTCTGTGATAGTTACTGCATCACCTAATAGTTGATAATTTCACTTATCCAACATTACCGAACTTTGTTTGCTACTTTTCAGGGATTTTTCTGCTATGCGACCAAAGCAGAAGTTAGGGGATAACTCGACAAACTTACGCTTTTTTGCATATAGCGACCCGTACTTTTTCGTCACACAGAATTATGCATCTCATGCTTGCCAGGCAGCAAAAATAATATCAGTCCAGCAACTACTACAAAAGCTGCTGAAATCCAGAGGTCGATCTCACCGTAGAATCTCTTATCTGTGGGTCTGAGCGCATGCCTGCTCATCAGGTTTCCGACACAACAAGCGTGTGCTGCTCGCCAGCCTGCACGACCGCCTGTTCCAGCACCAGTCCACTCTCCACGCCATCCATGATCATCCGCTGCAATATCGCACCGAGCATGATGATGTTGTCACGCATATGTGCCTTGATCACCTGCAGTACATGCGTCTCCAACGGGATGTTTTCGTCGAGGCTGGCCACAAAGTCGGCAAACTCACGACCGGTGGCCTCCCAGTAGCAGAGATCATAGATCAGATCGAAACTTTGCTGCAGAAAATCCTCATCATCACTGGCCAGATTCGTGGTGACCTCCTCGAAGAGATCACGTCGAAATTCGTGCAGTCCATATCCCACCACCCCCTTGACGACCTCTTCAGGCGTAAACTCCCACTGCATAACCCCTCCTTAACCGAATATGGTGGCAAAACTTTCTTCATCGTCCTGGCATACCGGGCAACTGTCCTCTTCCAGTCCAATAAAATAACGTCCGCAACCCTGACAACGATAGCGGCGCAACTCATGCAGCACTGTGGGGTTATCACCCGCACGTTGCCAACGTTGCCGTAGCGTCAGCGCCTCTGCACCACAAGCTTCGATACAGACGCCGCAACCGACACATTGTCCACTGCGGAAATGTAACGTCCATTGCGACTCAATCTCGGAGACCTTCATCGCACCGGTCGGGCAGACACGGGCACAGGCATCACAACCCGTACAGTGACCATCGCCCTGCTCTACAACAGCGACTCCGAACAGCAACGGCAGCAGCGACTCGTCCGGTAACACATCGAGTCTTTCAAGTAGCCGCTCCGCCAACTGACGACGGGGCGGCACAAAATGGGCGGCAGCCCTGATCGCGCGTTCCGGGATCACCTCGCCTTTATCCGTCTCGTTACGGATACTCTCCACGGCACGGTTGCTGAAACGGCGAAACAACTGGCGGCGATCCGCCCGGAAACCCGGACCGCTCTGCCTCTGTTCAACCGTCGGTACGGTCCATTTTGCCGGCGTAGCATCATCCAGCTCCTGAATTGCAACCAACAGGGCCTCCACGTGTTCCCCCCCTTGCGGTGCATGGGTACACTCCGCGCAATGGCCGGTACCGCGAAGGGTCAGTGCGATGCCGCGCATGGCCAGGCTCGCCAACAGCGCCGCATCCACTTCACCCAGGCAAGGGATGAGCACATCCCCAGCCAGTCCCGAGGGTTTACACGCTATGGCAAGCTGTTTCTCCACCGGTTTTGCCAATGCCGATATCGGGAACGATGGCAGATGAAAGGCCGCAGCAGGACAGGCCGACTGACAAAGGCCGCAGCCGCTACAACGGGCCACATCGAGTTCGACACCCTCCTCGCCCGGCGTCAGGGCACCCGGCGGGCAGCTGTCGGCGCAGCGGCTGCAGGCGCTGTAGCGGAAACGGTAACGCACGCAGCGCTGGTTGCGGATCTCGGGCAGGTTTTCTGTTGAGACAGCCATGGCCTATTTTTTCTCTTCAGTAAAAGTATGCAGCGGTTTGCCCGGCTGGCAGGTATCCCTTGGAATGGTAAAGGTGCCTGGCATGTTGTTGCCCCCGAACGACTGCAACAGATCAGGCCGAATCGAGCGCAAGGCGTCGATACCACCCGAGACGGCATAGGCCACTACACTACTCAGTCGCGACTCGATGGCGACGGCGGTCAGTTGCGCGATGCTGTCCTCGGAGGCAACCACCAATACCGGTCCCGATACATCTAGCTCCGGGCCGAACTCCAACGCACCAGGGATTGCCTCACGGCTGCGATCAGCAAGCTCACGCACATCCACCACCGGCCATCCGGCTGCCCCTTCCAGTCCGGCCAGCGCCTTGGCGTCCACTACCTCCTCAGCCGTTGCGGCTGCCGTCAGCCACAGCGACGAAAGCAACACGATCAACCTGAACATACCGTTTCCTCATCCCGTGCTAGTCGGGACTGCAGAGCAGGTTCCACCTCAACCACATCGCAGCCGGCCGGCAACAGCAACTGCCGTGCCTGGCCGTAGCGCACCCAGAAACGCAACTCTTCGATGTCTGCCGAACCGGTATCGAGCCAGAAGCGCTCCCCGGCGATCTCCACCATTTCAGCACAAGCCAGA
>JBFEUI010000154.1:0-4704 GCA_041547565.1 Thiohalomonadaceae bacterium
AGAACCTGTTGAATATTCACGCCCTGATCTGGGTGGAGCGTTCGAGCCAGAAGAAGATCGTGATTGGCAAGGGCGGTGCACAGCTGCGCGAGGTGGGCAAGCAGGCCCGGCTCGATATGGAGCGGCTGTTTGGCCAGAAGGTATTTCTGCAACTGTGGGTCAAGGTCAAGGAGGGCTGGTCGGATGATGAACGCATCCTCGGCAGCCTTGGCTACCGGGACGAATTGTAAGCCCCGTCACGCCACCGGATGATGCTGTACTACGGCCCACGGTTCAAGTGACAGTGCGCGGTTAATATCATGAGCACAAAACGGCGCGTCACCCTGCAACCGGGCTACATCCTGCACAGCAAACCCTACCGCGATACCAGCCTGCTGCTGGAGGCCTTTACGCGGGATTTTGGCCGCATAGGGCTGGTGGCAAAAGGTGCGCGCAGAACCCATCGTGGGTCGCTCAAGGGGGTGTTGCAGCCGTTCCAAGCGCTGCTGCTGTCCTGGTCGGGGCGGGGCGATCTGGGGACGTTGACCGATGCGGAACACACTACCCTGTTGCCCCCCCTGACCGGCCACACGCTGATCAGCGGCTTTTACATCAATGAACTGCTGCTGCGACTGACACAGCGCCATATTCCCCATCCCGGACTCTATCTTGCCTATTCCCATATGCTGGATGTACTGGCCGAGGGGACAGAGATCGAGTGGGGTTTGCGCATTTTCGAGCGAGACCTGCTCAGTGAGCTGGGTTACGGACTGCTGTTGTCGCACACTGCCGACAGCGGGCGGGAGGTACAGTCCGGAAACCATTACTGTTACCATCTCGAGCATGGCCCGCTGCCGGCAACAGACGAGGAACGTGAATGTTTCAGGGTATCGGGGCAGGCCCTGCTGTCGCTGGAGAACGGTTCAATGCCGCAGGCGGAGCAGCTGAAAGAGTGCAAGAGGCTGATGCGGGCTGCGCTGGGGCTCTATTTGGGCGAAAAACCACTGGCCAGTCGTGAAATGTTCCGCAGGCAATTTCCGCGTAACCTGAACAAAGAAGAATGAGTCAAACCAAATGACGATAAACGAGATTCTACTGGGCGTGAATATCGATCATGTTGCCACGTTGCGCCAGGCACGTGGCACGCGTTACCCCGATCCTGTGCAGGCGGCGATCGAGGCCGAGCAGGCGGGCGCCGACGGCATCACGCTGCACCTGCGCGAGGACCGGCGCCATATTCAGGAGCGGGACGTGGAGATGCTCAGGGATATTCTGCAGACGCGCATGAACCTTGAAATGGCCGTGACCGAGGAGATGCTCGCCATTGCCGAGAAGGTGCGACCGGCCGACTGCTGTCTGGTGCCGGAGAAACGCGAGGAGCTGACCACCGAGGGCGGGCTGGATGTGGCGGGACAGCAGTCGCGTATCGCAGAGGCCTGTGCACGTCTTGCCGAGGCGGGCGTAAAGGTGTCGCTGTTCATCGATGCCGAACCGGCGCAAATCGAGGCGGCCGCCGCCTGCAGGGCGCCTGCTATCGAGATACACACTGGCCACTTCGCCGATGCAGAGGACAGCGCGGCAAGATTCGCCGAACTGCAACGTATCGGCGAGGGTGTGCAACTTGCTGCCAGCCTGGGTTTGCAGGTCAATGCCGGCCACGGTCTGCACTACCACAATGTCGCAGACATCGCACGCATGTGCGAGGTGAAAGAACTCAACATCGGTCATGCCATCATCGCACGTGCGGTGTTCAGCGGACTGGGCGAGGCGGTGCGCGAGATGAAACGCCTGATGGTGGAAGCCAGGGCGATGCACTGCACGCCTCGGTAAGTGGCGATGATCCACGGCATCGGCACAGACATCGTCAGTATTCCCCGTATCCGCAAGGCCCTTGAGCGCCACGGCGAGGCATTTGCGCGGAAAATACTCACCGATGAGGAGTGGCAAAGCTTTGTGCATAGCGGGCAGAAGGCGAGTTTTGTCGCCAAGCGTTTTGCCGCCAAGGAGGCGGCTGCAAAAGCCATTGGTACCGGTTTTCAGAAGGGCGTATCGATGCGGGATATCGGCGTTGCGAATGATGAACTGGGAAAGCCGCTGCTGATCTTTCTGGGCAGGGCGCATGAGCTGGCCGAGACGATGGGGATTGGTGAACGCTTTCTGTCGCTGTCCGATGAGCGCGAGCACGCCGTTGCCTTCGTGACCCTGATGAAGAGGAGTGATTGATGCTGGAATATGTGTTCTTCGACCAGACAATTGTCGAGCGCTTTATCGCAGCGGTTCGGCGGATGGGTGTGGCTGCTCAGCAGGCCGCCGATAGTGAGCTGACTGTTGAAGTGCCCGAGGATATTGACGATACCCTGGCCGACGCCATTGATGATGAATACGAAAAACTGCTGCAGGACAATGCGGCGCTGGTCGAAGAGGGGGAGGATGCACTGGAGAAAAACGTCGCCGGCATACAGGTCCTACTGGCCGACGGCAGCCCCTGCATGGTCAGGCTGGACCCTGATCTGGTGGCGCGCCTGTTGACGGTGGTATCGATGGAGGAGCTGCGCGATCTGGCGCAGACCATTACCGAGGGTGTTGAAAACCCCGACAACCGTCCCCTGTGTCACACCTGAGCCCCGTCCGGTGCATGCCGGGCTGCCTCGTTCCGTCACCCTGTTTGCCCTGAACGGGTGAAATCCTGACCACGGTAATCCGGGCGCCTGAGAGAACAATCTGCAACATATTCTAGAATTGTTCTATGGGCAGAAGGGGCCTGAGATGGAGCAACGTGATCTCATTATCATCGGCGGTGGAGTTGGTGGACTGGTTACCGCCAGTGTGGCGGCACAGCTTGGGTTGAGCGTCACTCTGATAGAGAAGAGCGGAAAACTCGGTGGTGACTGTCTGCACTACGGCTGTGTTCCCAGCAAGAGCCTGATCCAGGCCGCCCGTGTGGCCGAGACGGTCCGGCGCGCCGGCCGCTTCGGCATCGAGGCCACGCTCAAGGTGCCTGCAGAGCTGGGACGGGTCAACCGGCATATCCGCGAGGTGATCGAAACCATACAGCAGCACGATGATCCGGAGCGCTTTCGTGCCTACGGCTGCGAAGTGTTGTTCGGCACGGCGCGCTTTACCGCAAAAGACCGCATCGTGGTTGACGGGCGTACCCTGCAGGCAAAACGCTTCGTCATCGCTACCGGCTCCTCTCCCGCCGTTCCCGACCTGCCCGGCCTGAAGGAGGCGGGATACCAGACCAATGAGACGGTGTTCGCCATGCCCTCCCTGCCGCAGAGGCTGGCGGTGGTGGGTGGGGGGCCGATCGGCGTGGAACTCGCACAGTCCTACGCCAGGCTGGGCAGCCAGGTGACACTCATTCAGCGCAACAACACCATCCTGCCGCGCGAGGAACCTGCGGCCAGCCGCCTGCTGCAGCAGCGGCTGAGCGGGGAGGGGCTGGACATCGTGACGGGTGTGCAGATAGAGCGGGTCGATTCGGCAAACGGCACGCGCACCCTCCATTGCAAGGCTAACAACGGCGTTCGGCTTGTCGAGGTGGATGAAATCCTCATCGCCGCTGGGCGTCAGCCCAATACCGGCGGACTGGAGCTGGAAAGGGCAGGGGTGGAGTATGACCGCCACGGTATCCGGGTGGACAGGCGACTGCGTAGCAGCAACAGGCGTATCTTCGCCTGCGGTGATGTCGCAGGCCCCTACCTGTTTACCCACATGGCCGAGTACCAGGCCGGCATCGTGCTCAGCAACATCGTGTTCCGTCTGCCACGTCGCGTCGACTACAGCGTCGTGCCCTGGGTGACCTACACCGAGCCGGAACTGGCGCGGGTCGGTGTGACCGAGGCGGAGGCACGGATGCAAGGGATGCGCTACGATGTGCTGCAGTTTGATTTCGCGGATATTGACCGGGCCCTGGCCGAGCGCAGCACAGACGGCTTTATCCGCTTGATTGTGAAACAAGGCAGCCGCTGGCGCGGAGGCGGGCGCATCCTCGGTGCGACAATCATCGGGCCCCAGGCCGGTGAGCTGCTTCACGAGATCGTACTGGCGATGAAGCTGGGCGCACGTATCGGTGACATCGCCGCGACCGTTCACGCCTACCCGACACTGGCACAGATACATCGCCGGGCGGTCAACCGCCACTACGGCCGCAAGCTGTTCAGCCCGGCGACCCGGCGCCTGGCCGGCTGGCTCAACCGCCTGCTCCCCTGAACACGCAGCGGTCTTCCATAGCACGTAACAAATATGAATGTGATGTAACGCTTATGCTCGATACACTGCCTTACCTGGTACAAAGCGACTTTCCGCAAATCAAGCGAGCGGGACTGGAGAGTCTGCAGGTCAATCTCGGTTACCGCTGCAATCTGCGGTGCCAGCACTGCCATGTGAATGCCGGCCCGACGCGCAGCGAGATCATGGATGAAGAGACCGTGGGGCAGGTGATGCGCTTCATTCAGCGGGGCGGAGTGGGCACCCTGGACCTGACAGGCGGCGCCCCGGAACTCCATCCCCATTTTCGCGCCCTGGTGACGGCGGCGCGCGAAGCGGGCATCCGTGTCATCGACCGCTGCAACCTCACAATCCTTGAGGAGCCCGGTATGCAGGGGCTGGCCGAGTTTCTTGCCGCCCACAGTGTCGAGGTGGTCGCCTCCATGCCCTGTTACCTGGAAGAGAATGTCGACCATCAGCGCGGCAGGGGAGTGTTTGAGCGCAACATCCAGGCGC
>JBFEUI010000155.1:0-4650 GCA_041547565.1 Thiohalomonadaceae bacterium
ACTTGCGGCGAAATATCTACAGCGATGCATATGTGGCCCGGGGCTACAAGGACTTCGTGATATGCCTGATGATCGCGGCCATGCTCCGCAAGGCTCTTTTTTCCATCACCTATCTGAATCATGGCGTGAATATGACCTTTTATTGTCGCAGCGTCGCTCTCGACAATGCCCGGCTCTCGATAGGTGGCGCATCCGGTAGCCAAGGTGAGGCATATGACTGCAACAACACCCAGACCAGCAATTTTTATGATGTATGTCATGGCCAGCACATATTACACAGCAGTGAGACAGGGGTTCTAGCAAGCCTGGCTATGCTCGCACTTACCCCATCAATGACATTGATGGCTGGAATCATGAATACCCCTTGCTGTCCCATTAAAATTCCTGGCTTGCGGTGTAAGCATCCGAGTCCAGGTCGAGAATGCGAAACCCGATGGATCTGAAACATGAACACTGCCAGCCTCATGTCGGATTACGGCCTTCGGCCTAATCCGTATATGGTCTCCTCCCGTTTTGCAAGGCTTCAAGTCTGCGATGACAGGGACAGGATTGCTTCCGTATATCCGGCCTGTTGATGAGGCGCCTATTGGCCTCTGGCCTCGATGAGCTGCGCGCGTATCGTCCTTATCGACCTATCGGCTTTCGGGCCGTCGGATTAGCCAGGTTTTCAATACGCCGGTCTGACCTGTGGTGTCATCGTCTGTCAAAAAGCCTTCGCAATCGTTGGCAGGACCCCCCCTGTGACTCGTTATACTGCCTGGTAAGTCGTGTTGTGCGCCAACACCGCCCAGCCGATGCGGGCCAGCTTGTTTGCCAGCGCCACTACCGCCTTGTTGTGGCCCCGTTGTGCCTTGATTTTGTTGATCCAGCGGCTTAGCCGGTCATCTTTTCCCGCCGCCTGGATCACCACCGAGCGGGCGCCATGGACCAATAAGCTGCGCAGGTAACGATCCCCCCGCTTGCTGATCCCCAGCAAGGTATCCTTACCCCCGCTGCTGTGCTGGCGGGGCACCAGACCCACGGCAGCAGAGACATCCCGCCCGCGGCGATAGGCCGCCCCGTCACCCACGACGCTGTAGAACACACTGGCCACGATCGGGCCATATCCCGGTATCGTCTCCAGCCGCTGACAGGCCGCGCTCTGCTTGCTCTGTCGCCCCAGCTCCCGGGTATAGTCCTCAATGTGCGCATCCAGCTCCCTGAGCTGGCGGTAACTCTGTGCCAGCAGGCGGCGAAACAGCTCACTCAACCCGTTGCCGGCATCTTCCAGCAACTCGGGTAACCGACGGCGCAGGGTATTTACGCCTTTAGGCAGGATGATGCCGTACTCACCCACCAGGCCGCGTACCTGGTTACACAGTGCGGTACGCTCTGCGACACGACGCTCACGCAACCGATGCAGGGCCTGCACATCCTGTTGCGCCACCGTCTTGATGGCTGCAAAGCGCATCTGGGGGCGAACCACCGCCTCGGCAATCGCCAGGGCATCGTTGTAGTCGTTCTTGTTGCCCCGCACAAAGGGTTTTACATACTGCGGCGGGATTAACTTGACCGAGTGCCCCAGCGCCTGCAGTTCCCGCCCCCAGTAACTGGCACCGGCACAGGCCTCCATGCCAACCCGGCAGGGCGGCAAGTTGGCGAAATAACACAACATTTGCCCGCGCCGCAATACCTTCTTCCCGAGCAGCTTGCCGCGCGCGTCACAGCTCACCACATGAAACACGTTTTTTGCCAAATCCAGCCCAATCGTCGTAATCTTGTTCATGGTCTTCTCCTCCTTCTCCTTTGATGGTTGGTAACAACTCCATCATGGCGCATCGCGACGCCGATTAGTAAGGGGGAGGAGACCATCTCATCGACCTACGCGCGGAATAAGCCCCCCCTGTAGGAGCGAATTCATTCGCGATTGGTAAGTGGCACGCCATCGCGGCTGAAGCCGCCCCTACCTGAAACGCGGGCGGGAACACCCTCGCTGCCATCCCCGCTCACGGCCTGCGTGCGTAGGCCTCGTCGAATATCGCCTCCAGCGATGGGTGCACGCCGCGCAGCCTGTCGATCACCGCCCTGGCCCAGTCGTAATACTCCCGGCGCCGCTGCAGCGGCCAGCCGGACGGCGGACAGGCCGCCATGTCGCGCAGGTTGCTGATCTTGTCCGCCAGCTTGACCAGTTTCGCCTTGTCGCTGACGTGTGCGGCATGCTCGACCTGGCGCTGCTTGCGCTCGGCCTTCGCCAGACCCTTGTCATCGGTCACGTCCATGACAATATCGCGGATGGCGGCGCCGAATTCGCGCTCCAGCTCCTCGGGCGTGGTGTCGGTGTCCTCCACCGTGTCGTGCAGCAAGGCTGCACAGATGACCTCGCTGTCGGTGACATGCGCCTCGTTGCAGAGGATGTCGGCCAGCATGATGGGGTGATTGATGTAGGGCGAGGCCTGCACGTCCTTGCGCCGCTGGTCCTTGTGCTTGTGCGCGGCAAAGGCCAGCGCCTTTAGCAGCTGTTTCAGGTCGCCTTCACTGAGTGTCATGTGCGTTTACCTCTCTCCCTGCCTGCCCTGCACAATACCACGCCATGCGGCGCGGATCAGCGGAGCGGAGACAGTAGTGATGCCGGGTATTTTTCTCTACTATCATTAACAGGCAGCTGCCCGCACGAGGACAGGACATGCAGAGACTGGTGCCCGAGTTTACCGACAGGACCGGTGCCGCCGGGGCGGTCGCGTTCGTGCGCGACAAGCTTGGCGGCTATGACCTGCACCTGCTCGACTGGGTCCGGCTCAGCCCGATGACGGACTCGCAGCACAAGCCGCAGCCGGGCAGCGACTGCCCCATGCTCACGCTCAGCACCTGCTGGAAACCGCGCGACCGCCAGGTCACCGAGCCCCCGCGCCCGGAACACATGTACCGCATCAAGGTGAATGTCTGGCAGGGTGACGACTACCCGGCCGGGGAATACAACTGGGGGCGCATACCGGCGCGCCCCATCCGGCGGCGCAGCATCCCGGATCGCTACACGACCCGCGGCATCTGCAAGTGGCACTACCCGGACAGCCAGGCCGCCACGGTGCACGCCCTGTCGCGGGCCTTTTTCCTCTACCTGGCCGGCACCGGGCAGCTGCAGCAGAACCCGAGCGAGAGCAACGCCAGCGCCTGGGGGCACCGCTGGGCCGCCGAATGGCTGCGCGGCAACGGCCAGGTGAGCGATGCCGAGGCCATGCTCGCCCAGCTCATGCAGTGGACGCTGATACAGAGCAAGGGCATCTAGCCGCAGGCATGGCGCCTGCCCCCGAATACCGACGGACACCACACGAGCGCAGAAAATGAGACATGTTATGCGGCATCTAATGGCAATCCTGGCTGTTCTGCCGTCGCTTGTGATTGCCGCCGAACCTGCCGACCTTGACGAGGCAACCTACAGGGCCGACCTCGGCGTCATTCTCATCCAGATAAACTGGGGGCGCACGTGGAATTGCGGCCAATACGAGAACGCGCAGCTTCAAGCGCTCACGTTCACGAAATCACCCGCAGACAGGCCGGATGGCGTATCGCTGGAACTCGAAACCCCCTCCAGGCTGTTTGTGGATAATGAATTCCTTCCCTATGCCTATGTTGTCCAGCCTGGCGACTACCTGTTGACCGCCTTCGATGTAAAGGTTGCACGTTCAACCACAGAGGTCATACACATCAAGGGCACGAGGGACAACTTGATCAAGGGAGGCAAGCCTGTCGGCGGCTCCTTCACGGTCAATCCCGGCGAGGTCGTATATATTGGCCATTTCGGCCTGGATTGCGGCGCAGAACCGTTCCTGTGGCGCTACTACATAGAGGGGCGTTCAGAGTTCGAGAGATACATCGAAGGCTTCAGGCAGAAATACCCCTTTGTAAAACACGTACCCGTTCAATTCCGGCTTTTCTCCACGCAGGTGCTGGGCAGCCCCTATGCGCTCGATGAACCTGTCGTGGAATAAGCCCCGCGAGACGCCCGGGCGAACGGCATCAGCGCCGCCCGGCCCTGACCGCGCGAACACCTGTTCCAGCAAATCGCACACTTCTCATGCCTGCATGCTGCTTGTTGTTGCAGCCGCACTCTTCACGGCAAGCTCTTGTGCTACTCATGTCAGCACCGCCTACTACCATCCCTCGGCAACTGGCGGAAAGAATGTCCGCTCGGACAAGTGGGTGCCCCATACGAATTCGATCATCCTGTTTGAGCGCCAGGACATCATCATAGGCGTTAATAACCTGTACGACTCAAACAAAAAACAGTGGAAGATCCAGTTCTCGTTCGAAGTACCCGAAGGCAAAACCGCGCGATTGTTGCAGCAGCATGTCGAAATAACCTCCCCGTCAAAAGGCGGCTGGCAAAGCGGTGCGATAACCGGCAGGATATGGTCGGGGCCCGGGCGTATGGAAGAATTCCCGGCGGATGCCATCATGGTTGGCAGGAACGATGCATGGCGATGGGGCACCGCCCGGGGCTTCGGCAGCACCCGGCATGCTGCATTTTTCTACTCTGCGGTAATGTACGAGGCAGATGAGGCAGAAAGCCTGGAGTACCTGGAAATCAAAATACCCGGATTGCTTGTCAATGATTCTGTAGTGGGGCTTCCTGTAATACAACTCCACCTCGATATTGAAGATGTATGGTATTCC
>JBFEUI010000156.1:0-4585 GCA_041547565.1 Thiohalomonadaceae bacterium
CCGGCAGCGATGGGAATCATCCGCTGGTGGACCATCTTGGCAATACCACCGGAGACGACCGTGCGATGCAGCATGATGAAGTCGAATGCGGGACTGCTGGCGCCGACCAGCACCTGCTCGCTGCCCGTGTTATTGACCACGCGCATGTATCCGGCCAGCGCCTTGGCCATGGGCGGTGCCTCGCGTATCCAGGCCTCTGTCACGAACATGTCTGAATCAGTGGATTCAGCCACTGCCGAAACCGCGACAAAGAGCAGCCCCCATACGATAGAGCGTATCAGCCGATTCATAGTGCAATATCCCCTACCATAAGGAGGCATCCTAACTCAGACAGTCGCTTGAATTCCAATCTAAAACTATATAACACAAACCAATTCATCGTATTTTCTGAACACGCTATCGATCCAAAATTGCCATCAGCGTAAGGAAAAGACCATTGAAAACGAGATATTCATTGGCAGTGAGACCTCATCCGGCGGCAACGGTAACGGCAGGGACTTATTTACCGCTTCACTCGCTGCCTTTTGCAGAATCCTGCGCTCTCCCACCACGGCCAGGCCGTCGATCTGTCCACCGGCCAGCAGGGTGAAGGAGACCTGAATGTCACCCTCTATGCGACGACGCCGGGCAGCGCGCGGATAGTGCTTGTGCGACTCGATATGCACCAGGAGCTTGCGCAGGTATTCCTGGCGCGCCTGTTCAATCAGGCCTTCATCCAGTGATGGTGCAGCCATGGCCACCGGCTGCGGCGGGCGCGCCAGTGGCACCACCTGTTGCTCAACAGGCTCATTTTCCACCGGAGTCACTTCCTCGACCGGCTTGGGAATGGGCTTGGTTTTCGGTTTTGGCTTCGGTTTCGGTTTTGGCTTCGGTTTCGGTTTTGGCCTGGGTTTCGGTTTTGGCTTGGGTTTGGGCTCAGGCTTGGGCGGCTCGGGTTTCGCCTCGACCGGCTGCACTGGCGGTGCAATCATGGAGCGAAAACTGATGCGTGTCACAGTGCGCTCACTCTTTTTGACCGGCGTCTCCACACCGATCTCACTGCCGCGCTTTATAAAAAACGCCCCGTGGACCAGCAGAGAGATGCACACGGCCCCGCCCCAGCTCAACCAGTCAGTTCTGTTCATTTATGCTCGGTTACAATGTCGACCGCCTGCGCACCGGCCTTGCGCGCCGCATCCATCACGGTCACGGCCTTACCCAGGGCAGCAGAGCGGTCGCCTCTAATCCGCACGACCTTTTCGGAAGATTTTTCCAGCTCCTCGCCCAGTGTCTCTTCCAGAGACGACAACTCGACAAAGTGTTCATGCAACAGAATGTTCCCTGTGGCATCGATCACCACCTCGATACGATTGTCCTCTTCCAGCGCTTCACCGCTTTCGGCCACAGGCAGATCAAGATCGATCGCCTCATCCCGCACAAAGTGCGAGGTCAGCATAAAGAACACCAGCAGCAGGAAGACGATATCTATCAGCGGCGTGAGATTGGGGATCTGGCTGCTACGCCGGCGACCTTCAAACTGCATGAACAACCCCGTCTCGATGATGCACCGACTCCACCTCATCGTCACCGCAGGTATGTGGGAGCTGCTCCAGCAGCAGCGAGGCATAGCTGCGCATGGTCTGGGCACGCCTGTCAGCCATTCCCTCAAGGATATGCAGCGCCAGCAATACCGGAATGGCCACGGCAAGACCGACCCCCGTGGTCAGCATCGCCTCCCAGATACCGCCTGCCAGCGCCTGGGCATCAACCCGACCGCCGGCCTGTTCAATCACCATGAACGCCTTGATCATACCGATGATGGTACCGAGCAGCCCCAGCAGCGGGGCGGTATTGCCGAGAATGGAGAGCGTGCGAAAGCCCTGCTCCATCTTCTGCAGTTCGATAGAACCCAGTCGCGTGGCCACGCTGGTCAGGTCACGAATGCCGTCTTTGCTGGCCTGCAACAGGCCTTGAAGCAGCACCGCCTCCGGCCCACGCAGCCTGTCAATCACCGCTTCAACCCCGCCATTACGCGTGGCATCGACCAGTTCATGCTCCAGTGAAGTGATCGGACGACGCATCAGGGCGAAACGAATGATGCGCTCAACGATAATTGTTAGCGCCAGTAGCGAATAGCCGGCAAGAATCCACACTACCGGACCACCCTTGTTAAAAATATCTTCCAAAATCATAAGTGCCTTCTTTGTTGAATTGTCATACCACCAGCAATGCATACCGCTGCGAGTGATACCACGACTCGACCTGTGACCTGTCCAACACGCCGCTTACGGCCTTTTTTCTGTACTGCTTTGCAACAGCAGCTTCCGGTATATTCGCCATGCCAGTGTGCATCAACTTCAAAACACAGTTTCAGCGTATTGTTTTTCGCAATTATCCAGAAAGCGGTATCAGTCATGTTGTTATGCCCCATCAAGCCTGCAGTCTCATTGACAGATGTCAAAAGTCGGGCGCGACATATAACGGACTATTATCTGGATGCTGCCTTTCCACTCTAGCTGTAACGCCAACCTGCTTACCAGGTAGCAGCTAGGGCTGAACCCACCCCATAAGCGTCATACCGCCCAACAGCACAAGCAGGCTACCCGCCATCTGCTCAATCCTTCCGCGCCAGTTGGCCAGGTGCTGGCGGATCTGCGCGCCAAAGTGCGCCACGGCAAAACCGAAGATCAGCGTTGGAATAACAACCGCTCCGACACCAAACGCCAGACCAAGCATCAAGCCGTCATAGGGATTTGCCATGGCGGCCGCTACCGTTAGCACCGTGGCAAGCGGGATGCAGGGATTGAGCGCCATCCCCGCACCCATGGCGAACAGGCCCAACGAAAAGAATGACTGGCGTTTCTGAAACGAAACCGGTTTCTCTTTTTGCTGTTCTCCTGCCCGCGAGCCTGGTGAACAGGCCAGTTTGCCCTTGATTGAACCGAGGATCATCAGAAGGCCGATTACGATGGTGGCGATGCCGAGAAAGAACCCGGCATGACCCTCTTCTAGCCAGGCAGTTGCTGCATAGCCAAAACTGCCGGCAACCGCCCCCAGCATTGAATAGCTGGACAAACGCCCCAGCGAGAACGGGATAATGGTTCGCCATGCGATGTTCCTTCCGTGATCCTCGCGCAGGAACACCGGCCCCAGGTAGGGCAGACAGGTAATATTGCAGGGGCCGGCACCGAAGGCCAGCCCCATCAACAACGCAGCGGAAAAACTAAGGCTTAATGTCTCCATCATCCCTGGCCAGAATTTGCTTTACGGTTGCGCCACCACGACAGCAGGTTCGCCTTTTCCCATGTGGTTTGTACTTTCTTGCGTTTTTTGAAATAGGCCGGATCGGCAGAAAGGATTGGAATCACCGCGTACTTCATCGCCAGTACATCTTTGTCCGGACAGAACTCCACACAGCGTCCGCACAACGTACAGTCTGAATAAAGCACGTCCTTCTTCTCCATCTCGGTGTGGATCTCCTTGATATCCATCGGACAGGCCTTGGCGCACAGGCCGCATTTCTCGCAGCGCGGCTTGGCGTTCTTTACCAGGCGCACCAGTCCGATCTTCTTGAACACGGCGTGCAGTGCCAGCATGGGACAGATACGACAGAACGGCTGGCGCACGGTCAGGCCGATGGCGATCATCAGACCGAACAGGAAGGTGGCTATCATGGAGATGATCATGTAACCGTCACTGGTCGTATCGACCACCAGTTGGTCGGTATCACCCGTCGCCAGCGTGGTCAGAATACGGCTGGGGCAGATGCTACAGAACGGGCTGCCCAGTTCATGCCCCGTCACACCGAAGCCCGTCAGCAGCGGGAAGAAAAAGACCAGGAAGGCCAGCATCAGCCATTTGACAGGACGTATGCGCCTCACCCCCTTTTCCGGCAGCGATTCATGCTGCAGCAGGCCGAGCTTCTGACCCAGCATGTTCAACACCTCCTGGAAAAAGCCCAGCGGGCAGATCCAGCCGCAAAAGGCCTTGTTCAGCAGCACAAAGGCGATCAGAAACACCCCCATGGTCATCAGGGTGGGCATGATTGCCTTGACAAAAGACTGCCCCGCAGCGATGGCGGGGGCCACGCGGTGGTCCATCTGGTGCTGCAGCGAGATCAGGGCACAGTGGTCGGCCGTCTCAACATCATAGGCACAGGCCAGCGCCGGCAGCGCACCGGTGATATTGTCGGCCAGGTAATAGCCCACCACGCTGGCACCGTAGACCAGGAATAGAAATGCGGCGAGCTGGACTAACTTGCGTAGGATAGAAAGATTCATGGCTTACACCGCTCTCTTCTTGTTATTTTTTTGTTCGGGCCTGTTGCTGCGCATGATCACCACACCGGTAACAAACCCCGCCAGCAGCAGGAAAACACCCGCACTGGTCGACTGCCAGTGGGATGGGTTCACCGAGTAGGGTGCCGTCAGATTGGTGCGGTAGAGCCTGCCATTGTTGCTGACTCCGGTGCGTACAGTAAATTCGGCTGCCGGGTTATTGCTTCGCCCAACCTTCACGTTTGGGAAATCATCGGGCAAGGTAAACGCCACCCGTCCCCCGGCATCGGTTGTCGCCTCCAGGCTGCTGCCGTTGCTGGTCGACAGCC
>JBFEUI010000157.1:0-4530 GCA_041547565.1 Thiohalomonadaceae bacterium
CGGCACCCTGATATATCTTGATGATATATATCAGCTCGATATAATTTGGCGATGGATACCAAGACACTTTGCATGGGCGTTCTCAGCCAGGGGGATGCCAGCGGTTATGAGATCAAAAAGGTCTTTGAGCAGGCGTTCAGCTATTTCTTCGTGGCCGGCTACGGCTCCATCTATCCGGCACTGGCCGATCTGACCGAAAAGGGCTGGGTGGCGTGCACCAATGTCGAGCAGGAAAAACGGCCAATGAAGAAGGTCTACCATCTGACCGAGGCCGGCCATCGCCAGTTGCTGCAGGAGCTGAACAAGGCCTATCCCCATCACCGGGTGCGTTCGGAATTCATGGTGCTCACCTGCTACGCGCACCTGCTCCCGCAGGGGCGTGTCGAGCAGGTGCTCGAACAGCGCTGCCGGGATATCGAGGCGACCATCGCGCATATCGACAGCTTCATCGACGAGGGTGAGGCTCTGACACCGGGCGTGCGTTTTACTGCTGGGTTTGGCAAGGCGGTATTTGAGGCGGCACGCGACTATATCGAGAGCCACAAGGGGATGTTGCTGGCCGATATGGACAAGGGCCCGTCCGCGAAGGAGAGCAAATGAAACGTTCCTATATCATCGCGTTGGGTGTGTTCATCCTTGCCTCGTTGTGGATGCTCTCCGGACTGCTCAAAGAGACCGGTACTGGTGCGGACGCAGGCAAAAAGGCTGCCGCTGAACAAAAACCGCTGACCCGGGTACAGACGGTGCGCTACCGGGCACAGGAGATGACGCGGGAACTGGTGATTCACGGTAAGACCACGCCATTGAGGGCGGTGACCCTGAAGGCCGAGACGGCGGGTGCCGTGAGTGATATCCGTGTGTCGCAGGGGGCCAGGGTAAGGGCGGGCGAGGCGATAGTGCAGATCGCCGCCAATGACCGGGCACAGCGCCTGAAGGAGGCCGAGGCACTGGTGCGCCAGCGTGAGCTGGAGTTCAAGGCGTCCCGCTCGCTGCATGCCAAGGGGCTGCGTTCGGACAGCGAGCAGGCCGAGGCCGTCTCCCTGCTTGAGAGTGCGCGGCGCCAATTGCGTTCGATAGGCATCGATATCGACAACACCACCCTTCGGGCGCCGTTTGACGGCGTGGTGGACCGGCGGCTGGTGGAGCAGGGCGACTATCTGGGGGTGGGCGATCCGGTCGCCCGTGTGGTACAGCTCGATCCCTTTCTGGTCGTCGGTGAGGTCTCCGAGCAGGAGGTGGGGGAGCTGGAGACGGGGCAGGCCGCCCAAGCCCGTCTGATCACCGGCGAGGAAGTAGCGGGGCATATCCGCTACATTGCGGCGGTGGCCGACGAGGCGACCCGCACCTTCAGTGTGGAACTGGAAGTGGCCAATCCGGGGCAGCGTGGCCTGCTTGGCATGACGGCAGAAATCCACGTGCCGCTGGCCAGTGTAGTGGCCCACCATGTCTCACCGGCCATCCTCTCGCTCAGCGATAGCGGTGTGGTCGGCGTCAAGAGCGTCGATGGCACCGGCGTGGTCCGTTTCCACCCGGTGGAGATCCTCAAGACCTCCCATGACGGTATCTGGCTGGCCGGCCTGCCGCGCGAGGTCGAGCTGATTACCGTGGGGCAGGCCTTCGTTCGTGCCGATGAAAAGGTGGAGCCGGTGCTGCAGTCGCTCACGGAGCGCTAGGGAAACCGCCATGAAGGCAATCATCGATGCCGCCTTTGACCGTTCGCGCACCGTGCTGTCGCTTCTGGCGCTGATCCTGATCAGCGGCAGCGTCGCCTACATCACCATTCCCAAGGAGGCCGACCCGGACGTCGCCATCCCCATAATCTACGTCTCCATGAGCCACGAGGGCATCTCGCCCGAGGATGCCGAGCGGCTGCTGGTGCGGCCGATGGAGAAGGAGCTGCAGTCGATAGAGGGGGTCAAGGAGATGCGCTCCACCGCCCAGGAGGGGCATGCCTCGGTGCTACTGGAGTTCGATGCAGGCTTTGACAGCGATCGGGCGCTGCAGGATGTGCGCGAGAAGGTCGACAACGCCAAGGCAGAGCTGCCCGCGGAGACCGAGGAGCCGAGCGTCAACGAGGTGAACGTGGCGCTGTTCCCGGTGCTGGTGGTCACCCTGTCGGGCAATGTGCCGGAGCGCACCCTCATCACCCTGGCGCGCGATATCAAGGAGAAGGTGGAGGGCCTGGCCGAGGTACTGGAAGCGGATATCGCCGGTGACCGCGACGAGGTGGTCGAGGTGATCGTCGACCCGGTGGTGCTCGACAGCTATGGCATCAGCTACGAGGAACTGATCGGATTTATCGTCAATAACAACAAGCTGGTGGCCGCCGGTGCCCTGGATACCGGGCAGGGGCGTTTCGCCATCAAGATCCCGGGCCTGCTCGAGACCGCCGAGGATGTATTCAGTCTGCCGGTGAAGGTCAGCGGTGACCGGGTGGTGACTTTCGGCGATGTCACCGAGGTGCGCCGCACCTTCAAGGACCCCACCAGTTTTGCCCGCCTCAACGGCCAGCGTGCGGTCAGTCTGGAGATCACCAAGCGGGTCGGCGAGAACATCATCGAGACCATCGAAAAGGTGCGCGCCATCGTCGAGACGGAGCGTGCGCTGTGGCCGAGCGGCGTGGAGGTGAGCTTCTCGCAGGACAAGTCCGAGGATATCCGCACCATGCTCAAGGACCTGCAGAACAACATCCTCAGTGCGGTGCTGCTGGTGATGATCATTATCATCGGCGCCCTCGGCGTGCGTACCGCCGGCCTGGTGGGACTGGCGATCCCCGGCTCCTTCCTCACCGCCATCCTGATCCTCTATGCCCTGGGGCTGACCATCAATATCGTGGTGCTGTTCAGCCTGATCATGGCTGTGGGGATGCTGATCGACGGGGCCATCGTGGTGACCGAGCTGGCCGACCGCAAGATGGCCGAGGGGATGCCGCGCAAGGGGGCCTACGCCTTCGCCGCGCGGCGCATGAGCTGGCCCATCACCGCCTCCACCGCCACCACGCTGGCCGCCTTCATGCCGCTGCTGTTCTGGCCGGGGGTGATGGGGGAGTTCATGAAATACCTGCCCATCACCCTGCTGGCGACCCTCGGCGCCTCGCTGGCGATGGCGCTGATCTTCGTGCCGACACTCGGTGAGCTGGTGGGCCGGCGTTCCGCCGCTGATACGGCCACACTGCGTTCGCTGGCCGCGGCCGAGCAGGGTGAGCTGCACGAGATCGGCGGCCTCACGGGTGTCTATGTGCGCTTCCTGGAGCGGGCGCTGGCGCACCCGGGCAAGGTGCTGCTCGGTGCTGTCGCCATACTGGTGGTGGTCAATGGCGCCTACTCACTTTACGGCAAGGGCCTGGAGTTTTTCCCCGAGGTCGAGCCGGAGCAGGCGGTGGTGCATATCCGTGCCCGCGGCAACCTGTCGGTCTATGAACAGGATGCACTGGTGCAGCAGGTGGAGCAGCGTATTCTCGACATGCAGGAGATCGAAACCTTCTACACCCGCACCGGCATCAACCTGCGCGGCGATAACCTGCCCGAGGATGTGGTGGGGGTGATCCAGCTGGAGTTCATCGACTGGCAGCGGCGCCGTCCGGCCGCGCAGATCATGGCCGAGATCCGCCGGCGCACCGCCGACATCGCCGGCATCCTGGTGGAGACGCGCAAACCCGACATGGGGCCGCCGGTGGGCAAGCCGGTGCAGATCGAGATCGGCTCCCAGTTCCCCGAACTGCTGCCGGCGGCCACCGCGCAGCTGCGCCGGCTGTTCGAACAACTGGACGGTCTGGTCGATATCGAGGACAGTCGCCCGCTGCCGGGTATCGAGTGGCAGGTGCGGGTTGATCGTACCCAGGCGGGACGCTTCGGCGCCAACGTGCTGCTGGTGGGCAACGCGGTCAAACTGGTGACCAACGGCATCAAGGTCAGCTCCTACCGGCCGGACGACTCGGATGATGAGGTCGACATCATCGTGCGCCTGCCCTACGAGCGGCGCGACCTGCAGCAGCTTGATCGCATGCGGGTGGAGACCCCCTACGGCCAGGTGCCGATCAGCAATTTCGTCAGCCGCTCGCCGGCACCGAAACTGGGTACCGTCAACCGCGTCGACGGCAAACGGGTGATGGCGGTGAAGGCCGATGTGGAGGAGGGGCTGCTGGTCGATGACAAGGTCAAGGCGCTGCAGTCCATGCTGGCGCAGAATGCTGAGCTGCGCGACCCGCGCATTGAGCTTGCCTTCAAGGGCGAGGATGAGGAGCAGCGCGAGTCGAAGGCGTTTCTCTCCCGCGCCTTTGCCGTGGCGCTGTTTGTCATGGCGATCATCCTGGTCACCCAGTTCAACAGCTTCTACCAGGCACTGCTGATCCTCAGTGCGGTGATCTTCTCCACCATCGGGGTGCTGCTGGGCCTGCTCACCACCGGACAGCCGTTCGGTATCGTGATGAGCGGCATCGGGGTGATCGCGCTGGCCGGTATCGTGGTGAACAACAATATCGTGCTTATCGATACCTACAACGTGCTGCGCCAGAACGGCATGCCGCTGGTC
>JBFEUI010000158.1:0-4514 GCA_041547565.1 Thiohalomonadaceae bacterium
GCGTCCCGTGGGCGCCAATGTTGGCGGACAAGGCCCGCCCTATGCACCGCCTTCTTGATAGGGCGTCCCATCGGCGCCATAACAAGCAAAGTTAATTCTGTGTGATATTCAATCCAGCACCTTTTGCCAGTTCGACAAAACCGGGGAACGAGGTATTGACGTTGGCGCAGTCGTCAATCGTGATGGGGGCCGAGGCACGCAGCGAGGCCATGGCAAATGACATGGCAATACGGTGGTCGCCATGACTGGTGACGGTTCCGCCGCCGAGTGTGCCGCCCTGAATGATCATACCATCCTCGGTCGGCCGGGCATCGATGCCCAGGGTGATCAGGCCATCGGCCATCACCTGGATGCGGTCGCTCTCCTTGACCCGCAATTCCCGTGCACCGGTCAACACAGTCTCGCCCTCGGCACAGGCCGCCGCCACAAACAGGGCGGGAAACTCATCGATGGCCAGCGGCACCTGATCTTCCGGGATCTGAATGCCCTTCAACCGGCTGCCACGCACACGGATATCGGCCACCGGTTCACCGCCCACTTCCCGCTCATTCAGCAGTTCAATATCCGCACCCATCAGGCGCAGGATGTTGATCACGCCGGTGCGGGTCGGATTGATACCGACATGCTCGAGTGTGATATCGGAATCTGCTGCTATCGAGGCACCGACCATGAAAAAGGCCGCCGAGGAGATGTCGGCCGGCACATCGATACGGGTCGCTGCCAACCTGCCACCCGGTTTGACGCATACGGTATTGCCGTTTCGCTCCACATCGTAGCCAAAGCCCTGCAGCATGCGCTCGGTATGGTCGCGCGTTGGTGCCGGCTCGGAGACGCAGGTATGCCCCTGGGCATAGAGACCGGCCAGCAGCAGGCATGATTTGACCTGCGCACTGGCCACCGGCATGTGGTAATCGATGCCCTGCAGTGGCTGGCCACCGGATACCTTCAGCGGCGGCGTGCCCGACTCGGTGGTTCCGACCTTTGCGCCCATCAATGAGAGCGGATCGGTAACGCGTTTCATCGGGCGCGATGAGAGCGAGGCATCACCCGTCATCTCCACATCAAATGCCTGTGCCGCCATCAGGCCGGCGAGCAACCGCATCGAGGTGCCGGAGTTGCCCAGGTAGAGCGGCTCGGCAGGTGCCTTGAGGCCGTGCAAGCCGACGCCGTTGATCACAACCCTGCCCTCTTGCGGGCCGGTAATGGCAACGCCCATGGCACGAAACGCATTGAGGGTCGCCAGGTTGTCCTCACCCTCAAGAAACCCGCTCACCTCTGTCGTACCCTCGGCCAGTGAACCGAGCATGATCGAACGATGGGAGATGGACTTGTCACCCGGCACACGGATATGGCCGTTCAGGACACCACCCGGTTGCAATTGAAAGCGGATATTTTCGGAACTGGACATCGATTTACTCTTTGGCATAGTTCAGGGCTTCACAAAAGCCGTCACGGGCCACCTTGGCTCGCTGGAATATGGTAAACATCTTTTCGCGGTCATCATTGGCAATGGCCTCACTGAGTTCCTGCAGCGTCGCACTGAAGTGTTGCAGCGCATGAGCGATCGCCTTGTCATTGGCCATACAGATATCGGTCCACATGGTCGGATCGCTGGAGGCGATACGGGTAAAGTCACGAAAACCGCCTGCAGCATAGCGAAACACCTCCGCCTTTTCGTCCAGCTTGGCCAAGGCATCGACCAGGGCAAAGGCCAGAACATGTGGCAGATGGCTGGTGGCGGCCAGCACCTCATCATGGTGTTCCACCCCCATCTCTTCGACCACGGCCCCCGCCGCTTCCCACATACTGCGTACTGCAACCAGCGCATCGGGGGCGGTTTGCTCCACGGGTGTCAGGATGACGCGCCTGTCCTGGTAGAGGTCATCCAGGGCCGCCTCCACGCCGCTCTTTTCCGTACCTGCTATAGGATGCCCCGGTACCAGGTTGGCCGGAATGGCGCCAAACACCGTCTGTGCCGCGGCAATCACCGAACCCTTGGTGCTGCCCACATCGGTGATCACCATCTGCTCGGTCACATGCGGCTGTAGCAGTTCAAACATCTTCTGCATGCTGCCGACCGGCACGGCCAGCACCACGATATCGACACCCTTCACCGCCTCGGCCATGTCGTCCTCATAACGGTCGATGACACCGAGTCGTACCGCAGTTTCAAGATTCTCGCTGTTGCGGCCAAAGCCGACGATCTCGCCACAGGCGCCCGCACGTTTTAACGAACGTGCCAGTGAACCGCCGATGAGTCCGACACCGATAATACAGAGACGATTGATTTTCATTGCAGGAATCGTGAAACGTAAAACGTGAAACGTGAGTCGTTAAATTCAACCAACATCATTTTCACCCCTCACTTATTCAGCACTTTCTTCAGGGCAGCGATAAACCGTGCGTTATCCTTTTCCGTGCCCACCGTGACACGAATATGGTTGGGCATGCCGTAATTGGCCACCGGGCGTACGATAACCCCCTCGTGAAGCAAAGCCTCGAATACCTCACTACCGCTACGGCCCACATCCACGCTAATAAAATTACCCACCGAGGGGATGTATGTCAGCCCCATTGCCTCAAATGCCGCATAGAGCTGTTTCAGACCGGCCGCATTCATCTCGACCGAGGCGGTCAAATGCGCATCATCATCAAGCGCTGCGGTAGCGGCTGCCAGTGCGATCGAATTGACATTAAACGGCGGGCGTACCCGGTTCATCAAATCGGCCACCTGCGGATGGGAGATCGCGTAGCCGACACGCAGGCCAGCAAGGCCGTATGATTTTGAGAAGGTACGCGCCACCATCAGGTTTGGATAACGTTCCACCCACTCCAGTGTTTGCGGATAATCTTCTGCACCGGTTCCCGGATAATTCGCATAATCGTAATAGGCCTCGTCGATCACCACCAGAACATGCTCCGGCACCGATTTGATGAAACTTTCCAACTCACCCGCACCGACCCAGGCGCCTGTCGGGTTGTTGGGGTTGGCGATAAAGATGACCTTCGTGCGTTCGGTAATAGCGGTCTTCAACGCATCGAGGTCGTAGCCCCAGTTTTTTGCCGGCACGGCAACCGCCCGACCACCGACCGCCTGTGTCAGGATGGGATAGAGTGCAAAGGCGTGCTCGGAGAACAGCACCTCATCCTCGACAGTGACAAAGGCCCTTACCGCGAACTCCAGTACATCGCTGGAACCGTTGCCCAGGGTGATGTTTTCCATCGCCACGCCGTGTCTGGCAGCGAGTTTTTCCTTTAAGGTAAAACCGTTTCCATCCGGATAGAGCCAAACATCCGGCAAGGCGGCGGTCATGGCCGTAATGGCGGCAGGCGATGGACCAAGCGGATTCTCATTTGAGGCCAGCTTGATGATATCGCTCACCCCATACTCCCGCTCCAGTTCCTCGATAGGCTTGCCCGGTTGATACGGGCGCAGTCCGAGCACACCCGGCGTGGCATATTTCTGGAAATCAGTCATCACAAAACGGCCTTGGGGAAAGAACCAAGAATCTTGAACAGCGATGCCTCCTGGCGCAGTTCGGCAAGTGCGCTACCTACCTTCTCATCATCCTTGTGCCCCTGGATATCGACAAAAAAGACATAGTCCCACATACCCTGCCGAGAGGGACGGGATTCAATGCGCGTCATGGATACGTTATTTCGTGCAAACGGCTCCAGCAGCTTGAACAGCGCACCGGGCTGATTGCGGGTTGAAACCAGCAGCGAGGTTTTATCGTCACCACTCGCCGGCACCTCTTCATGTCCCAGCACCAGGAATCGCGTGGTGTTATTCGGCTGGTCCTCGATGTTCTTCTCCAGAATAGCGAGACCGTAGAGCTCAGCCGCGGTTTCACCTGCCACAGCAGCAGCCGAATCATCTTCTGCCGCCATCTTAGCCGCCTCGGCATTGCTGCTGACATCGATCCGCTCAACACCGGAGAGATGCGCATCCAGCCATTCACGGCACTGTGCCAGGGACTGGCTGTGGGAATAGACTTTGTTGATCGCACCGATATCGGCCGCCCTGCTCATCAGGTGGTGGTGGATACGCAGTTCCACTTCACCGCAAATCTGCAGCGATGAGTTCAGCAACATATCGAGCGTATGATTGATCACGCCCTCGGTCGAGTTTTCCACCGGCACCACACCGTAGTCGGCGCTGCCCGCATCCACCTCGCGGAATACCTCATCGATAGCCGCCATCGGCACGGTCTGCACCGAGTGGCCGAAATGCTTCAACGCCGCCGCCTGGGTAAAGGTACCTTCCGGCCCCAGAAAGGCGATCTGCATCGGTTTTTCCAGTGCCAGACAGGCCGACATGATCTCACGAAACAGGCGCGCCATCTCCTCATCACCGAGCGGCCCCTCGTTTCGTTCCTTGACCAGACGCAACACCTGCGCTTCACGCTCCGGACGATAAAACAGTGCCTCTTCCCCAGCCGCAAGCTTTACCCGTGCGACCTCCTGGGCCAGCCCGGCACGCTCATTGATCAGCTTTCGCAACTGCTCATCCA
>JBFEUI010000159.1:0-4384 GCA_041547565.1 Thiohalomonadaceae bacterium
CGGTGCCACGGCCATGAATCGGACGGTGAAGATGCGGTTTATCCCTGTTCATGGCGCGATTTTGCGTTCAAAATAAGAAGGATTGCCAACAATAACAGCACAAGGTAGACGATGAATCTTCACGAACACCAGGCCAAATGCCTGTTTACAAAGTACGGGATACCTGTTCCCCGAGGCGGTGTGGCCTCGACCATTGCGGAGACCGAGCATGTGGCCCAGACGCTGGACAGTGAACGCTGGGTGGTTAAAGCGCAGGTCCATGCCGGGGGCAGGGGAAAGGCCGGCGGCGTCAAACTGGTCGATTCCATGGCAGAACTCAAGTCAATGGCCGATGGGCTGCTGGGCAAGCGGCTGGTTACGCATCAAAGCGGTGCGGAGGGGCAGCCCATTAACCAGTTGCTGGTTGAAGAGCCGAGCGACATCGCCCGGGAACTCTACCTGAGCATGGTGATCGATCGCAGTCGCCGCCGCGTGGTGTTCATGGCCTCCAGTGCCGGGGGCATGGATATCGAGGAGGTGGCGGCCACCGAGCCGGAGAAGATCCACACGGTCGCGGTCGACCCGGTGGTGGGCCTGCAGCAGTACCAGTGCCGGCGCATCGCCTTTGGCCTGGGGCTGGCGGGCAGCCAGGTCAAGGAGCTGAGCCGTATCATGATGGGGCTGTGCAAGCTGTTTGGCGAACTGGATGCCAGCCTGGTGGAGATCAACCCGCTGGTGGTCACCGGCGAGGGTCACCTGCTGGCGCTCGATGCCAAGGTGAACATCGATGACAACGCCCTCTACCGCCAGTGCCAGATGTCGGAGTTGCGTGACCCGACCCAGGAGGATGAAAGCGAGTACCGTGCCCAGCAGCACGGACTGAACTACGTGCGCCTGGATGGCAACATCGGCTGCATGGTCAACGGTGCCGGGCTGGCGATGGCCACCATGGACCTGATCAAGCTGCACGGCGGCGAACCGGCCAACTTTCTCGATGTCGGTGGCGGCACCACCGCGGAGAAGGTGGCCGAGGCGTTCAAGCTCATCCTGTCGGATGAGAAGGTCGAGGCGATACTGGTCAATATCTTCGGTGGCATCGTGCGTTGCGACATGATTGCCGAGGGGATTATCCGTGCGGTCAAGGAGGTCGAGGTCAAGGTGCCGGTCGTGGTGCGGCTCGAGGGAACCAATGTTGAGCTTGGCAAGCGGATGCTGGCCGATAGCGGGCTGGCCATTACCACCTCCGATAACCTGACTAGCGCCGCGCAACAGGTGGTTGCCGCGGTCAAGGGCTGAAGCACACATGAGTATTCTTGTCGACAAATCCACGAAAGTCATCGTCCAGGGATTTACCGGTTCCCAGGGCACGTTTCACTCCGAACAGGCGATTGCCTACGGTACCAATCTGGTCGGCGGCGTAACGCCGGGGAAGGGGGGGCAGACACATCTGGAGCGGCCTGTCTTCAATACCGTGCATGACGCGGTGGCAGAGACGGGGGCCGAGGCCAGCATGATCTATGTGCCGGCACCGTTTGCCGCCGACGCCATTCTGGAGGCGGCCGATGCGGGGATCGAGGTGATTGTCTGCATCACCGAGGGGATACCGGTGCAGGATATGCTGAAGGTGAGGGAGGCGCTGCACGCTTCCGATGCCAGGCTCATCGGTCCCAACTGCCCGGGCGTCATTACCCCGGGGGAGTGCAAGATCGGCATTATGCCGGGAGCCATCCACCAGAAGGGGCGCATCGGCATCGTATCGCGCTCCGGCACACTGACCTATGAGGCGGTAAAGCAGACCACCGATGCCGGACTCGGCCAGTCCACCTGTGTCGGGATCGGCGGTGATCCGATCCACGGCATGAGCTTTGTCGACTGTCTTTGCCTGTTTGAGCAGGATGAGCAGACCGAGGGCATTATCATGGTCGGCGAGATTGGCGGTAGCGCCGAGGAGGAGGCCGCCGAGTTTATCAAGACCCACATCAGCAAGCCCGTGGTCGCCTACATCGCCGGTGTTACCGCGCCGCCCGGCAAGCGCATGGGCCACGCGGGTGCCATCATCGCCGGCGGCAAGGGCACCGCGGAGGAGAAGTTTGCCGCCCTGGAGGCTGCGGGCGTCTCGGTTGTACGCTCCCCGGCCGAACTGGGTGAGCGCATGCTGGAACGTCTGGGTTAGAGGGCGACAGCCGGTGACAGTGCTGCGGCCAGAGAATTCCCGCTTACGTGTCGTGATGGCCCAGCTGAATATGCTGGTGGGCGATGTCGAGGGCAATGCGGACAGGATCATCGAATCGGCCACGCGTGCCCGCGATGAGTTTCAGGCCGACGTGGTGCTCTATCCCGAACTGACCCTGACCGGCTATCCGCCGGAAGATTTGCTGCTGCGGCCCGGTCTCTATCCGCGCGTGCTGCATGAACTGGAGCGCATCGGCAGGGAGGTGAGCGGCATTACGCTGATTGTCGGTTACCCCAGGCAGGCCATGGGCGGCAACTACAATGCCGCCGCGCTGATCCGCGATGGCAGGATCGAGGCCAGTTACCACAAGCAGCACCTGCCCAACTACAGCGTGTTTGACGAGAAGCGCTACTTTGTACCGGACGAGGCCAACTGCCTTTGCGAGATCAACGGCATCAAGGTGGGGCTGACCATCTGTGAGGATATCTGGCACCCGGGGCCGGTGAGCCAGGCGTGCGCTGCCGGGGCCAGCCTGATACTCAACCTTAATGCCTCCCCGTTTCATATCAGCAAGGGCATGGAGCGCGAGGCCACGGTCGCCGAGCGCGTTGCCGAGAGCGGTGTACCCATTGTCTACGTCAACCTCGTCGGCGGCCAGGATGAACTGGTATTCGACGGCGAGTCCTTTGTTATGGACGGCGACGGGCAGGTGACGCAACGCTGCCCGGCCTTCGAGGAGGGGCTCTACCCGGTCGATTTTACCGTGGAGGCCGGCATGGTGCGCCCGCTGCTGGGACAGGTGGCCCCGGTGCTGAGCGAGGAGGAGAGTGTCTACCGGGCGCTGGTGCTGGGGGTGCGGGACTACATCGACAAGAACGGCTTTCCCGGCGTGGTAATCGGGCTGTCCGGCGGCATCGATTCGGCGCTGACGCTGGCGGTGGCCTGTGATGCCATCGGCAGTGAACGTGTTGAAGGGGTGCTGATGCCCTCGCGCTATACTGCCGATATGAGTGTCGAGGATGCCCGGCTTGAGGCCGAGGCGTTGGGTGTCGAGTATCACATCATTCCTATCGAGAACACATTCGGCGCCTTTCTCGACAGCCTGGCCGCCGAGTTTGCCGGCAAGGCACCCGATGTTACCGAGGAGAACATCCAGGCACGCTGTCGTGGCGTGATACTGATGGCGATCTCCAATAAAAAAAATAAAATGGTGCTTACGACCGGCAACAAGAGCGAGATGGCGGTCGGCTACTCCACCCTGTACGGCGACATGGCAGGGGGCTTCGACGTGCTGAAGGACGTGCCCAAGACCCTGGTCTACCGCCTGGCCGAATACCGCAATACCTTGTCTGCGGTGATCCCGCGACGGGTGATCGAACGCCCGCCCTCGGCCGAGCTGGCGGCGGATCAACAAGACAGCGATTCACTGCCCGACTACCCGGTGCTCGACGCTATTCTGGAGCGCTACGTGGAGCAGGACCAGTGCCGGGATGATATCGTGGCGGCGGGCTTTGATGACGCGACGGTGGACTGGGTTATCCGCCAGGTTGACCGCAATGAATACAAACGGCGTCAGGCGCCGCCGGGGGTACGCATTACCCACCGTGCCTTCGGTCGTGATCGCCGCTACCCCATTACCTCTGGATTCGGGCGTCGTTAGCGAGCAGTACGGCCTGACCGCCAATTGCATACACAGTAAAGATTGGTATGCTGTATGGCATATAACCACTCACAAAGGATACCGAAATGAAAAAGATCGAGGCGATCATCAAGCCCTTCAAACTCGATGATGTGCGTGAGGCGTTATCGGAGATTGGCGTGGCCGGCATGACAGCCACGGAGGTCAAGGGTTTTGGCCGCCAGAAAGGGCATACCGAACTCTATCGCGGTGCCGAATATGTGGTCGACTTTCTGCCCAAGGTGAAGATCGAGGTGGTGATCGGTGCCGACAAGGTCGATGAGTGCATCGATGCCATTACCAATGCCGCGCGCACCGGCAAGATCGGCGACGGCAAGATCTTTGTGACCGCGGTGGAACGCGTCGTGCGTATCCGTACCGGCGAAGAGGGGCCGGAAGCGGTCTAAGTGTGAGGGCGTGAAAGGTGAAACGAATATAGGGCGCCCCATGGGCGCCGAACCGACATCTGAATGGCGGGCACGGCCCGCCCTATGTTTCTATTAGGTGAAGAGTGAGGGGTGAAGTGTGAAGAGAGCTTGACAGGTCTTCCGGCC
>JBFEUI010000160.1:0-4299 GCA_041547565.1 Thiohalomonadaceae bacterium
GAGAGCTGCGGCATCTTGATTACATAACTGACGCCTTGCGGCGCCTGGCCGGCCTGCATGTCAGCCCCGGTTTCCACGACCGCAGCGTCTGTCGTTTCAGCCACCTCTGAAGCCGGTTCAATAACCACCTCGCCGCCCTGCACCTCCTCGGCACTGGCAACCAGGTAGGCCATCGGCTCACCCACCGCGATGGTCGAGTCGGGCGGGACGATGGGACCGGAGAGGTAGCCCTCGTGAAACACCTCCACGTCCATGATCGCCTTGTCGGTCTCCACCTGGGCGACGATGTCACCGCGTTCGACCCTGTCGCCGATCTGCTTCTCCCAACTCACCACCACGCCCTCGGTCATGGTGTCCGAGAGCTGCGGCATCTTGATTACATAGGACTCAGCCATAATATAAGTTCCGATTTGCGAGGAACGGGCAAAAGGAACATATCCTCGACACCCGTTACTCGAACCTCGTTCCTGTTATTTTATTTCCCGAACATCTTCAGCACAGCATTGACCACATCCTGGGCATCGGGCACCGCGGCCTTCTCCAGGGTATGGTTGAACGGCGTCGGCACGTTCAGTGCCGATACCCGCAGCGGCGGGGCATCCAGTTCGAAGAAGCACTCCTCGTTGATGATCGCCATCACCTCGGCGCCGACGCCGACCGGCGCCTCGGCCTCCTCGACGATCACCGCGCGGTGGGTCTTTGTGACCGATTTTTTAATCCCCTCACGGTCGAGCGGGCTGAGCGAGTAGAGGTCGACCACTTCGCAGTCGATGCCCTGCCGGGCCAGCAGCTCGGCCGCCTGCAGACACCAGTGCACCGAGACGTTGTAGCCGAACAGGGTGACATCTTTTCCGCTGCGGGCGATCTCCGAACCCTCCAGCGGGTGGAAGTACTCCTCGTCCGGCACCTCGCCTTTCATGTTGTACATCAGCTCATGCTCGTTGATGTAGACCGGGTCGTTGCAGCGTACCGCCGACTTGATAAGGCCGTAGGCCTGGCGCGGATTGGACGGCGTCACCACGCGCAGCCCGGCCACGCCCATGAATACCTTCTCCATGCGTGCCGAGTGCTGGGCACCGAGCTGGTGCGCAGTGCCGCCGGGTGAGCGGATCACCACCGGCGCCTCAATCTGGCCACCGGACATGTAACGCACCTTGGCGGCGCTGTTGAAGATCTGGTCCATCGCCAGCCAGGCAAAGTTGACCGACATGATTTCGATTATCGGGCGCACACCCAGGAAGGAGGCACCGATACCGAGGCCGGTGTAGCTGTTCTCCGAGATCGGTGTGTCGATCACCCGTTCCGGGCCGTACTTGTCGTACAGCCCCATGGTCGCCTTGTAGGTGCCGCCGGCCACGCCGATATCCTCGCCCATGCAAATCACCATCGGATCCCGGGCCATCTCCTCGTCATGGGCACGGCGAATCGCCTCCCAGTACATCATCTCGGCCATTATGCTACCCCCCCGTTGACCCAGGGATCGTTCTCGGCGAACACGTATTTCTCCACCTCTTCCACCTTCGGCTCCGGTGCATTTTCACAGAAGCCAATCACCTCGTCCTCTATCTCCTGGATAACCGCCTTATCCAGTGCCTTGAAATCCTCCTCGCTCATCTCCCCCGCCTCGACCAGGCGATCGCGCAGGATCATGATGGGGTCGCGCCGGCCCCACTCCTGCTCTTCCTCCTTCGAGCGGTACTTGCTGGTGGAGTCGGACATGGAGTGGCCGCGATAACGGTAGGTCATCAGCTCGAGAAAATAGGGTCCCTTGCCGGCACGCACATGCGCAACGGCCTCTTTCGCCGTCTGGTAAACCGCCTCGACATCCTGGCCGTCGACCTGCTTCGCGGGAATGTCGTAGGCCTGCTGCACCCGCAGGTACTGGTCCCTGACTGCGGTGGAGCGGTCGATCGCCGTGGCGATACCGTAGAGGTTGTTCTCGCAGACATAGAGCACCGGCAACTGCCAGACACTGGCCATGTTCAATGACTCGTGGAAGGTGCCCTGGTTATTGGCCGCATCGCCGAGGAAACAGATGGCGATCTCATCGCCCCCCTTCAGCTTGATCGCCTTGGCCATGCCGGCAGCCAGCGGGAACGGGCCACCCACCAGGGCGTAGCCGCCCATGAAACGGTGCTCGGCATCGAAGATGTGCATCGAGCCGCCGCGCCCCTTGCTGCAACCGCTCTCCCTGCCGTAAAGCTCGGCCATCACGCGCTTCGGATCACTGCCGCACTTGATGGCATGAACGTGGTCCCGGTAGCCGGTCACCACATAGTCGTGCCCGGGCCGCGCCGCCTCCATCACGCCGTGGGCACAGGCCTCCTGCCCGGAGTAGAGATGCAGGAAACCGCCAATCTTGCGCTCCATGTAGCCCTGGAAACAGCGCTCCTCAAAACGGCGCGCGTACAGCATCTCGCGTAGTAATCTTTTTTTGTCAGCGACGTTCATAGTATTCCTCGTCTGTGGCTCATCGCTTGCGGAAACTCGCTACCAATCGCATCTGGAATCCCGTTAACAAAAGATCCCGCGAATTTTCCGGTACAATACCCCGGCTGCAATTGCTGGAGCGGGGCGAAGAAGAGCGTCATCTTGGAGATATTGAGTCTTTTGGTCAACTATTCAAGCGAACCATTCAGCTGTATGCACGATATTTGCTATATAATTCAAAAAGTTATAATAACAAAATTTTTATTGTAGAAATTTATAGTTAGCATTGGATTGCACAATATTCCCACAGGGAGAATGTGGTTTCACTGTGAGAAATTCTATGGATGCAATGAAAATTGCCACCGAGTGGCTCGACAATATGGCCTACACGATCGCCACCCGCGACCTCGAGGCGCACATGCAACTGGTGTCGGCAAAAGTCAGGGTATTGGGTATCGCTGACAAGCGTATCGATTTCCACGGCTGGCACAAACGGCGCCGTATCGAGTTTGAAAAACATCTGCTGCAACGTATCCGTTACAGCCAACCCGAAATCCTCGCCACCAAGGCGAACCGCGTCACCTTCAACGTAACCGAGAACATCAAGGCGACCGACGGCCAGATCATCGAACTGCAGAAAGAGGTGGTACTGAAAAAGGAGAAGGACGGACAGTGGCGCGTCAGGCAGGAGCGCATTGGCAGGATCAAATCGAATTAATCACTCGATCGACTCATGCAACGTGTGGTCGGCCAGTTCCAGTCGCGCCGACAGCACCCTCCCCGCCATGGTGGAAACAAAACCCTCGCTACGCCGTTCACCATCATCGGTGAACTCAAAGCGGTAATCGCGCAGCCAACGCAGACGTCCCGTATGGTCCCGGCGCAGCCGCAGCCGCACCTGGGCTACCGTCTGGTCAAGCAGTTGTACCCGATGTTCGTCACATAACCGGCGCGCCACCCGCGTGGCGTGTTCAACCGCCTGGACGCCGCTAAACCAGTAGCCGATTGCCAGCACTATAATGAAAAGTATCCACAGTTCAGCCATCGGCGCACTGTGACAAAAGGCGCACAGCGATGCAATACGGGGCGGCCGGTTAAGTATTCTCGCCAAACGGTCGATGATACGATTAGGCGCTACTGATTCGATAGAGAGATACCATGCAGGTCTCAGAACTGACTCTGGAACAACTTGATCACTGGGTGGCACGGGCGAGAGGGCTTGAGGTGTTTGGCGATGATCAGGGGACACTGATGTACCACCCGCCGCACAACCTGCCGCCGCGCAAGTGGAATCCCACCCACTTCTGGTCACAGGGCGGTCCCATGCTGGAGGAGTACCGCATCGACCTGAACTGGGACACCGAAGGAACGCAGGAGTGGTCGGCCTCCATCGAACCCGACATTCTGGCCCACGGCCAGAGCATACTGGAGGCCGCCATGCGTGCCGTGGTGATGAAGCATTTCGGCGAGAGCGTATCCGAATAGCTCGCGCCATTTCATGGCATAATACGCACCACAACAGCACAAGCCGCAGCAGCCGAAAATTCTATGCAAACACTGACCATAACCCGCCCCGACGACTGGCACCTGCACCTGCGCGATGGTGCAGCGCTCGCTTCAGTCGTGGGCCACAGCGCCGAGCGCTTCGGCCGTGCCATCATCATGCCCAACCTCAAACCGCCGGTCACCACCACACAAATGGCGCAAGCCTACCGTAACAGGGTGCAGGCGGCACTGCCGCAGGACAGCGATTTTGAGCCGCTGATGACCCTCTACCTCACCGACAACACCACGCCGGAGGAGATCCGGAAGGCCAAACAGAGCGGCCTTGTGTTTGCGGTCAAACTCTACCCGGCCGGTGCAACCACC
>JBFEUI010000161.1:0-4297 GCA_041547565.1 Thiohalomonadaceae bacterium
ACAAGGGGTCGAAGTAGCCCAGCTACTCCGACCCCTTAATAGAGCATCAACAGCATTAGACTTGACTTATACGCTTATTTTCTAACGGTCCATTTGCGTCACTAACTGACAATTTTTGTCAGTCCAAAACGCATCCGTTTGACTATTTGTGACCACACTATCTATATGAGATAGGGCTCACCCCTGAAACGTTGTGAGCCAGCTCACTAATTTTGCACTAAAGCGAGACAACTTCTTAATTATTCTGCATGATACAAATCTGGCACAGAAAATGCCTCTAACAACACGTCAAAGCAATACATGCATGTATACAACAAGGAGCTCAACATGAAAGCAATGCAACAAGGTTTTACACTTATCGAACTGATGATCGTGGTTGCCATTATCGGTATCCTCGCGGCCATCGCCATCCCGGCCTACCAGGACTACACCATCCGTGCCCGTGTTTCCGAGGCGCTGGTTGTGGCCTCTGCCGCCAAGACCACCGTCAGTGAGAACATCTCCAACAACGGCGGTGTTATGCCCACCGACGCCTGTGCCGGTGTAACCACTATCGGCGCCACCATCGGTAACGTCGCCAGCATGTCCTGTACTGCCGCTACAGGTGTGATTGCCATCTCCACCACCGCCAATGCCGGTAGCGTGACCCTCACCCTGACCCCCGGTGCACCTGGCGCCGCCGGTGCTGCCATCACTTGGGCATGCGCGACAACAGCAGGTAGTACGAACCACGTACCTGCCGAGTGCCGTTAATCCATATCTGGCACCAACTGCAAAACAACGCCCCGCAAGGGGCGTTGTTTTTTTACGGTGATATGAAGAGGCCGATCATCGCACATCGTTGCCCCTCGACAACATAAGCTAAAGAGGCATACTCATCATAAGCACTACACCATCTGTCAAATGCATTACCGAATGGTGAAACGCCAGCCGCTACCCGGACAACATCACACGGGATCTAACGCCTGTATTTAAGATATACTGGTTCCCACTTAAACTGACGGACAGGCTTGATTGGTACTTTCTCCACTACCGGTTAGGCTGTACTACTCACTAGTGGAAGCCCATTCCATATGGCAACGAACGTCAACACACCAATTCCAAACTCAGGCAATAAATATCAGCAGGTAATCTCGCTGATAAACCAGGGACAGGCCAACGAGGCCCTGGATGCATGCCGACAACTGCTAACACAGCACCCAGAAGATGCCTATCCCCTCTTCCTCATGGGTTCCATTTTCTTCAATCTGAAGAAATATTCAGATGCAATGGAGTGGTTTGAAAAGGCCGTATCACTGGATCCCGGTAATACCGAATACTCACTCCTGTACGGTGAGACCTTGCGTCTTAGCTCCTATCCGGGAAAATGCGAAGAGGTTATCAGTCAACTGCTCGAGAATGATCCGAATAACGACAGGGCGCTGTTCAGCATGGGGCAACTCTATGCAAGTCGCCAGCAGTGGTTCAAAGCCATTGACAACTTCAATAAGGTTGTAGAACTCAAACCGTCCAATACCCAGGCGCGACTTGCTCTGTCTGAAATGCTTCTATTAACCGGACAGACGGAAACCGCGCTCATACAAGCCGAAAAGGCCCTCTCCAGTGAAAAAAGGAAACCGGAGATTCATTGTCTACTAGCGAATATCCACCAAATGATGGGCCATAAGGAGAAGTCACAAAAATACCTCGAGAAAAGCATCGCGATAAGCCCAGAGTATGCCGCGGCATACACTGAGTTGGTAAAGACAAAAAAGGTTAATGAGCAGGACATGCCGCTCATTCGCCGTATGGAAAAGCAACTTGAGAAGGGGATGGAGGCCTCAAACCGCGTCAATTTTCACTTCGCCCTGGCCAAGGCCTATAACGACCTGAAGGACTACGATCAGGCGTTCAGCCACCTCCACAAGGGCAACCTGCTGCTTTACGGTGAGTTCCCGCTGGACGATTTCCGGCGGAAAATAAAGGGTATTAAAAAGGCCTACAAGTCCATCGATATCGGACAACTCAAAGACTCCGGCAATCCTTCCACCGCACCCGTATTCATCGTAGGTATGCCACGCTCAGGCACCACACTGATCGACCAGGTACTCTCCAGCCACTCGTCGGTGCACAGCCTGGGTGAATCCATGGAGATCGAGTTCTGCTCCCAGGACGCCTGCGAGGAGGCGGATATCGAGTTCACCCCCTACACCCTGCCCCAGCTCGACCAGGCCCTGGTAAAAAAATATGCCCAGCGCTACCTCGATCACGCCCTTGCCGACGCAGCCGATGCGAAGCGCGTGGTCGACAAGATGCCCGCCAATTTTATCAAGCTGGGATTTATCCTTACCCTGTTTCCCAATGCCAGGATCATCCACTCCATGCGCCATCCGCTGGACACGGCCCTCTCCTGCTACTTTCAGCACTTCAGAGCATCGGTATACATGGAATGGACCAATGACCTGAGCATGCTGGGCCAGTATTACCGCGGTTATGCAGAACTGATGGCGTTCTGGAAGAAACGCTTTCCCGGGCAGATTCTGGATGTGCGCTATGAGGATATGACCCAGGATCTGGAAAACAACGCCCGCAGAATCGTCGAATTTGTCGGCCTGGAGTGGGAGGAGGCCTGCCTCGATTTCCACAAGTCAAAACGCGTGGTGCAAACGGCCAGCCTGTGGCAGGTGCGACAACCCATCTACAAGACATCGGTAGCACGCTGGCGGCCCTATGCAAAACACCTCGGGCCGCTGGTCGAGGCGCTCGGTGACATACTGACCGAGGAGGACTACCAGGCGCTGCAGGAGGAAGGCCTGGATATCAAGCGCCCTTCGAACTGGCTGGGCCGACTATTTGCCCGCTGAGCTTTGCACTCGCCGCAATTTGTGCGGCCAACTCCTGCTGTCCAACGGATCTACACAGCAACTTACGGCGTGCGCACCATGACGGTGTGGTTGATCTCCTCCGCCAGTTTCGCATCATAGCCCAGCGCCTTCAGCCGGTTGGTAAATTCCAGGTGGAATTTTGCCTTACCGTAGACTTTCAGCTTATGTTGCTGCTTGAACTGTTTCACATGCGAGACCGTATCGTCTATGGCCGTTTGGAAACGCTGCTGCGCCTTGCGAGCCCCTTTCTTATCCTTTTTGTCATACTGTTTTTCGATAATATTGGGCGGCAGATTGCTGTAAAACTCCTCTGCCAGGGAGCGGGCAAACGCCGTAATTACTCTATTTTTCTTTCCAAACCAGAGCATCATCTACTCCAACATCAAGCGTTTTATATGTGCAGCCCGAATCACTCATCCTCAGCACACGGCAGAATTAACGGGCTACACAGCACATTAAATACGGTACACAGATATTAACAGCAATCGGCCAGTCCGCGCAGCCGTTCAATTAACCCGGCACTGGAACCGTTATAGGGGACGATAACAGCAACAAGCATACGTATAAAACAATAACACTAGCCTGGTATCCCGAGCCTTACAGATGCGTACATCACCCTTCGAGTCGCAAGCAATATAGCGTTATTAATCAATCACCCTGATTCGGTATCACAACATAGCATCCAAATCATGCCAGTATAGATACGGGTTGCCGAACACCCACCATTGCTACTACAGTTGATGATAAGTATATTCTAGACAGGTCACAAAAATGCCAATATTCTATTGACCATCAAATAGTTAACGTGCATTCTTAATCTTTATATCCAAAAAGATATATCACCAGATGGCTACTACAGGAATTAAAAGCTCGTTAAGCGGCTTGGCAAGAAAGTTAGTGAGTCTTAACTTGCTAACTGAAACTGATGCCGAAGAGGCATCGGCACAGGCAAACAAGCAGAAAATATCTCTGGTTGCCTATCTTGTGGAAAACAAACTAGTCGATGCCGCGGAGCTTGCGATCATTGCCGGCCAGGAGTTCGGTGTACCCATTTTCGATCTCTCCGCCATGGATATCGATCAGGACGTCATCAAACTCGTTGATGAGAAGTTAATACGCGCGCATCACGCGCTCCCGCTGTTCAAGCGAGGCAACCGGCTATTCGTCGCCGTCTCCGATCCCACAAACCTCACGGCCCTTGACGAAATAAAATTCCACGTCGGCGTCAATACCGAGCCGGTGCTGGTGCAGGAGGACAAACTGGGGCACTTCATCGACCAGGCGATGGAGGCCGGCGATACATCTCTGACGGATTTCGGCGATGCCGACCTGGAAGATCTGGACATCTCCGCAGAAGAAGAGGGTGGCGGGGAAGATGTCAGCGAGGCGGAGATTGACGATGCCCCCGTGGTACGCTTCGTCAACAAGATTCT
>JBFEUI010000162.1:0-4296 GCA_041547565.1 Thiohalomonadaceae bacterium
ATCGTCGGGCGTGGCATTGGGGGCAACCGCGGCACGTACCGTCATAGCGCGGTCATAGGCGGAAATACCGGTGGTCACACCCTGTGCCGCCTCGATGGAAAGGGTAAAGTTGGTGCCGTGTTTGTCATTGGTATCACGAACCATCAACGGCAGATTGAGTTGCTCGCAGCGCTCACGGGTCAGGGTCAGACAGATCAAACCGCGACCGTACTTGGCCATAAAGTTGATGTCTTCCGGCCTCACCATGGAGGCGGCCATGATCAGATCGCCCTCGTTCTCGCGGTCCTCGTCATCCATCAGGATCACCATCTTGCCCTGGCGGATGTCTTCGATAATCTCTTCAATACTGTTTAACGCCATATCAATTTCCCGAAGCCACAAGAGGCAAGATACAAGATAAAAGTGATTTCCCTTCCTTTGGCAGCATTGTCATTACTGCCCTGTTTTCTTTTATCTTGTATCTTTAGATCTTGTAGCTGTCCTCTACTTAACAAAACCATTCTCGGCCAGAAACGCCATTGTAATACCTGTAGCGGTTTGCGTCTCTGCCGCCCTGTCACCCATCACCAGCCGCTCCAGATAGCGCGCGATGATGTCCACTTCCAGGTTCACCCACTGCCCTTGCCGGTATTCATCGAGCGTCGTCCCCTGCATGGTATGCGGGACGATATTCAGATCAAATACCGCGCCATCGACACGATTGACCGTCAGGCTGATTCCATCGATACAGATCGAGCCCTTCTCGGCGATATACCGCGCAAGCGCATCGGGCGCCTTGATGCGAAAGCGCTCCGAACGGCCGTCAGCACGCCGCTCGATCACCTCGCCCACACCATCCACGTGGCCGCTGACCAGATGACCGCCGAGACGGGTGGTCGGGGTCAGCGCCTTTTCCAAATTGACCCGGCTGCCGACCCGCAACTGCTGAAAACCGGAGCGTGCCAGCGTCTCGCCGGAGACATCGGCCCAGAAACCGTCACCGGGCAGCTCGGTGACGGTAAGGCAGACACCGTTGGTGGCAATACTGTCGCCCAGTTGCACATCGGCCAGATCCAGCGCCGCACTATTGATGCGCAAACGCATATCGCCGCCCTTCGGCTGCAGGACAACAACAGTGCCAATAGCCTCAATGATGCCGGTAAACATATACGTCTGATTCCTGGTTATCGGTCATTAACACCAGCTATGTGCAAGGTAGGTCAGGTTGTCGCGAAGCGGTTACCTGACACCCCAAATGTCACATAGCTTTGCAATGTAACCTACGACATCTTAATCTTTGCGGTAATTCGCCAGTCGCTGCCAATCGCCCGCATATCCTGAATATCAAGCTCGATCGCCTGCGCCATATTATCGATACCCTGCAATCGGAACAGCCCCCGCGCACCGTCACCCATCAGCTTGGGCGCCATATAGACGATCAACTCGTCGATCAGGCCGGCACTGAGTACCGCCCCGCTCAGGGTTGCACCGGTCTCCAGCAGCACCTCATTGATCTCCAGTTCCGCCAGCAGTGCCATCAGCGCATCCAGGTCAATGCCGTCGTGGCCATTACCCATGTTCACCACACTGGCACCGCGTTGCTCAAGCTGCTCCTGAACCTCAGGCTCTTCGGCGGCGGTGACGATCAGCACACGCCCAGGCAGATTGAGAATATGGGCATCAGGCGGTGTGCTCAAATGCGGGTCCAGCACCACGCGCAACGGCTGGTGGACTTCATTCCAACCCGGCAGGCGGACCGTCATCGACGGGTTGTCCGCCAGCACCGTGCCGATACCCGTCACAATGGCGGAACTGCGTGCCCGCAGGCGGTGTACATCTTCACGGGCTGCGGCCGAGGTGATCCACTTGCTCTCGCCCGAGGCCATCGCCGTACGCCCGTCCAGGCTCATCGCCAGTTTACTGCGTACAAAGGGGCGTCCCTGGCGCATGCGTTTACAGAACCCCGGATTCAACTGCTCTGCCTGCTCGGCAAGCAAACCGCTGGCAACTTCAATGCCCGCCTCGGCAATCTGCCGCAGTCCGCTTCCCGCCACCCTGGGGTTGGGATCCTCCATCGCCGCCACGACCCTCGCCACCCCGGCGCCGATCAGCGCCTCGCTGCACGGCGGGGTACGGCCGTGATGACTGCACGGCTCCAGCGTCACATAGGCGGTAGCCCCTTGTGCCCGGCCGCCGGCCTGATTCAGGGCGTGGATCTCGGCATGGGGCTCTCCCGCCCGCTCATGCCAACCCTCGCCAACCACCTCGCCGGCACTGACAATCAGGCAACCGACACGGGGATTGGGATCGGTGGTATGCAGGCCGCGCTCCGCCAGTTGGATGGCACGGGCCATGAAGGCATGGTCTTTGGCGCTAAACTCAGTCATAAAATTCAGGACTTGCCGGTATTTTTTTCATTGTTTAACAACGGCAGCTGGGCTCGCCGCTCTGCGACTGACGGTTCACTCTGCAACCGCTCAATCTCTTCACGGAAGGCGTTAACGTCCTGGAAGCTGCGGTAGACCGAGGCGAATCGCACATAGGCGACCTCATCAAGGTCGCGCAGTTCATCCATCACCCATTCACCCAGTTTCAGCGATGGTATCTCCCTGTCGCCTGTGGCGCGCAGCTTGTGTTTAATGCGGTTGACGGCCCCTTCTACTGCCTCTGTATCCACCGGGCGTTTTTCCAGCGCACGCAGCATGCCGGAGCGCAGTTTCTCCTCATCAAAGGGTACCCGGCTGCCATCCTGCTTGACGATGCGCGGCATCACCAGTTCCGCCGTCTCGAAGGTGGTGAAGCGTTCACCGCAGGTCAGGCATTCGCGGCGCCGCCTGACCGAATCACCGTCGTTCGCCAGGCGCGAATCAATCACCTTGGTATCGGGTTCACCGCAAAATGGGCAGCGCATAGTTCAAACAGATACAAGAGAAAAGTAACAAGATACAAGCGCAGGACTGCTGTTACGCAGTGAACCCGCCAGATGCAAGAAATACTTCCTGTATTTTGTATCTTGCATCTTTTATCTAGTTTGCATAAACCGGGAAACGCTTGCACAGGTCCAGCACCTGCGCCTTGACGCGCGCCACGATATCATCGTCGCCACGGCCATCGACAATGTCGCACATCCAGCCGGCCAGCTCGCGGGCTTCCGCCTCACCAAAACCACGTGTGGTAATGGCCGGCGTGCCGACACGAATACCGCTGGTGACAAAGGGCGACTGCGGATCGTTGGGTACGGCATTTTTGTTCACGGTGATATTGGCGCTTCCCAGCCAGGCATCCACCTCCTTGCCGGTCAGCCCCTTCTCGATAAAGCTGATCAGGAACAGGTGGTCGTCGGTACCGCCCGATACCACTTCATAGCCGCGCTCGATAAAGACACCGGCCATCGCCTGGGCGTTGCTGATCACCTGCGCCTGGTACGCCTTGAACTCCGGCTCCATCGCCTCCTTGAAGGCCACCGCCTTGGCAGCAATCACGTGCATCAGCGGGCCGCCCTGGGTGCCGGGGAAGACCAGTGAGTTGAGTTTCTTCTCGATGTCGGCATTGGCCTTCGCCAGAATCAGGCCGCCGCGCGGACCGCGCAGGGTCTTGTGCGTCGTGGTGGTGGTGACATCGGCGATCTGCACCGGGCTGGGGTAATGGCCCGCGGCAATCAATCCTGCAACGTGCGCCATATCGACCATCAGGTAGGCGCCGACCTCATCGGCAATGGCACGGAAACGCTGCCAGTCGACCACGCGCGAATAGGCGGAAAAACCGGCCACAATCATCTTCGGTTTGTGCTCGCGGGCCAGCGCCTCCATCTCCTCGTAGTCGATCTCACCGGTCTCGGCATTCAGGCCGTACTGCAGCGCATTGTAGATCTTGCCGGAGAAGTTCACCTTGGAACCGTGGGTCAGGTGGCCGCCGTGGGCAAGGCTCATCCCCAGCACCGTATCGCCCGGCTCACACAGCGCCATGTAGACGGCCGCGTTGGCCTGGGAACCGGAATGGGGCTGGACATTCGCATAATCGGCACCAAACAGCGCCTTGGCGCGGTCGATGGCCAGCTGCTCGGCAACGTCGACATTTTCACAACCGCCGTAGTAGCGCTTGCCGGGGTAGCCTTCGGCATACTTGTTGGTCAGTACCGAACCCTGCGCCTCCATCACGCGCGGGCTGGTGTAGTTTTCCGAGGCGATTAACTCGATATGCTCCTCCTGGCGGACCTCTTCATCCTGCATGGCCTGCCACAACTCGTCATCATAGCCCTTGATATGCATATCTTTGCTGAACATTGGTCGAATACCCCTGATTCCTGAAGGTTACCGG
>JBFEUI010000163.1:0-4142 GCA_041547565.1 Thiohalomonadaceae bacterium
CTCGGGGCAGTACTGGATGCCGAGCTTGACGAACAGCAGGCGCAGGAAGTGGTGGATCTCGGTCAGGGTGCCGACGGTGCTCTTGCGGCCGCCGCGGCTGGTGCGCTGCTCGATGGCGACGGTGGGCGGGATGCCGAACACCGCATCCACATCGGGGCGCGAGGCGGGCTGCACGAACTGGCGCGCGTAGGCGTTGAGCGATTCGAGGTAGCGGCGCTGGCCCTCGTTGAACAGGATGTCGAAGGCGATGGTCGATTTGCCCGAGCCGGAGACGCCGGTGATGACGGTGAACTTCTCGCGCGGGATTTCGAGCGAGACGTTTTTCAGGTTGTGCTCGCGGGCGTGGACGATCTCGATGGCATTGGCTTTTGCCGCCGTGGTCTTTGTTGGCGCAATGTCGGCACTGCGGCTGAGCTGGCCCAGTGCCTCACGGTAGTCACGCAACGCCCTGCCGGTGTGGCTGCTCTTGTGAGCGCTCACTTCCGCCGGTGTGCCCTCGCACACCAGCTCGCCGCCGCCGTCGCCCCCTTCGGGGCCGAGGTCGATGAGCCAGTCGGAGGCGGCAATCACATCAAGATTGTGTTCGATCACCAGCAGCGAATGGCCTTCGACCAGCAGGCGGCGCAGCGCCTTGAGCAGCACCGCGATGTCGGCGAAGTGCAGGCCGGTGGTCGGCTCGTCGAGCAGGAATAGAAGTTTGTCGCCGGCCTTTTTCTTCTTGCCGGTTTTGGCCAGATAGCCGGCGAGCTTGAGACGCTGTGCCTCGCCGCCGGAGAGGGTCGGCACCGGCTGGCCCAGGCGCAGGTAGGCCAGGCCCACCGCCTGCAGCGGCTCCAGCACCTTGTGAATATCTTTTTTGTCTTTAAAGAAGCTCAGTGCTTCGGTAACCGTCATCTCCAGCACATCAGCAACCGAAAGCCCCTCTCCCTTTGTCTCTTGCCCCTTGTATCTTGTTCCTCCGAGACGA
This sequence comes from Thiohalomonadaceae bacterium, assembly GCA_041547565.1. Lineage (GTDB taxonomy): Bacteria > Pseudomonadota > Gammaproteobacteria > Thiohalomonadales > Thiohalomonadaceae > JBFEUI01. The sequence continues at coordinate 968 of JBFEUI010000163.1, forward strand.
ACGTCGAGGATCTCATTTCGATAGCGCTTGCCGTTGCAGTCGGGGCAGCGCAGGTAGACATCGGAGAGGAACTGCATCTCCACGTGCTCGAAGCCGGAGCCGCTGCAGGTGGGGCAGCGGCCGTTGCCGGAGTTGAAGCTGAAGGTGCCGGGGGTGTAGCCGCGCTCCTTGGCCAGTTTGGTGCCGGCGAACTGCTTGCGGATCGCGTCCCAGGCGCCGACGTAGCTCACCGGGTTGGAGCGCGAGGACTTGCCAATCGGTGCCTGGTCCAGCATTACCACGCCGTCGATGAGATCAAAACCTTTTATTTCCTGATGTGCGCCGGGGATCTCTTCGGGATTGCCCTTCAACTTGGAGAGCGCGTTGAAAAGGATGTCGTTCACCAGGGTCGACTTGCCGGAACCGGAGACGCCGGTGAGGGTGACAAGACGGCCCAGCGGGATGCGCACATCGATGTTTTTCAGGTTGTGCTCGGCGGCGCCGAGGATCGCGATGTGGCCGTCCTCGTCGCTGGGGCGTTTCGGCTCGCGCGCCTCGGCCACCCGGGCCTTGCCGCCCAGGTATTGCGCGGTCAGTGAAGTTTTATCACACAGGAGTTGTTTCGGTGTGCCGTAGAACACCACCTCGCCGCCGCGTTCGCCGGGGCCGGGACCGATGTCGAGGATGCGGTTGGCGGCGAGCATGATCTGCGGGTCGTGTTCCACCACCAGCAGCGAGTTGCCCGCATCGCGCAGGCGCGCCAGCACGCCGTTGATGCGGTCGATGTCGCGCGGGTGCAGGCCGATGCTCGGTTCGTCCAGCACGAACAGGGTGTTGACCAGCGAGGTGCCGAGCGCGGTGGTGAGGTTGATGCGCTGTACCTCGCCGCCGGAGAGGGTGCGCGACTGGCGGTCCAGGGTGAGGTAGCCCAGGCCGACATCGAGCAGGTAGGTGAGGCGCGAGCGGATCTCCTCCAGCAGCAGCTCGAACTCCGAAAAAGGGGTCGGAGTCGATTTTCCGCCACCTTTCTTCTTTGTCGATGAACCTTTTGAAAAGTCGACTCCGCCCCCTTTTTCGTTCCCTTTTGGGCCAAACAGATTGTCGAAGAAGTGGTACGCCCGTTCCAGCGGCAGTTGCATCACATCGTGGATGTTGAGGCCCGGCAGCTTGCGGAAGGTGGCGTCGGGCATGGTGATGCCGTCGTGGCGGAAGCGTGTCGACGGGTCCATCACGGCATCCGCTTCTTTTTTAGATCCAATACGAAAGTCGAGCGCCTCGTTTTTCAGCCGCGCGCCGTGGCAGGCGGGGCAGGCATCGTAGCTGCGGTACTTGGAGAGCAGGATGCGGATGTGCATCTTGTAGGCCTTGGTCTCGAGGAAGTCGAAATACTCCTGCACCCCGTACCAACTGCGCCCGTCCCACGGCCCCTCGCCGTCGATGACCCAGCGTTTGGTCTCCTCGTCCAGTTCCTTCCACGGGGTGTCGAGGTCGATCTTGCGCTTGCGGCCGAAGCGTACCAGGTCTTCCTGGCACTCCATCGAGTAGCCGCTGCGGAACGGTTTGATCGCACCGTCGCGCAGCGACAGCGCCTCGTCGGGGATCACCAGGTTCCAGTCGATGCCGATGGTGCGGCCGAAGCCGCGGCAGGTGTCGCAGGCGCCGAGGGCGGAGTTGAAGGAGAAGAGGTTGGGCTGGGGTTCGCGATAATAGATATCACACGAGGCACAGTGCAGACCGGATGAGTACTTATAGGGCTGCTGCGAGGGTGCATCATGGTTGTAGACCGCGCACTTGCCGTGGCCCTTGTCCAGCGCGATCTCCAGTGCCTCCACCAGCCGGCCGCGGTTCTCTTCGTTGAGGCGCATGCGGTCCTGCACCACCTCGATGATGTTGTCGTGCTCGGCGTGGCCGATCTTTGGCGTCCTGCCATCGCGGCACTCGTGCATCCCTGCTCGTCGGATTCGTGTATAGCCCTGTTGGAAGAGCACCTTCTCGATTTCTTCGTATGTGAAGTTATGCGGAATTTCTATCGCGAATGTGACTTCAAGACGCGGGGTCTCCTTGCCGGCCTCACTCATCAACTGTTTGAAGATCCCTTCCGGCGTGTCGCGCTCCACCGGGCGGCCACAGCCGTGGCAGTAGAGCCTGGCGGCGCGGGCGAACAGCAGCTTCAGGTGGTCGTTCAGCTCGGTCATGGTGCCCACGGTGGAGCGGGAGGTGCGCACCGGGTTGGTCTGGTCGATGGCGATGGACGGCGGGATGCCGTCGATGCGCTCCACCTGCGGCCGGTCCATGCGGTCCAGGAATTGGCGTGCGTAGGGCGAGAAGGTCTCCACGTAGCGGCGCTGGCCCTCGGCGTAGACGGTGTCGAAGGCCAGTGAGGACTTGCCCGAGCCGGAGACGCCGGTGACCACGATAAGCTCGCCCAGCGGCAGCTCCAGGTCGAGGTTCTTCAGGTTGTTCTGGCGTGCGCCGTGGATGTGGATTTTGTCGTCGGCCATGTCAGGGGACTGTTTCATCGTTCAGGGGGAACTGTACATTGTCTGTCGCCGGGACGGGTCTATCAAGTGAACATTAACCGCGCATTTTTCAGGTTCATTTCAGTAAGGGCTGCTATAGATATAGGTAATTGAGAACAAGCGGGCCCTGTCGAGCCGCCGGGAAAGAGACCACCGATGATGACGAGCACAAACCTGGCATTAATCATCTTCGCCGCGATCCTGTTGCAGGTCGTGGCGGTGCTGCTACTCGGACTCTATCGGCGCCGGCGTGACTACCGTGACCGGCCCGCTGGCGCGCAGGTGGCTGCACAGCCCGCCCCTGCTGTATCACCACCAGCGGCCAAGGCGAAACCGGGCCCGGCATGGGAGGGCTTCAGGACGTTTGTGGTGCAGCGCCGGGTTATGGAGGACGGGAATCAGGATATCTGCTCGTTTTACCTGGTGCCGGATGACGCACAACCGCTGCCGTCATACAGGCCGGGACAGTACCTGACCTTCCAGTTGCAGATCGAGGATGCAGCCTCCGGTGAGGCGAAAAACGTGGTGCGCTGCTACTCCCTTTCCGATGCCCCCCGGCCTGACTACTATCGCGTCTCGATCAAACGGGTACCGCCGCCGACCGATCAGCCGCAGGCACCGCCCGGTGTTTCATCCAACTTTTTCCATGACCGGGTACACGAGGGCGCCCGCCTGCA
>JBFEUI010000164.1:0-4039 GCA_041547565.1 Thiohalomonadaceae bacterium
CCACCGTTGCCGGGAAAATCGTCTCTGGGTTTGCTGTAGCGCTGGAAGGTCCAGCGTGCCCAGAGCTGTGGACCGAATACCAGGCCGACGATAAGGAGGATAAGGAGCAGGTAGGGCATTGAAGGTTAAACGTTAATCTTCAAACGTCTATTGTCAGAGGTGAATGGATTAATCGGTGAGTAGTGTAAGGGTCGCATTGCAGCAACTCACCCACTCACCCACTTACCTTCTTAGCTCTTCTCTTTCAGAAGAATAAAGTCGATATCGTTTTCCTGCAGTTGGCGTATGGTGCGGTCCACCTTGCGCCGGTCCTCGAACGGGCCGAGGCGTACGCGGTGCCAGGTGCCCTTGCCCTCGACCTCGACCTGTTCGATCCTGGAGACCATACCCAGCAGTCCCAGCTGCGCCTTGCGCGAATCGGCATCCTCTGGCTTGCGGAAGGAGCCGACCTGCAGGAAGTAGGTGGCCGGCTTAATGACCTTACCCGAGGGGGTCTCCAGTTCCTCCTCGGGTATGACCACCTCCATCTTGGGCAGGTAGTCGTAGAAATCCAGGGTTATGCCGCTCTTCTCCTTCTTCACCGGTGCCGTGGTTTTCGCCGGTTTGCGCACGCTTTTCTCGCTTTTTTGCACCTTGCGCTGTTTACCCAGGGGTGACTGCCCCGACTGTTGCAGGTAGACCAGAAAGGCAATGAACAGGCCAATGAGCAGACCGGTCAGCAACCACACCCAGCCGGGTGTCTGGGCCTTTTGCGGCTGCGGTTTTTTCGCGTAGTCGCGGCGTGTGCGTGCCATGGGCTACATGCTCTCCGGTGCCGAGACGCCCAGCAGTGACAGGCCGTTGGCCAGTACCTGTTTCACCGCTGTAATCAGGCTCAGGCGCGCATCGCGCAGGCCGCTCTCGTCGACCAGGAACTGGTGGGCGTTGTAGTAGGTGTGCAGTGCCTTGGCCAGATCGTGCAGGAAGTGTACGACCTGGTGCGGTTCGTGGGCGAGGGCCGCGGCCTCCACGACCTCGGGGTAGCGTGCCAGCAGGGTGAAGATATCCTGTTCGTGTTGTTCGTTCAGCAGGGCCAGGTGTTTGAGGCCCGCGGTGGGCTCGTGGCTGAAGCCTTTTTCTTCCATCTGGCGCATCACGCTGCAGATACGCGCGTGGGCATACTGGATGTAGTAGACCGGGTTGTCGTTGCTCTGCGACTTGGCCAGGTCCAGATCGAAGTCCATGTGCTGTTCGCACTTGCGCATCACGTAGAAGAAGCGTGCCGCATCGTTGCCGACCTCCTCGCGCAACTCGCGCAGGGTGATGAACTCGCCCGAGCGGGTTGACATCTGCACCTTCTCGCCGCCGCGGTAGAGCACGGCAAACTGCACCAGCAGTACATCCAGTTTCGACGGGTCGTCGCCAATGGCGGCCAGGGCCGCCTTGACGCGTGGCACGTAGCCGTGATGGTCGGCACCCCAGATGTCGATGACGCGATCAAAGCCGCGCTCCAGCTTGTCCATGTGGTAGGCGATGTCCGAGGCGAAGTAGGTCTTCACGCCGTTGTCGCGTACTACCACCCGGTCCTTCTCGTCGCCGTAGTCGGTGGAGCGGAACCAGAGGGCCCCCCCCTTCTCGTAGATATGGCCGGAGTTTTTCAGCCGCTCGATGCAGGCGTCGACCTTGCCGTTGTTGACCAGGGCGCGCTCCGAGTACCACTCCTCGTAGGCCACACCGAACGCCTCCAGGTCCTGGCGGATATCGCCGAGGATGGTCTCCAGGGCACGGTTGAAGAAGACGCCGTAGCCCGCCTCGCCGAGCAAGGTTTTTGCCCTGGCGATTAGCGCGTCGATGTGCGCCTCCTTGTCACCGCCGGCCGGTTCGTCTGCGGGTACCGTATCGAATACCTGCCCGCTCGGGTGGCGGAAGTTGTCGCCCTGCTCACGGTGTACGCTGGCGGCGATATCCCAGATGTAATCGCCCTTGTAACCGTTGGCCGGGAAGGTGAGTACCTCGCCGGCCAGTTCCAGGTAACGCAGCCAGACCGAGGTGCCGAGGATGTCCATCTGGCGGCCGGCATCGTTGACGTAGTACTCGCGATGCACCTCGAAACCTGCTGCGGCCAACAGGTCGGCGACCGTGGCGCCGTAGGCGGCGCCGCGGCCGTGACCGACATGCAGCGGGCCGGTCGGGTTGGCCGAGACGAATTCGACCTGTACCCGCTTGCCGTTGCCGACGGTGGAGCGGCCGTAGGCTTCTCCTGCTTCAAGGATATCGTCTACCACCGAGTGTGAGGCGCTGGCGCTGATAAAGAAGTTGATAAAACCGGGGCCTGCGATCTCGACCTTCTCCACCTTGTCGGAGGCGGGTAGTGCGGTAACGATCTTTTCGGCCAGATCACGCGGCTTGCTGTGCGCGGCCTTGGCGAGCACCAGGGCGATATTGGTGGCAAAGTCGCCGTGGCTCTTGTCACGGGCGTGATCAATATTGATGCTTTGCGGGATCTCGCAGTCGAGGGCGCCGCCTGCGACCAGCCCGGAGAGGGCGGTGTGCACTAAATCCTGTAGATGATGTTTCATAAAGCCAGGTACAAGAGAAAAGATACAAGATAAAAAGGCGCTTTGTGATACGCCACGGTTAATGGCGATGAATTATACAAGTTCCCTTGTCTATTTTCTCTTTTATCTTTGTATCGTTACGTTAATACATGTCGACCGGGTCGATATCCAGCGACCAGCGTACCCGGCGGCCCTCCTTGAGTGCCTCCAGCTGCACCGCCCAGCTGCTGAGCAGATGGTGCAGGGGGGCACGCTGTTCGGACTGCAGCAGCAGCTGGGCACGGAAACGTCCGGCACGCCGCTCCATCGGGGCCGGTACCGGCCCGAGCAGCATCACCCCCGGGATGGCGTGTGTCCGGGCAAGCTGCAGGGCCTTTTCCAGGAAGGCCATGGGCGCCTCCTGGCGTGTCGCCTCGGCACGCAGCAGGGCGAGGTGGCCGAAGGGCGGCAGTAAAGCCGCGCGCCGTTCCTCCAGGCTTGCCCGGGCGAAGTGGTGATAGTCCTCCTCCACCAGCAACTGCAGCAAGGGGTGGTCCGGGCAGTGGGTCTGTATCAGTACCTCCCCCGGCCGTTCGGCGCGTCCGGCACGCCCAGCCACCTGGACAATCTGCTGTGCCATGCGCTCGGCGGCGCGGAAGTCGACACTGAACAGTCCCTGGTCGGCGTTGAGGATGGCCACCAGTGTGACATCGGGAAAATGGTGCCCCTTGGCCAGCATCTGGGTGCCGATGAGGATGCGGCTTTTTCCGCTGTGTACCGTCTCCAGCATTGCCTCCATGCTGCCCTTGCGCCGAGTACTGTCGCGGTCGATGCGTACCAGCGGGTGGTCGGGGAAATGCGCTGTTATCAGCTGTTCGATACGTTCCGTGCCCTGTCCCACCGGCCGCAGGTCCTCGCTGCCGCAGTCGGGACAGTGGGCAGTGACGGGCCGCTCCATGCCGCAGTGGTGGCAGCGCAGTCGCCTGTCACCGGCGTAGAGGGTGGTGTGCGCATCGCAACGGGGACAGTGGCTGACCCAGCCGCAGTCATGGCACAGCAGGGTGGGGGCAAAACCACGGCGGTTGAGAAACAGCAATACCTGCCCGTCCTGCCCCAGGTGGTGCGCCATGGCATTGAGCAGTTGCTGGGAGAGCCCCTCCTGCAATGACTGGTTGCGCATGTCGACCAGGCGCACCGAGGGGTGGACAGCAGCACCTGCCCGTTCCGGCAGGCGCAGCTCCCGGTAGCGTCCCAGCTCCACATTGGCCAGGCTCTCCAGCGACGGGGTGGCGGAACCAAGCACCACCGGGGTGTTTTCGCTGCGGGCGCGCATCACGGCAACGTCGCGGGCCGAGTAGCGGAAGCCCTCCTGCTGGGTAAATGAGGTGTCGTGCTCTTCGTCGATGATGATCAGGCCGGGTCGTGCCAGCGGTGTAAAAATGGCGGAGCGGGTACCGATAACAAGCGGCGCCTCGCCGCTACGGGCCGCCAGCCAGGCACACAACCGCTCCCCATCGGACAAC
>JBFEUI010000165.1:0-4037 GCA_041547565.1 Thiohalomonadaceae bacterium
ATTAGAAACAGTGACTTTTGTTTATATAATTCCCCAGTATACTAGCGGGAATTTACACGAATCAGTTGCCAGGAGTTTTCGATGAGCTCGAACGAGATTGAACAATACAAAATAAGCGAGGAGCCGTTCTACCAGGCGCAGGAGGACGAGGTGGAACTGTACGAGGCGGCCTATGCCCGGCGCCTGCCGGTGATGGTGAAGGGACCGACCGGTTGCGGCAAGTCGCGCTTTATCGAATACATGGCCTGGAAACTGGGCAAGCCGCTGATCACCGTGGCCTGCAACGAGGATATGACCGCCTCGGACCTGGTGGGGCGCTATCTGCTGGATGCCGACGGCACCCGCTGGCTCGACGGGCCGCTGACGGTGGCGGCGCGTATCGGTGCCATCTGCTACCTCGACGAGGTGGTGGAGGCGCGCCAGGACACCACCGTGGTGATCCACCCGTTGACCGACCACCGCCGTACCCTGCCGCTGGACAAGAAGGGCGAGCTGGTCAGCGCCCACCCCGATTTTCAGCTGGTGATCTCCTACAACCCCGGTTACCAGTCGCTGATGAAAGACCTCAAGCAGTCAACCAAGCAGCGCTTTGTGGGGCTCGACTTCGACTATGCCCCGCTCAAGCTCGAGGCGGATATCGTTGCCAGGGAGACCGGCATCGACAGCGAGATGGCGATGAACCTGGTCAAGATCGGTGAGACGGCACGCAATCTGAAGGGGCACGGTCTGGATGAGGGGATCTCCACCCGTCTGCTGGTCTATGCAGCCGGCCTGATCAATCAGGGGATCGAACCGACCCGCGCCTGCCGCATGGCGCTGGTGCGCCCGATCACCGACGATGCGGATATTCGCGGCACCCTGGATCACGCCATCGACGCGGTATTCGCCTAACAGTTTTAACGCAAAGATCGCAAAGTGCTGGATGCTGTTAGCTACGAGAGTTTGACAAACCGATCGGTACTCCGTGCCGGTCACTGCAACACCCGTCTTCGCGTCCTTTGCGTCTCTGCGACCTCTGCGTTTACTAGGGTATTTCATCAATGCCATTGAATGACGAACAGCTTCAGGGCTACCGCGAGCGGCTGAACTGCGGCTTTAAGGATCTGGACGAGTTTTTCCCCCACTGCATGGAGGAGGCGGAGCAGTTGCTGTCGCCGCAGGGGGTCAAGGATTATCTCGACGGGGCCTCGCTCATCTGCATGATCGGGCGTGGCGTCGGCCCGGTGCTGGACTACCTGGAGGAGATGCCGGAGGTGGCGCACCGCCTGGGTGAGGAGGCGCTCACTATCGTCTCACAGGCGGTTTGGAAGATATCGCGCACCCCGAACGGTGCCTCCATACCTCCATTCCTGCAGACCCTTGGCGAGGCGGCACGCCGGCTCGGCAGCCTGGAGCTGTTGCAGGGCTACATCGATATGGTGTTCGATTTCATGGAGCGCACCACCGGCTCCATTCACGGCTTTCACACCACCATTCCCAGCCCGGGCCTGCCGGATTTTCTGGGCCAGGTGCCGACACTGCTCAATGCATTGAGCTGCGAGGGAGTACGCAACTGGGTCGAGTACGGCATCCGCAACTACGGCGACCACCCGGAGCGGCAGAGGGACTACTTCTCGCTGCAGTCGGCCGACAGCAAGGCGGTGCTGCAGCGTGAGCGTCACGGCACCCTGTTCATGGACAACGAGCGCAGCCTGGACCTCTACCTGCGCAGCCTGTGGCAGGACCACGATCACCTGGTGCCCTACAGCTCGGCCTTCGATGAACTGCGCAAGCCGATGCCCTACTACGATGGCTACGGCATACGCGTGCCGGATGTCTACGACGACAGGGACGGGGTCAGCGGCCTTGACCGCTACCGGGTGATGCTGGCCCACATGGCGGCCCACCGTCGCTGGACCACCCCCATCATTGCCGACAACTACAGCCCGTTTCAGCGTGTGGCCATCGAACACCTTGAGGATTGCCGCGTGGAGTACCTGGCCATGCAGCTGTACCCGGGGCTGCGCCGCTTGTTGATGAGCCTACATCCGGTGCCCGAGGAGGGGGACTGCGATTCCGAGCAGCAGTCCTGCCTGCGCCATCGCCTGGCCATGCTCTCCTACGCTATTCTCAATCCCGAGCACAGCTACAAAAACGAGGATGTGCTCGAGTTTGCCCTGCGCTTCCACGACCTGATGGCCGAGGGCGAGAGCAGCACCCCGGAGGTGGCCAAGCTGGCCCTCTCTTTCGTCGCACGTACCCGACGTCAGTCGGACCAGTTGCCCAATGTCTACTTCAAGGACACCGAGGTCGACTACCGTGACGATAACCGCCACATGTGGCGCTTTATCGAGGAGGGCGACGAGGAGGAGATGTTCGAGGACAAGGCCAAGCGCCAGCTCTCCGATGAAGAGATGGAGGGCTTGCCGCCGCGCCACTACCACGAGTGGGATTACAACACCAAGACCTACCGCCCCGATTGGGTCAGCCTGTACGAGACCCTGCACCCCTCGGCCGATGCCGGCAAGATCGATCGGCTGCTGGCCAAGCACGATGCACTGGCCAAGCAGTTAAAGCGCATCCTCGATCTGCTCAAGCCGCAGCAGTACGTGCGTGTGCGTTACCAGGAGGAGGGCAGCGAGCTGGATCTCGACGTGGCGATCCGCTCGCTCATCGACTTCAAGGGCGGGGCCAATCCCGACCCGCGCATCAACATGAGCCACCGCCACGATGGACGGGATATTGCCGTGCTGTTGCTGCTCGACCTCTCCGCCTCGCTGGCCGACACGCCACAGGGCTGTGAGCAGACGATTCTTGAACTGTCACAGGAGGCAGTCTCGCTGCTTAGCCTGGCCATCGAGGGGCTGGGGGATGATTTTGCCATTGCCGGATTCTCCTCCAACTCCCGCCACGAGGTGCACTACCAGCATATCAAGGGTTTCTCCGAGCACTGGGACGATACTGTCAAGTCACGCCTCGCCGCGATGGAGGCTGGCTACTCGACGCGCATGGGAGCGGCCCTGCGTCACGCCGCCCACTACCTGGGGGCGCGCAAGTCGGACAAGAAACTCCTGCTGGTGCTGACAGATGGCGAGCCTTCCGATATCGATGTGAACGACCCGCGGCTGCTGATTGAGGATGCCCACAAGGCGGTGCAGGAGCTGGACCAGGACGGCATCTACACCTACTGCATCAATCTCGATCCCAATGCCGATGAGTACGTGCAGGATATCTTCGGCAAGCAGTATGCGGTCATCGACCGTGTGGAGCGGCTGCCGGAGCGCCTGCCCAAGCTGTTCATGTCCCTCACGGGCTAGCCTTGTGTTGACTGTGGCGTGTGATTTGCCCGGCTGCCCTTGCGAATGGCCGGGAATGTCGCCATATTTCACACACTGACTTTTAAATGCACTGTTCGAGGAGTGAATCATGCCCGGTTACGGTTTTACGGTTAAGGTGAATGCAGGTTTTGACGAGGCGGTCGAGAAGGTTACGGAGGCGCTCAAGACCGAGGGCTTCGGTGTGCTGACCGAGATCGACGTCAAGGCGACCCTGAAAAAGAAGCTCGATCTCGACAAGCGCCCCTACAAGATTCTGGGCGCCTGCAACCCGGTGCTGGCCAACCAGGCGCTTGAGGCGGAGCCGGACATCGGTCTGTTGCTGCCGTGTAATGTGGTGGTGCGCGAGGATGAGAACGGTGATGTGATCGTCGGTTTCATGGACCCGATGTCGGTGCTTGGCCTGGTCAATCGCCCGGAGATTGAGCCGCTCGGCTCCGAGGTGCGCGGTAAGCTGGAGCGGGTGCGCGACATGCTGGCAGCCTGATGCGGCGACAGCGCCCTTGTAGAGGGGCGCTGGGCTTCAGGCAACGAAAGGCCATGCGGGGCGACCCCATGGCCTTATTCATTGCAGCCTTTGCTTAATACATATTTCTCTATTCATGGTATGACGGTGAGCCTGTCTTGCCCGGTTTGGGCGCATAATGCTTCTCTGGCATACTGCCTACCTGAGTGATTTGACTGGATTTCTGCTATGACAGCCAGCACCAATGCCCTGCAGGA
>JBFEUI010000166.1:0-4016 GCA_041547565.1 Thiohalomonadaceae bacterium
AACATAAATATTTAAAGAATAAACCATGAATCTATCTCGTCTATTCTGTCTTTACACTCTGTTGTTTTCCACCACACTGTTCGCCGACGAGTTATCCACTCTTGCCGATGCCAGAGAGGTTACCGACAAAGCTGTGGCGTTGTTCCAGAACGAGATGATAGTGGAGGGCTATAATGTGCTGAAGCCCTACTGGCCATTGCAGACGATTGAGATTGACAGCCTGGCAAATCAGACCGGCACGCAATGGCCAATGATCAAGCAGCGTTTCGGGACGTCGATTGCCACAGAGTTCGTGAAAGAGATGCATGCAGGGAAATCGCTGGCGCGTTTTGTCTATATGCAAAAATTCCAGAATCATGCCATACGCTGGGTCTTCACGTTCTACAGGCCACGAGATAAGTGGATTGTCAATGGCGTGTCATTCGATGATCGGCTAGAACTGCTGTTTTAGTTTTGGGCCAATACGTTGTTGCATGTTGGGCCAGAACCGTACCTGGGGCTTTTTTTCGGATAGATAGCGCATAATGTGGATACTCGTCGTCGTGGTGGGCTTGATTGCCACCATTATCGGATTGTGGCTGCTGCAGTGGTGGCGCGATACGACATACAGGCCAGACAAGGCAGCGGTTCGTCAGATAATACAGTCGAGCATCGATGGCACAATCGAACAGCGCACGCTACACAGGTTCCTGTCTGTTCGTATTGCCTATAGCCGTGCGCTTGATGAGATTCGTAGAAAATACCGTCACATTATCAATGAGCCTGCAAATATCGACCGCATCGTATCACCCGAGCGCGTGTTGCCGCTTAATGACAGCGGCAGGAAAAAGCTGGAGGCGTTACTCGATGCGCTTGATGCGGTTACAATGAACCACCACACTGAATCCTGGAACAAATGAAAGGTTTCACTACAGCAGCGCTACTTGCGCTCTTTTCACTGAACTGTATCGCGGCAGCTGAACAGCACAGCAGCACTGACCCTGCAACCGGTGCGATAACCTGGGAAACCCGCGCCCATGGCGTGCATTTTGCCCTGACGCAGATCCTCCCCGAACAGGTGCGGGCCTTTTACGTCAATCGCGGCTTTACGCTGGAACAGATTGAGTCCTATGCGACTTCCTGTGTCTACATGACGGTACTGCGCAATGACGATGCGCCGGGTGTAATTCACTTCGTCAGTAATGACTGGATGATTCGGGTTGCGGGTCACTCGCACAAACTGACCTCAGTGGAGGATTGGTGGCGTCGTATGAAAAAAAACGGTGCGAAGAACTCTGCATTAATCGCCTTTCGCTGGGCACAGTTTCCACCGGAACAGGAGTACCGACCGGGGGGTGACTGGAACCAGGGCATGCTCTCTGTTGGCCTGGCTCCGGGTAGACGATTCGATGCCACCGCCCGCTGGGATATCAAGGGTAAAGCTTACGAGGCGACATTGAAGGGGGTGGAGTGTGCGGAGTAGTTTTGTGAACAGGTATTTTCTGGCGCTGATGGTCATTTTTTTCGCGGCGAGCGGGGCGGCGCTTGCCGATGGCTTACCGCCGCTGACGCACAACCTCACCGCGATCGATGGGATTGTCCCGGCCCCGGCACTGCGCCTGAAGAATCTGGACGAGGAAGTCGTCGACCTGAGTGCCTTGAAGGGCAGGGTTGTGGTGGTCAACTTCTGGGCCACATGGTGTCCGCCCTGCCGGCGCGAAATGGGTTCGCTGGAACGGCTCTACCAGGCGACAAAAAAGAGTGGTGTTGAGGTGCTTGCAGTGAACATCGGCGAGGATGCCGATACGGTTTTTTCATTCCTCGGCACCGTTGAACCGTCACCGGATTTTCAGATGCTTTTCGATCCCGACGCCGCATCGATGGACGGCTGGGAAGTGCGTGGCCTGCCGACCACCTATATTGTCAGGCCTGACGGTACGCTGGCCTATCGGGCGGTCGGGGGACGCGAATTCGATCACCCGGAGATTCAAAAAAGGGTGGGCGCACTGGCTTCTAATTAACTTAACAGCACTTGCAACGCCTTTAATTACGATAGAATTTGATGCCTGTTTTTAAGCATTTTTGTTTAATGCGTGCCGTGTATTTGTCCGTTTTGGCAACAGCAATTATAAAATTTATGTAACTATCTATTCATAAAACACGCATTTACCTCCAATTCCCTTGCGAAATATCAAAAAACGTCCGTTTTTGAAAAAATCTTATCTATTTATTTGAAATTCCTATTATTCCGGGTTGTAACAACTGTGCTTCACTGGCTGTATCGTGAAATTGCAGTAAAGGAAAGGTTACGCCGTTTATCAAATAATAGTTACAGGATTTTAAGGAGTTGAGTCATGCAAGTTAAAGATCTGATGAGCAGTACCGTTCGTAGCGTGCGACCCGATACCGGCTTGCTGGAGGTGTCATCCCTGATGTGTCTCTACCGTTTCAGCGGTCTGCCTGTCGTTGAGGATGACAAACTGCTGGGCTTTATCGCCGAGAAGGATGTACTCAACCGCCTGTTCCCGTCCATCGATGAATTCATGGAAAGCCCCTCCGCACTGATGGATGATGATATCCAGGGCCGTTACAGCGACCTGCTCGGTCTTACGGTAAAGGATCTGATGGTACGCCATGTGATTACCGTGTCGCCGGAGATGCATGCCCTGCGTGCCGCGGCCATGATGGTGCGCCACCGTTTCCGCCGTATTCCGGTTGCCGATGGCGACAGGTTGATCGGCATGCTGAGCCTGGGTGATATCCACAAGGCCACCTTCCACTCCTCAATCTCCAAGATGAAGTGCACCGCCGAGCAGTCGGCAGCGTAACACTCAGTCGGGCAATTCGTTTGCGCCCTCGTCCATCTTTTCGATGCCGAGCTGCGCGGTGAGATGCCGCAGAAGTTTGTCGGCCACCGCGTCCATACTGTCGCTGACGCCGTGGTTGCGTAGCTGGGTGACGGCTAGGCCGCTGTAGCCGCAGGGGTTGATGCGGGCGAACGGTTCCAGTTCCATGTCGATGTTGAGGCTGAGGCCGTGGTAGCTGCAACCGCGGCGCACGCGCAGCCCCAATGCGGCGATCTTGGCGTCGTCGACGTAGACGCCGGGCGCATCCCGGCGGGCGACAGCCTTAATGCCATAGTCGGCCAGCAGCGCAATGACTGAATTTTCCAGTACGCTGACCAGGTGGCGCACCCCCATCCTTCCGCGGCGCAGGTCGTAGAGCAGGTAGAGCACCAGTTGACCGGGACCGTGGTAGGTGACCTGGCCGCCGCGGTCGACCTGGATGACGGGGATATCGCCGGGGTCGAGCAGGTGATCGGGCTTGCCGTTCAGCCCCTGGGTGAAGACCGGCGGGTGTTCCACCAGCCAGCATTCATCAGGGGTGTTTTCGCTGCGCTGTTCGGTGAAGCGGCGCATTGCCTCCCACACCGGCTGATAGTCGCGCCGGCCCAGGTGGCGTACCAGCAAAGGTAACAGGTTACTGGAGTCAGGTATCAGTTGTGACATGGATTAGCGCGATTTGTACTGAGTTGTCTTGATAAGCACAGAGCATGATTGCAGGTTTTGCGTGCTCCCTGCGACCTGACACCTGTTACCTTGATCAGAGGGCCATCATTACCTGCTCGCAGGCGGTCAGTTCGCGGTAGATGTTGTCGAGCTGTTCGCGGCTGGTGGCGCGCACGGTGATAGTCACCGAGAGGTATTTGCCGCCCTTGCTGGGGCGGCTCTGCACGGCGGCCTCACCCAGATCGGGCGCATGCTTGCGCGCCAGCGACACCACCAGCGCCTCAAACTCGTCCGTGGCGAGGCCCATCGCCTTGATGGGGAAGTCGCAGGGGTATTCGATCAGGGACTCTTCGTTACTCATTGATTCAGGTTGCCTTGCCTGCGCGCAAATCTCTCTTGTACTGCTGGTACAGCTCCAGCACCTGCGCCCACACCGGACCGGGCCGGCCGTCGCCGACGGGTTTGTCGTCGAGCAGGGTGACGGGGATGACCTCCTTGGTGGAGCTGGTGAGCCACACCTCGTCGGCG
>JBFEUI010000167.1:0-3990 GCA_041547565.1 Thiohalomonadaceae bacterium
CGCCTCACGCCTCACGCCTCACGCCTCACGCCTCACGCCTCACGCCTCACGCCTCACGTAATTCTCCGGCACCAGCTCCGTGTTCTGCGGTGGGTGCGAAGTATCCGGTTCCGGGTAGTCGAGGGTGTAGTGCAGCCCGCGACTTTCTTTGCGCTGCATGGCGGAGCGAATGATGAGATCGGCCACCTGGACCAAGTTGCGCAATTCCAGCAGGTCATTGGTGACGCGGAAGTTGCCGTAATACTCGGCGATCTCCGCTGCCAGCAGGTCCACCCGGCGCTTGGCCCGTTGCAGGCGCTTGTCGGTACGCACGATACCGACATAGTCCCACATGAAATGGCGCAACTCCTCCCAGTTGTGGGAGACCACCACCTCCTCATCCGAGTCTGTCACGCGGCTCTCGTCCCAGTTGGGGATCGCCGGGGGCTGTGGTGCGCTTTGCAGATTTTCAAGTATATCCGCGGCTGCGGCACGCCCGAATACCAGGCATTCGAGCAGCGAGTTGCTGGCCATGCGGTTGGCGCCGTGCAGGCCGGTAAAGGCGGTCTCGCCGATGGCGTACAGGCCGGGCACATCGGTCTGGCCGTTCAGGTCGGTCATGACGCCACCGCAGGTGTAGTGGGCGGCAGGCACCACCGGCAGGGGCTCCCGGGTCATATCGAAGCCGTAGTCCTTGCAGCGGGCATATATCGTGGGGAAGTGGTCGATGACAAAGTCGCGCGGCTTGAAGCTGATGTCCAGATAGACACACTCGGCACCCAGGCGCTTCATCTCGTGGTCGATGGCGCGGGCGACGATATCCCGCGGTGCCAGTTCGCCCCGCTCGTCGAAACGGTCCATAAAGCGGCTGCCGTCGGGCAGCAGCAACAGGCCGCCTTCGCCCCTCACCGCCTCGGTAATGAGAAAGGACTTGGCCTGGGGGTGGTAGAGGCAGGTCGGGTGGAACTGGTTGAATTCCATGTTGGCCACCCGGCAGCCGGCCCGCCAGCCCATGGCAATGCCATCACCGGTGGAGATGTCCGGGTTGGTGGTGTAGAGGTATACCTTGCTGGCACCGCCCGTGGCCAGTATGACAAAGCGTGCCTTGAATACCTCGACATGGTCGGTGGCGCGGTTCAGCACGTAGGCGCCGAGTGCACGGTTGTGCTCCAGTCCCAGTTTTTTGCCGGTAATGATATCGATCGCGATATGCTTCTCCAGCAGGGTGATATTCTCGTGCCAGGTCGCCCGTTCCGCCAGTGTCCCTTCGATGGCGCGGCCGGTCGCGTCTGCCGCATGGATAACCCGGCGTTTGCTATGGCCGCCTTCACGGGTCAGATGCAGCTGTTGCTGCTGCGCTGCGGCAGGGCCGTCGCTGCCGGTGTCATGGTGCGGGTGCTGCTGGGTGAAGGGCACCCCTTGTTCCATCAGCCAGCGTATGGCCTCCGGCCCGTGTTCCACGGTATGACGCACCACATCAGGGTCACACAGACCGGCACCTGCGTTAATGGTATCCTCGGTATGGGAATCAAATGAATCACTGTCATCCAACACGGCCGCCACACCGCCCTGGGCGTAGAGGGTACTGCCTTCGTCGAGTCTCCCTTTGGCGAGTACCGTGACCCTGGCGTGCTCGGCAAGCTGGAGTGCCAGTGTCAGGCCGGCGGCGCCGCTGCCGATGACCAGCACGTCGGTCTGATGTTGTGGTTGCTGTTTCATTTGTGTTGTGTGTTTTGACCGCTGTTTCAGTTACTTAGCAGACGATGTGTGTGGCGTTATACGGCAGGATTTCGCATAATCCAACGTACGTGTTCCGCAATTGGCGCCAACTATGCATTTCACTGGATCGATAACATGCATATTCCGGGGGATGTCCACTGCTGTCGGCTGGCAGGATAAACGCCTTGTCATCGAGAATATACCGGAAAATGGACTGTGTTGGCGAACTCTTGGCTGATGCCACTGTCATACAAAACGTGTCCATTGGGGAATTGTCGGAGAGACACACAGGAAAGGGGTAGGCCCGAATGGGCGAACAGAGTGTAGACCGGGAGCTGGTCGAACGCGTACAACGTGGCGACAAAAAAGCGTTTGACCTCCTGGTGCTGAAATACCAGCAGAAGATTATGAAGCTGATCTCGCGTTATATTCGGGATCCGCATGAAGTGCAGGACGTGGCGCAGGAGGCCTTTGTCAAGGCCTATCGTGCACTGGCGAAATTTCGTGGTGATAGCGCGTTTTACACCTGGCTGTACAGAATCGCCATCAACACCGCTAAAAATCACCTCGTGGCCCAGGGACGCCGTCCACCGGACACGGACATCGATGCCGAGGAGGCGGTGATGTTCAACGGCAGCGCCGGGCTGAGAGAGAATGAGTCGCCGGAACACCTTGCGCTCAAGGATGAGATAGAACGCACCATCTACGAGGCTATCGATGAGTTGCCGGAGGACCTGCGCACAGCGATTACCCTGCGGGAGATGGAAGGACTGAGCTACGAGGAGATCGCCACGGCGATGGACTGTCCGATTGGTACCGTCCGTTCGCGCATCTTCCGTGCACGTGAGGCGATAGACAAACGACTCAAACCCTTGCTTGAGGCATGAGGCAGAGAAAGGCCATGACAAATAATAATGAAACCCTATCAGCACTGTTCGACGATGAACTTGGGAACGGGGAGCGTAATGCCCTGGTAGAGAAACTTGCCTCCGATCCCGAACTCAAGGCGCGCTGGCACCGTTACCACGTTATCAGCGACACCTTGCATAACGAGTTGACTGCGGGTATCGATCCGGACTTTTCCCTCAGGGTGAGCGCGGCCATTGAAGAGGAGCCGACCATTCTGGCGCCAGGCAGACGGCGCGTGGCAATACCGAAATCCTGGGTCAAACAGGCGGCCGGGGTGGGCATTGCCGCTTCCGTGACGGCGGTGGCCATCCTCGGGGTCCAGCAACTCAACCAGGAGCCGGCCGCGCCGCTGGCAAAGGCGCCGGCCGCCGACCGTTATGTTCGTCTGGCAACGCCCGCGCTCAAGCAGGAAAAACCCCTGAACGAGGATTTACTGGAGCACTATCTGGTCAACCATAATGAATATTCGGCCGCTTCCGGGACACACGGGGTCTTGCCCTATGCACGTATTGTGAGTGATAAAGGCTCCCGATGAGCACAGCGCGTTTTCGGTTTCTCAATATCCTGTTTCTATTGCTGGTTGCCCAGAGCCTGTGGGCGTCCGATGAGGCTAATCACTGGTTGGAGATGATGGCGCAGGCTATCCACCAACTCAACTACGACGGCGTATTCATTTACTCCCACGATGGACATCTCCAGTCCATGCGTATCATCCATGGTGTCGATGAGAGGGGGGAGCGGGAGCGCCTGATTGCCCTGAACGGACCCTCCCGTGAGGTGATACGTGACCGGGAGAAGGTGACCTGCTACCTGCCTGATGACCATGCGGTACTTGAAGAGCGGGTCAACCCGGGGCGTGCCTTCCCGTTTCGCTTGCCTGAACGCCTGGAACAGATCCGCCAGCAGTACCGCATTGAGCTGGCTGGGGAGGATCGCGTCGCCGGAATGCCGGCGCAAATGGTTGCCATTGTCCCGCGTGACAACCTGCGCTATGGACACAATATCTGGCTGAACCAGGATAACGGCTTGCTGCTCAGGGCGACGACGGTGGACGAGAACGGTGCCGATATCGAGCAGGTGATGTTTACCCAGATCCGTTTTTTTACGTCGCTGCCGGAACAGCTGCTCGAGCCCCAGATCGCCGGTGAGGGCATGGAGTGGCACCGTCAGGATACCGAGATCGACGAGACGGTTGACCGCTTTGCATGGCGTATCGCCCGGTTGCCTCCGGGCTTCGAGTTGAAAACCAGCCGCCGGCACCAGATGTCCGCGCGGGCCTCGGAGGTCGAACACCAGGTCTATAGCGACGGGCTGACTTCAATATCGGTATTTGTCGAGTTACGACAGGATGATGAGCGTGGTTTTATCGGCCATTCACGCAAG
>JBFEUI010000168.1:0-3971 GCA_041547565.1 Thiohalomonadaceae bacterium
AACCTGCCTGATGCCGCGCTCTGCGGCGGCCTCGAGCGCCGTGGTGAGCAGTGATGTACCGATGCCCTTGCAGCGCCATGCCGGGAGCACGGCCATGCGGCCGATATGGCCGTCAGGCAACAGACGCACGGTACCGATGGGGCGGTTCTCGCTGTCCACCGCGAGCAGGTGAAAGGCGTGCTCGTCCAGCCCGTCCCACTCCAGTTCCTCCGGGACCCCCTGTTCCTGCATGAACACCGTGCGGCGTACAAAGGCAAGGCCCTCTTCATCGGCCTGCCAGGTGGCCGGGCGTATGGAAAAAACAGCTGTCTGTTCCGTCATGGCGCGTTCCGCAATAAATCCGTCACCGGGGACTAAACACACCTCACAGGGTAACGTTTTTCTTTGCCCGTGCAACCATGGTGCAGTTTGGCGATTCACGCCTCGTCGGAGAAATAGAGAGCCCCGAGGTTGTACAGCTCAACGAGCAGTTCCGGGTTGCCCGGCTGTGTGACTAGCGGAGCGAGTTGTTCGTGGCTGTAGCTGCGCTGTCCGGCCAACAGTTCTGCCATATCGGCGGCAGCGCCAGCGAGGATGAACTCTTCGCCCGCCACGTAGAGGCGCAGGCTGTTGTCCGCTTCGCGGATATAGCTGAAGCGGCAATATTCGCTGCGCCGCAGTTCTCCCGTCTGTTCCAGCCACTGCAGCAGTTGCCGGGGTGTGAGCGGTTCATCGGGTTCCGGGACGTAGTGGCCGGGCCTGATATCGGTGATGAAACGTCCGAACCAGTGGTCGATGGCGGCATCGTCGGTGGCAATGGCACGAATAATGGCGCGCACCTGTTCGCGTGCGGCCATGGCGATCTCGCCCGGATTGTCCTGCAAGCTCAGTCCGGGGTCGCGGTAGAAACGCTCGGTGGGCTGGCCGGCGATCGCCTCGCCGTAGAACGCGGAGAGCATGTCGCCAACGGTGGGCGCCCGGTAGCCCACCGAGTAGGAGAGGGAGTCTTCCAGCGCGACACCGTGGTGGGCGCAGCCGGGCGGCAGGTAGAGCATGTCGCCCGGCTCAAGTATCCACTCCTCCTCGGGCTCGAACGCCTTCATTATTTTCAGCGGCAGGCCGGGGATCAGGTCCTTGTCGGTCGGTTCGGTGCGGTTGATCTGCCAGCGGCGCCTGCCGCTGCCCTGGATGATGAACACATCATAGTTGTCGGCGTGCGGGCCGACACTGCCGTGCTCGGGTGCAAAGCTGACCATCACGTCATCCAGGCGCCAGTTGGGCAGAAAGTTGAATTGCTCCTGCAACAGCGCAAACTCCGGGACGTGTTTGTTGATCTCCTGCACCAGCAGCGTCCAGTGGCTGTCGGGCAAGGTGTTGAGGTCGGTCTCCTCGAAGGGGCCGTTTCGCACCTGCCAGGGGTGCTCGCCGCCTTTCTCCTGGATCAGGCGCGATTCCACCTCCTCTTCCAGGGCCAGGCCGCCGAGTTCCTCGGGGGTGATGGGACAGTCAAAGTCGGCAAAGGCGCCGCGTACCAGCAATGGCTTGCGCTGCCAGTACTCGGCCAGGAACTCATCAACGGTAATGGGGGCGAATCTGTTCATCTTGGGTGTTGCTAACGCAAAGGACGCAAAGGCGCAGGGTCCGCAAAGAAATAATGGGATAAATTTCTATACAGGATATTGTTTACGCTTGAGCTGCAAATCCAGGCGCCGTTACGCTCATGCATAAATCACACTTGGCGTTCTTTGCGTCCCCTGCCAGAGCATTAAATCTTTTTCGCCTGTTCGATGGCGTTGCCGATGTAGTTGGCGGGGGTCCACTTTTTCATCTCGGCCTTCACCTCGTCAGGCAGTTCCAGGGTGTCGATAAACGTGGCCATGCCCGCGGCGTCGACGCGCTTGCCGCGGGTCAGCTCCTTGAGCTTCTCGTAGGGTTTTTCAATGCCGTAACGGCGCATCACCGTCTGGATCGGTTCGGCCAGCACCTCCCAGTTGCTGTCCAGGTCGGCCAGCAGGGCGTTTTCATTCACCTCCAGCTTGCCGATACCGCGCAGCGTCGAGGCGTAGGCGATGAGCGAGTAGCCGACACCGACGCCGAGGTTGCGCAGCACGGTGGAGTCGGTCAGGTCGCGCTGCCAGCGGGAGATGGGCAGTTTCATCGCCAGGTGGTCGAACACCGCATTGGCAATGCCCAGGTTGCCCTCGGAGTTTTCGAAATCGATGGGGTTGACCTTGTGCGGCATGGTGGAGGAGCCCACCTCGCCGGCCACGGTCTTCTGCTTGAAGTAACCCAGTGAGATGTAGCTCCAGACATCGCGGTCGAAGTCGATAAGAATGGTGTTGAAGCGGGCCAGCGCGTCGAAGAATTCCGCCACGTAGTCGTGCGGTTCGATCTGGATGGTATAGGGGTTCCAGTTCAGTCCCAGCCCGGTGACGAAGGCCTCGGCCAGCTGCGGCCAGTCGATTGCGGGGTAGGCCGAGAGGTGGGCGTTGTAATTGCCCACCGCACCGTTGATCTTGCCCAGCAGCGGGACGTCCTTGAGCTGTTCGCGCTGGCGCATCAGGCGGTAGGCGACATTGGCCATCTCCTTGCCGAGCGTCGTGGGGGAGGCGGGCTGGCCGTGGGTGCGCGAGAGCATCGGCACCTCGGCATAACGGTGGGCCAGATCGCGTACCGCGTCGATCACCTCATCCATTTTCGGCAGCAGGCTCTGGGTGCGGGCCTCCCTGAGCATCAGGGCATAGGCGAGGTTATTGATATCCTCCGAGGTGCAGGCAAAGTGGATAAACTCGCTGATGGCCTCGAGTTCCTGATTGCCGGCAATCTTCTCCTTGAGAAAGTACTCCACCGCCTTTACATCATGGTTGGTGGTGCGCTCGATGTTCTTCACCCGCTGGGCATCCTCGATGCTGAACTTGTCGACGATGTCATTGAGGATATTGTTGGCATGTTCGCCAAGTGGCGGGACCTCGCCGATGGTTTCCTGGGCGGCAAGGTGCTGCAGCCAGCGCACCTCGACCTGTACGCGGTGACGGATCAGGCCGTATTCGCTGAAGATTGCGCGCAGTTCGCCGGTTTTGCTGCCGTAGCGGCCATCGATGGGGGAAATCGCTGTCAGTTCGGTCAGTTCCATGCCAGTTTCACCTCTGAAATTGAAGCGGGCATGATACACGATCTGTGCGCGGGCTGTCCTTTCGCGGGGCCTTTTGTGGTGACAACAGGCGGCAGGGTGTGCCGTGTGGAAGGCAACATCGCGACTGCCTTACGGTCAAATGATCGATATATGGGCTATTTTTACAAGTGGCACGGTGGCCGGGTAGTAGCAGATATCAATTAAGTATGATTCTGAGGAATAATTCGTAAATGACTGATATGCTAAAAGAATACCGTGAACACGTGGCGGCGCGTGAGGCCGAGGGCCTGCCCCCGCTGCCGCTGAATGCTGAACAGACGGCGGCCCTGGTGGAGCTGCTCAAGTCGCCGCCGGCTGGTGAGGAAAAGACGCTGGTGGAACTGTTGACTCACCGTGTTCCGCCGGGGGTCGATGACGCGGCCTATGTGAAGGCGGCGTTTCTGGCCGATGTTGCGGGCGGCGAGACGCACACGCCGCTTATCGACAGAAAACGTGCCGCGGAGCTGCTGGGCACCATGCTCGGTGGCTACAACATCGAACCGCTGCTCACGTTGCTGGACGATGATGACCTGGCGCCCGTCGCCGCCCATGCCCTGTCCCGTACCCTGCTGGTATTCGATGCCTACCACGATGTGATCCACAAGGCCAAGACCAACAACTGGGCCAAGCAGGTGGTCGACGACTGGGCGGCGGCCCGGTGGTTTACCGAGCGTGATCCGCTGCACGAGGAGATCAAGGTGACGGTGTTCAAGGTGCCGGGCGAGACCAACACCGATGATCTGTCGCCGGCCTCGGAGGCGTGGAGCCGGCCGGATATTCCGCTGCATGCCAGGGCGATGCTCATCAACAAGATGCCCGA
>JBFEUI010000169.1:0-3931 GCA_041547565.1 Thiohalomonadaceae bacterium
ACCAGTTCAAGTAATTCTTCATCGTCAACCATGTCCGCTTTGTTCATGTATACGATGATGTACGGTACACCTACCTGGCGTGATAACAGGATGTGCTCACGGGTTTGTGGCATTGGGCCGTCTGCTGCTGAACATACCAAAATCGCGCCGTCCATCTGAGCAGCACCCGTGATCATGTTTTTAACATAGTCAGCGTGTCCTGGGCAGTCTACGTGTGCGTAGTGACGGTTTTCTGATTCGTATTCAACGTGTGCTGTCGCAATTGTGATACCACGCTCACGTTCTTCTGGGGCACTATCAATGTTTGCATAGTCTTTGAATTCGCCACCATGTGCTTCTGCCATTACCTTGGTAATCGCCGCAGTTAATGTGGTTTTACCATGATCAACGTGACCAATTGTGCCAACATTGACATGGGGTTTCGTGCGTTCAAATTTTTCCTTAGACATGGCTGTCGCCCCTCTTAGATAGTGCGTTAATGCGCGTTAATTTTCAGATTAATAAATATAAAACTTTTCAAATTATGGAGCCCATACCCAGATTTGAACTGGGGACCTCTTCCTTACCAAGGAAGTGCTCTACCCCTGAGCTATATGGGCAAATAACCAGTTACATGCCGCTCGTTACTTGCCACTCAAATAATAATTTGGAGCGGGTGATGGGAATCGAACCCACGTAATCAGCTTGGAAGGCTGAGGTTCTACCATTGAACTACACCCGCCAGGAGTGCCCGTTGGTTCGAGCCAAACCAACCCGGCAATCATAAAATGGTGGAGGGGGGTGGATTCGAACCACCGAAGGCGGAGCCAGCAGATTTACAGTCTGCCCCCTTTAGCCACTCGGGAACCCCTCCAGCAAACATAAGCCCGCTATTTTGGGCCACAGAGCACTATATTGTCAACATCACAGAGACAAAAAAAGAGGACCAAAATGGCCCTGATTGCATCATGTGGCAGCATGGCACAGGCCGCCGCCTTCAAACGACCAGCCTCATGCTCACTGCTTGGCCAGAAACATTGTCACGGGCATTGCCGTTCCAGCCATGCTCACCGCCGGTTGTACCACCCACGGTAAAAATATGGTGCCGGCACCAAGAGTCGAACTCGGGACCTACTGATTACAAGTCAGTTGCTCTACCAACTGAGCTATACCGGCAAGTGTAGATTTCAGGCGCGACCTAAGGCACTGCAGCCATCAAATTTACAGGTCGCGTATTCTATGGAATCCCCCCGTTCTTGGCAACACTATTTGGCCTAAATTTACCCGCTCCAATTCGGTGTTCCGGCGCCGAGGCCACACTCGTGGAAAACGGTCGAATTTAGCCTCTCAAGGGCATGTGACAGGTTCGATATTGTCGATGCCGAACTCTTCCAAACGCCCCTGCCACACTGAAACCCGGTCTTCGCCGGTCGAAGAGAAGCGTAGCCAGTTGCGTTTTGCAGGCAGTTCGAGTTCCTCCAGCCGAGGCTTGTTGGTTTTGAGCCGTAACGCCGCCACATCTCGCAGGCGCCGCTTGGCCGAGTCCATGGAGGAAAACACACCCAGCGAAATTGCATGTTGGTACTCCCCGCTCCTTACCAGGAAAAAGTCCTTCACTTTCCTTTGCTTTAGCAGGGAAATCGCCGCATCGGCCGCCTTCCTGGACTTGTAAGGCGGCAATATTACCCAGTATCTGATTTGCGACAGTTGCTCTTCCCCGCTGTCGATAACGTCGGCCTGCATTGTTGTTAACTGGCCAGCCAGCGTCTTTAGCTGCCCTTGCTTTTCAATCCCGCTGATCCGGAAGCAGTGAAGCTTCGCGGGCTGCGGTTGCGCAAGCACTTCAACCGGTGCTGTCTCCGCCGGTTCTTCCGGATTCTCTGCACTATCCGTGCGAACAGGCTTGCTGACGACCTCTACCCTGGGCTCTGACTCAGTTCGCAGGGGTGGCCGCTTATCTGCTGACAGTTCAGCTAGCATCACCAGCTCCTTGCCAGTCGGTGCAGGTCCAACAGCTTGCCTGTTATCCGGACCGCTTCCCTGTTGCATGGTTTTGTTCCAGGCAAAAAAGGCGATATTGCCAATGACCAGAACCAGAAAAAGCCACCTCATTCCATCCCCCGCTCAGTTACTCCCGCCAATATTGCCACACCCATCAGGACGAGGTCATCATGTATCTGCCATGCTTTATCCGTATTATCAGGAAGGCATCGTTCGGCATCACCGCCAGTGAGGACACAACTCATGCCGTCGCCCGCTTTTGACTGCCAGGTGCCGCAGGCAGAATCAAGCAGCCCCTGAATCGCACAACGGATACCCGATTCGACAGCCATTGACGTATCGGTACCCAGGTCCGCCGGTCCAACGCCGCAATCCACTACATTACCAATACCCGCGGCCGCCTGCAGAGCACTGCGCATCATTCCGAGTCCCGGTACGATCAAACCACCCAAATGCCGCCCTCCAGGCTCAACCACATCGAGCGTCACGGCTGTGCCACAGTCAACCACAACAACGCCTTGGGGATAGCGCTGATAAGCTGCAACAATCGCCGCCCAGCGATCAACACCGAGTTGTTCGGGCCGCTCATAACCGTTGGTTACCCCGGCACATTGGCGTGATGACTTTACAAATTTAACCGCACACTGCCACTGTTCCCGAACCCAGTCCTGAAGCCGGACAGCCATCTCTCCGCCTGCCACATTCGCTACATACACCGCGTCAGGCACACCTAGCCCGGCCCATGCACGATGGAAGAAATCTTCATCGCTGTCATAGGTCAACGCCTCCGGCGCCTGCAGTACACCGGCTATCCAGCAGGCCCATTTCATGCGGCTGTTGCCCAGATCAACAAGCAGTATCATTATCTAGCCCTGTATCCGAAGACTCACTTCCCCTGAAAAAAAGCGCCTTAGCTCGTTGTTCACGTGCATCAGGAACATACCCTGCTCGTCAACACCGCAGCCCTTACCGCAAATACGCCCGTCATCCATTACTATCGCCACCTCTTTTCCGTAAGCGGCATCAACATCAGCCCATTCTGAAAGAAAAGGGGTGAGCCCCTCATGCTGGAACTGTTGTACGGCAAGCAACAGATGGTGAATCATGGCACCGACAAGTTGGTTTCTACCTACTACACACCCTGCCTGTCGCAGATCGGTCCATGGCTGATCAATTGACGCGGCCACCTGGTGTGTCATGTCGACATTGAGGCCTACACCGACAACGCTGTGGCATGGCCCTGCAGCCTCACCGGCAACCTCCAACAGGATACCCGCGAGTTTTTTCCCATCATGCAAAACATCATTGGGCCATTTTACCTCCAAACCGCTCACACCGTACTGACGCAATGTGCGAACCAATGCGATGGCCATTACCAGACTCAATCCACTCAGTGAAGCGGGGCCATCGGGAAAGCGCCAATAGAGAGACAGGTAGATATTTTGCGCAAAAGGCGATATCCATTCACGCCCACGTCGTCCCCGCCCGGCACTTTGCATTTCTGCAACACAGACATGGCCGGGCTGTAGCCGGTCTACCACACGCTGCATCAAATAGCGGTTGGTTGAATCGATCTCGAGAAAAATGTCAAACCCTGTCAGCAGGGAGGAGGTATGCTCGTCGAGTTGTGCACGTATCGCCTTCTCATTGAGCAATTCAACTGCAGCGGCCAGCCGATAGCCCCGGCCTTTGACCGAATGAATTTGGACACCGAGCGACTTTACTTGTTCTATGATCTTCCACACTGCTGCGCGAGTAATTCCAAGCGCTTCACCAAGTGATTGACCGGAGTGAAAGCGGTTATCGGCTAAACAGGTGAGAATATGTCTGACGTTGTTTTGGCTCACGGAACTGTGCATCTGATAACTGTGATTCAATCATGTATACGTACAGCAAGCACATCACAGGGCGCCCCATGAAGCACCGCATTGGCAGTGGAACCCAACAATAG
>JBFEUI010000170.1:0-3844 GCA_041547565.1 Thiohalomonadaceae bacterium
ACCGATAATGTCATCTTCCTGATAACCGGTGATATCCATAAATGCCTGATTGACAGCCACTATATTTGCATCCGCATCCGTTATCATCACCCCCTCGGTGGTGCTTTCAAAAACCGCTGCCGCCTGTCTTAACTTGAGTTCAGCCGACTTCCTTTCGGTGATATCCTCAAAATTGATAACAGCGCCAACCACTTTTCCATCCTGATTCAATGGGTAGGCGTGATATTCAACAGGAAAACACTCACCGTTGGCACGCCAGAACACTTCATCGTCCACATGCACCGGCTGGTTTGCGAGTGAAGAGATAACAATCGGACACTCTTTTATCGGGTAGACGGTTCCGTCTTCCCTCGAATGGTGTATCAGGGCATGGAGTTCATTTCCAATCAACGCATCCGAAGAGCTATAACCAAGCATTCTCATGGCCGATTGGTTGATAAACGTGCACAACCCGTCCTGGTCGATACCGTAAATCCCCTCACCTGATGACTCCAGCAACAGGCGTATCTGCTCTTCACTCTGTCGCAGGCACTCTTCAGCCTGCTTTCTCTCGGTGATATCACGCCCCACTGAAATAATTTCATTCACATCACCACTGTCATCGAGCACACCCCTTGCCGACCAGCCAAACCAGCGCCAGCCATCCCTGGTCAGCGCCCGCTCTTCGTGCCGTGTGGTATAGGGTGGTTTCAAGACGTTTTTGAGTGACAATTTGACACGCGGCCTGTCTTCCTCATGAATCAGGGGATAGAATTCTGAACCCACAAGCTTATGCTCTTCGATACCGAAGGTTTCACAGTATTTCGGGCTGCAGTATTTCACCACGCCATTAACATCGAATTTTATCAACAGGTCATTCTGGTTCTCGACCAACACACGATAACGTTCTTCACTATCGCGCAGCGCACCTTCCGCCTGCTTTCGCTCGGCGATCTCCGCATGCAGGGCACGCAACGCCTCAGACAACTCCCCGGTCATGGCGTTAAATATTTTTGCCATCTCACCGATCTCATTCATCTCTTCAACATCCACCCTGCGCTCCAGATCTCCACCTTTTATGGCGCGCGCCGTGCGTGTTACAACAAAAATAGGCTGGATGATATTTTTGACAAAAAAGGCGATCGACATCAGTGCTGCGATCAGGGTCAGCAGGACCACGGCAACAAGGAATAAACTGCTTTTTATCACCGGTAACAGTGCAAGGGTAACATCACGCTCATACACCACCCGAAAGGCCGGCTTGGCGAAATCGACGTATTGCTCTGCAACAATAACGGGCTGCCCGGACAGACCCCGCTGTATAGCAGGGCCATGAACGTGAGTAAAGGAAGTGCCGCGCAACACCAGGGTGGGGTTTCTATGCGCAACAATTCTGTTATTTTCATCCACAACAAAGATCGATTCACCCTCTTCAAGACGAACCCTGGAGACAATATCCCACGCCCCCTTTAAAGCGACATGTGCAGATATCACCCCTGACACATTCCCGCGTTGTATATCAAAAAATGGAACAGAAAGGATGAAATAGGGTTCACCTGTGTCAGGCTCGAAATGCACCTCGCTGATTTCGGCACCTTTTGTTCTGATTGGCAGCAATATCGTGTCGGCGGGAGTTCTACTGCTCGAGTCCTCAGCAAGAAGCACCTCAGTTCTAGAGACCCGTGCCCGCCTCACACCATCCGCATCGAGCAGGCTCAACTCGCGAAACATACGATGACCAGCCATCAGATGCGTAAGTACCCTCTGTTGCTCATCAGCCTCCATTGCAGACACATCGCCGAAGTGCTCTACCGTTTCCAGCTCACGCACTACCGATTCAAGGTAGTTGTTGACATGTATCGAAACCCGTTTTACCACCTCCAGCTGACTCTGGTACGAGTTGGTCTTCAGCACTTTATAGCCGTGCACAAGTATCACCACACCGGCCAGCAGGATCGGTGCCATGGAGAGCACCATAAAGGCAACAGCAAGTCTGGAGCGAATACTTTTCAACATATAAATCAAGTCGCACTCATCTATCGATATATCCGGTCGGCTTGACGTAATATGTGATTGGGAATATCGATACCTATCATATTCGCTGCTTTCAGGCTAATGACAAGATAGTTCTCCGCCACCTCCACGGCAATATCACCGGGAACGACACCGCTGAAGATCTGGTCGGCCAGACGTGCTGCCTGCCTGCCAATTTCGTAATGGACAAAGCCATAGCTGAGCAATGCACCAGCCTCCACCTGCAACTGGCTTGGTGCGGCAACGGGGAGGTTTCTTCGCACAGACTCTGCGACAATGTCATCAATTCTTGACTCAACCGAACTGTCGCGCGGTAGGAAAATCGCATTCACCTCATCAGGTATCGAACGCAGCGCCTGTGTAATCTCAGCCTGATTTTTCACCTGTTTCAGGACAAGTTCCACACCCAGTTTCATCGCTGCCTGTTGCACCTCGCGCAGCGATATCTGAGCACTTTCATCCTCGGGATTGTAGGGCAGGTATATGTATCTGACACCAGGTACGAGTTGCTGTAGCATTTGCAGGCGCAGGCCATCGCCATGGGGTAATTTTATGCCGGTGATATTGCCGCCCGGACGCTTGAGGCTGGCAACAATCCCGGTATCAACCGGGTCATTGACCGGTGCGAACACCACAGGTATGCGTGCATTTTGCGTCGCCCGTTTTACAGCCAGTGTGGCAGGTGTACTGGACACGAAGATAAGATCGACATTGTTCGCCACATGCGATTGAGCTATTGCGTCAAGTTTATCGATAGTGACGGCTGCCCCAGGGTTGAGGTAGCTGATGTTCTGTCCCTCAACGTAGCCCCTCTCCGCCATGCCTTGTTTAAAACCGGCAAGGGTACTGGCGTCAACATCGGTCAGACCGACAATACCGACCACATAGCCTCTACCCCGGTCCGTCTCATCCCCGTTCCACAACCACCATGTCGACACGGCCACGACAAACAGCGCGAATACAAGTAGATATCTCGAGTTACTCATTGTCTCAGAATGTGTTCCAGCGACGAAAACCCATAGCCGTTCGGACGCGGGATTCAGCCAGGTGCAGCGCCGCTTCCCTGGGAAGAATATTTTCCTTCCGTGATGCCTCCAACACCATTTTGGTATTTCGTCTTAGTTTCTCTTCAATTGTCTGCAGCGCAGCCGACTGGCTTGCCCCCTGATACTCCATAGCCGCACAGATAACGCCACCGGCATTGGCGATAAAATCGGGAACACACAATACCCCCTTCTCATGCAGGTACTGTTCGGCACCAAGGGTAAACGGAATATTGGCCCCCTCGACGACCAGTCTTGTATTCAGGCGCTGGACATTCCCCTCGTTGACCACATCTGGTCTGGCTGCCGGGATCCATATGTCACACACAATATCCACAATCGCATCTGATTCATACCTGTCACCCCGTGGGTAGTCGACAACACTTTTCCCTGCCTCTTTAAGCGCGAGCAGTTGCTCGACATCCAGCCCCGCGGGATTGTGTATCACCCCTTGTGAATCGGCAACAGCCACCGGTATCGCCCCCTTCGCCGCCAAAAAGCGGGTGACATGTTTCCCCACGGCACCGAAGCCCTGTACCACGAAACGTGCGCCTTCCAGCGAAAAGTCACAGTAATCCAGTGCGACATCAACCACGTGGCTCAACCCCCATCCCGTGGCGCCGATTTCATCAAGCGGTATCCCGCCAATTTCACGCGGCAGTCCCACAACACGCCCGATCTCATCCTGGATCCAGGCCATGCACTCCTCATCGGTTCCCATATCCGGGGCAAAGATGTAGTGTTCCTCGCTACGCAGGGCGTTGCACAACCCCCTGAGCAGTCGTGCC
>JBFEUI010000171.1:0-3828 GCA_041547565.1 Thiohalomonadaceae bacterium
AGGGCGTACCAAATGACGTAGATAGCTTCCATTAAGCATCAACCAATATCCTCCTCTGTTGATTAAACTTTTTCTCAGTTGTATTCGCACAATATTTAGGCTCATAGGGCTAGAGTCTAAAGGGTACTGACCCCTTTGGTTGACCCCTTTGGTTCAGTACAGTTTCGCGATATTGGTACGGCTGCCGTCTTCGAGATTGGTATCGTTGTCTCGATGGTTGCCTGTGCCGTCCAGGCCGGCAAAGAGGTTATAGATTGTGCTCATCCGTGAGACTCCTGTTTAGAGATTAGTTAAACCACTGCTTCAGTTGTTCGAAGAAACCGGGAGGCGGGGGAACGTAGTCGCGAAAGTGGTCTTTTTTAAATCTGACATCAGAAAACGGTTTTCCAGCAATGTATTCACTGATCTCCTCGTTAATGCGGATATCCACTTCCATTTTCGTAGTGGCGATCGCGTCCACGCCGTGATCACCATCCCCGCCGAGAGGATAGCAGTTGAATAACACGCCATTCCTATACTCGAAGTAATCCGTATGGCACTGTATATAACTGCCATGGGCGAGCCGGTAGTGGGCCTTAGTCGTCTTTCTACTTCGGACATCAGCATCATCAGGATAGTTACTACCTTTCGATCCATACCTATCATATTTTTCTTTTGAATCGCTGAGCAGGGTGATCTCAGAAAATTGATCATCCCGCCTATCGCGTTTGATGCGGATGACAGTACTTGAAAACTCATAACCGCAGCGGTCCTCCCGCACATAGTCGATGGGTACGGTAACCTTATATCGACCGTTCTCATCGGGCTTAATGCGCTCTAACTCCCAGTCGAGCATTCCCTTGCGGCGCCCCGTGTTCCAGTCGGAGCGGGTGCAGGCCTTGTCCCTTTCGTTATAGTAGGTGGGTCGATAGGTAGTACGCACCGAGGCATAGAGTCTCGGATCGATGGTGCCAGTCACGGTAAGCGTGCGCACATCCGGTCCGTATTCCACAGGCTGAGGGGCCTTGTCCGCCGTTTGAGATTGGTCAGGTGAGCATGCCGTAATTTGGGACAGCACTAATACGACGACAATAGTTACATTAAATTTCATAACCCAATCTCACACCTTGACACTAATTTGTAATTAACCACTAAGACTAAAAATTAGTTTTGTAAAAAATCATGGGGCTGTTTTATCGCTCCCTCATCGCCTCATCTTGATAGCGATAGACCGGCGCCAGCAGGTACTCCATTAACGTCCTCTTGCCTATCCTCACATCGACGGAACCGGTCATGCCGGGTATCAATTTCACATCACGCTCATTTATCCGGATGTAATTCTGCGCAAGTTCTATGATTGCCGGATAGACCTCTCCCAGTTTCTCGTCCTGCACCGAGGCGCCGTCGATTCGCTTCACACTGCCCTCGATGTAGCCGTATTTGGTGAACGGAAAGGCATCGAGTTTGACTTTCACCGATTGCCCCGTTTCAACGAACCCGACATCCCTGTTGAGCACCTTGGCCTCCAGTTGCAGCGGACTATTCTCGGGAATGACCTGCATCAGCGTCTCACCGGATTGCACAACACCGCCCGTTGTATTCACTGCAACATCATGCACGATGCCATCAAGGGGTGAGCGTAGTTCCCGTCCGTCCAGCGCTTCACGCGCCTTGGCATATTCCGCCTTCGCAACGGCAAGGTCCTGATTGGCCTTGAGACGTTCTTCCAATAAACTGCTTCTTCGCTTGCGCTCAAATCCTGAGAGCTCTGCCCTGGCCACGTCCAGTTCACTTGCAGCACGATCAAGTTCATGCTTTTTTACATTCAATTCTTCGCGCTTTGCCACATACTCTTCAATTGCGTTATCACGCTCCGTTTCACTCAGCATTTTGTTTTTTGACAAGGACTTTGCACGCCCTGCTCTCTTCTCGGCGAATGGCAGCAGTTGCTCGAGTCTTCTTACTTCAGCCTGTAGTGCCGCATGTGTCGCTTCGGCCCGTTTGACCTGGTTCACCAGGGAGCTTCTTTCGTATTCATGGGCAATTTTTTGCTGTTCCAGCAGCGCCTTTTCACGCAGGAGATAGATCTCCGGCACATCGGGTTCATCAATCACTTGTGAAGTATCCTCGCCATCGAGGAATCGCTCCATCTCGGACAGACGATACAGGTGCGCATAGAGTGAGCGTATCTCGCCTTCAAGGCGCGTCACATCCGCCTGCCGATCCTGATTCCTGAGTCGGATTAACACCTGCCCCTGTTTCACGTGCTCACCCTCAGCGACCAGTAGTTCCTCGACAACACTGGTTTCACGCGGCTGAATGACCTGCAGGCCGCTGTTGGGAATGATCCTGCCCTGCGCCGGGGATATTACATCGACTTCCGACCACCACAGCCAGGCGATCACGACCAGGATAAACAGGTTAATCACCAGCGGGATCGCCCACGCCATGCGCCTGGGGTGACTCGCAAGGACAGCTTCTATACCCGGCTTGTAGTCCGCGTCATACATTCGCTGTGAGAGTCTTTCAACAATGGCGCCCATACCGTTTTGCAGCTTCATGCCTTCGCTGCCTCCACGGTGGCCTCATGGAGTGCATGCAGTGATGCATAGCGTCCGCGTTTTTTCAGTAATTCATCCGGCCTGCCGTCTTCAACCAGCTTGCCGTTTTCTATCACAATGATTCGGTCGGCAAAGCGCAGTGTCGACAGCCGGTGGGCCACCATGAAGACTGTCCGGCCTTTGACAATTTCCCTGAGGTTTCGCTGGACTAGATGCTCCGATTCAGAATCCAGCGCGCTGGTCGCCTCATCCAGGATCAGTATCTTCGGGTTGTTAATCAGCGCCCGGGCCAGTGCGATACGTTGGCGCTGACCGGCTGAAAGCAACGCTCCCCCCTCACCGACAACCGTGTCGTAGGCCATCGGCAGGGCGCGGATAAATTCATCGGCATTGGCCAGCCGCGCCGCCACCTCAACCAGCTCCATGCTTGCATCCGGTTTGGCAATGGCAATGTTCTCCCTTACTGAACGGTTCAGCAGGTGGCTCTCCTGCAGCACCACACCGATATTCCTTCGCAGCCAACTCGGATCGACCTCCGCCAGGTTGACCCCGTCGACATAGATCCGCCCCTTGGTCGGCAAATAGAGGCGCTGGACCAGACGCATTAACGATGTCTTGCCCGAACCGGAGCGCCCCACCACGCCGACAACCTGCCCCGCGGGCACCTCGAAACTGACCTCTTCAAGGGCCAGCGGCCTGTCCGGTGCATACTGCAGACCGACGTGCTCGAAGGTAATGCGCCCTTTCAGGCTCGGCAGGGTTGAAAGGCTGCTGTGCAATGCGGGCTCCCGCGCCACCTTGAAAATATCGCCTACACGCCCGACTGAGATACGCACCTGATGCAGTTGCTGCAACATTTGGGCGATGCGCTGCGTCGGCGCCATGACCCGGCCGACCAGCATGTTAAAGGCGATGAGTTGTCCGGCCGTCATGGTGCCGCCAAGGACCGCCATGGCACCGACCCACAGGCAGGTTGCCACCGTCAGTTTGTTTATCAGCGCCCCGAGTTGCGTGACATGGCCGGAGAGATTTTCAGTGGCGGCCGAGTAGCGCGACTGATCCACGACATGGTTTTCCCAGCGCCGATGCATTTGCGGCTCCACCGCCATTGCCTTGACGGTTTCCATCGAGGCGACACTCTCAATCAGGAACGATTGTGAATCGGTGGATTGCTGGAAGCGCTTTTGCAGACTGTTGCGAATCGCCGGGCCGGCCAGCCCGTAGACCACTACTGACATTGCGATGGCGATCACCACAATGCCGGTCAGCAGCGGATTAAACAGATACA
>JBFEUI010000172.1:0-3619 GCA_041547565.1 Thiohalomonadaceae bacterium
AGAGATGCCGTTCTCCTGCCGCAAGGGTGTCTGCCATGCATGCCTGCTGCGGGCGGTGAGCGGTGAACCGACCGCAGATTCACAGCAGGATGTGGAGCCGCTGTTACGGGATAAAGATTATTTTCTGCCGTGCAAATGCGTGCCGGTGACGGATATGGCACTTGCTTTGCCCGACAAACGCGATTACTACAGCGGTGCACTGGTATCGGAACGCGATGACAGCGTAGCAGGATGTTGTACTTTGACGCTGGTGCCGTTCGACGCCGAGGCACTGTCTGCCTGTGAACTGCTCGCTATACGCCATCCCGATGGCACCTATCAGCGCTTCGCCGTTGCTGAACAACATGATAACGGCGATATCCGGCTGCAGATCGACAACAGTGCTGATGACCATGTAAGCGCCTGGCTATACGGGGAGGCGGCTATTGGTGATGAACTGCAGGTGCAGGCAGTTGCAGCAGATGACAGCGTGTCGAATGTGCATGCTACAGAGAAAACGGACAATGACGGTGGGCAGGTATGCAGTGCCCACAACAGCGCTGCGATTGCTCCGGATCAGGAGATGTGGGCGGCGCTGGATGAGGGGCGCCTTCTCGGTGTAATCATGAATGACTTCTACACCATCGTTTATGACGATCCGAAACTCGCGCCGTTTTTTGAGGGGATAACAAAGCAGCGCTCGGTGGAAAAACAGTTTCTGTTCATGCGTCAGCTGTTTACCGGGGAGAAGGTCTATTTTGGTGACCGCCCCAAAAATGCCCATCACTGGATGGTGATATCCGACGAACTGTTCGATTATCGTGAGCGGCTAATGGAACAGTGCCTGCGCAAGCACAACCTGCCGGAACACCTGATCAAGCGTTGGCTCGATATCGACGAGTCATTCCGCAAGGACATCGTCAAGAGCGAGGCGATCCCGCGTATCGTCAACGGTGTGGAGATGCCGCTTGACGGCTTTGGCGAGGTGGAGCTTGAAATAGGGTCGTTGTGTGACGGCTGCAGCCGTGAGGTGATGGAGGGTGAAACGGTGCGCTACCACCTTCGACTTGGCACGATCTACTGTCAGAGCTGTGCGAGTGAATAACGTGAGCATGCACAAAGTATCCTCACTTGAGGATTGCTATCCTGATTAACAAGCCGGCCAGTTACACGGTTATATAAAAGGGAAATACACGCTAGAGGGGTGTTGATTGATGACATGTGATTTGTGCGAATTAAAAATCACCGGGCTTTGCTCCTCAGGCACCGATATGGCGCAATGCCTGTTTTATGATGAGCAGAGCGAAAAACACCGAACCGTGCTGGCAATCATCGAGGATAACAAGTACATACCGCTGGCATCCTGGCTGGATGAAAACAAGGTCATCGATATTCTGGAACACTGCCATGAACGTTACCGCTGTGTGGTGTTCAGGTGGTCGGAAGAAAATAAAAATTTTTCACGGTTAGCTCCAGATGAATAGCGTTGCGTTAAATGTGAACGGTTAAACGATATAGGGCACCTGTGGGGGGGCGGCGATGGCGGGCATGGCCCGCCCTATGCTTCGTGCAGTGAAAGGTAAATCGTGAAATGAGGCGGTTGACAGGCTCCGGTGGGGGCGGCAATCTGCTCACGCCTCACGCCTCACGCCTCACGCCTCACGCCTCACGCCTCACGCTTATAGACAGAGGCCTCACCTTCAGGCCGTGTACGAAAGCGTTTGTAGCCCCACTGGTACTGCGCCGGCGCGATGGCCACGCACTGTTCCACGCCCTTGTTTATCGCTGTGGCGGCAACGGCGGCATCTTCACTATCACTGCCCTCCGGGGCGGGCAGAAAATGGATCCGGAAACCCCTTCCCCAGGGCAGCCGCTCGGCGATGCCGAACAGCAGCCTGGCCTTGCTGCGCGAGGCGAGCCTCGGCAGCAGGCTGATGGTATTGGCGGGAATGCCGAAGAAGGGGGCGAATACCCCACCCTGTTCTCTGGGGTCCTGATCGGGCAAAATTCCGACCAGTTCACCCCTCTTTAGCGTCTGCAACAAAGTGCGGATGCCGCTGGTATCGGTGGGGGCCAGGGTGATGCCCATGCGCTGCCGTCCCGCCAGCATGTATGGGGCAACGGTCTTGTTTCGCGGCGGACGGTACATGCAGGTCATGGGATGTCGCTGGGCACTGTAGAAACCGATATATTCCCAGGAGCCGATATGCGGCGAGATCAGGATCACGCCACTGCCTTCCTTCATGGCATTTTCGAGCAGTTCCGGATGCCTCACCTCCCTGACCAGCTGCGCGAGCCGTTGCGTTGTGGCCGACCACATCATGGGTGTCTCCAGCAGCGCCTTGCCGGTTTCCATCAAGTGTTGCCGTAACAACTCGCGGCGCTGCAGTAGCGTTTTGTCGGGAAAGCACAGCTGAAGATTGCGTTCGGCGATGCGCCGGTGGTGATTGGGAAACAGGAAAAAAAGCCAGCCGATAGTGGCGCCCACGGCGTGCAACAGCGGCAGCGGCAGGCGAGCAAGTAGCGAAAACAGGATATTAAGAACGGGTGTCTGCTCGGCGGGCATGGTTCACGCGTTTTCCTCGTCGTCGAACTCGCCATGCATCAGCGGCCGCATTGCGGTGAGCAGGCTTTTGAACAACTGCGTGTTGCGCTGTTCCTCGCCGGCCAGCAGCTGTTTCATGTGTTCGCGTTCGGTCGGCATCTTGAAACAGGCGGGACAGTTGTCGGGGATAATGGGCAGTTCCGCCTGTCTGGAAAAATCATCGGTCTGACGCTCGCGGGCATAGACCAGCGGCCGGATGATGCGGATATCGCCATCGTTGTTGGTGTAGTGCGCCTTCATGGTATTGAGCTTGCCGCCATGAAACGCCGACATCAGAAACGACTCGGCCACGTCATCCAGGTGCTGGGCCAGGGCCAGTACGTTATAGCCTTCCCTGCGCGCCGTGGTGTAGAGGATGCCGCGCTTCATGCGCGCACAGAAGGCACAGAACGAGAAGCCGGGCTCGTTGGCATGTTTTTCCGCGTCCGCGGCAATCGGCTGCGAGCTGTAGAAATAGGGTACGTCCAGGGCCGCCAGGTACGCCTTGAGCGGCGAGGGGTCAAAGCCGGGGATCTCCGGGTCCACCGTTACGGCGCCGACGCTGAAGCGGATCGGCGCATGGCGCTGCAGGTGCAGCAGGATATGCAGCAGCGACAGCGAGTCCTTACCGCCGGACAGGCCAAGCAGGACCCGGTCGCCCTCGCGGATCATGGCATAGTCGGCGATGGCGCGGCCGACCGGGCGCATCAACCCCTTGGGTGGTGTTACAAAGTTGCTCATGGGGGTATTGTATCTTATTGAAGGTGAAGAGTGAGGGGGTGAAGAGTGAAGTGCATCGCGTACAGCGTGAAAGGTGAAACGAATATAGGGCGCCCCATGGGCGCCGTGGCAGAATCGTGATGGCGGGCACGGCCCGCCCTATGGCCATGTTATTCGTAAAGGGTGAAACGTTAAACGTGAAACGAGGGGGTTGACGGCTTCGTGAGGGGCATACACTTGGTCACGTCTCACGTCTCACGTCTCACGTCTCACGTCTCACGTCTCACGTCTCACGTCATTTAGACATCTGAATGGCGGGCACGGCCCGCCCTATGC
>JBFEUI010000173.1:0-3495 GCA_041547565.1 Thiohalomonadaceae bacterium
GGCTGGCCATGATGATCTGGATCAGGGCGCCGTTGACCACCGCCGCAATCCCGATAAAGGCGACGAAAAACGGCTCCTGGCCGCTGGCACGCTGATAGACCAGCGCCAGCGGTGCCGCACTCTGCGCCAGCTCAGCCGGTGCCACCACGCGGATGGCCACCACCGAGACCAGGAAATACAGCGCGGTGGCGATAGCCAGTGACAGCAGCACAGCCAGCGGCAGGTTGCGGGTCGGCGACTTCACCTCCTCGGCCACATTGACGATATCTTCAAAACCGATAAAGGCGTAGAAGGCGACAAATGCACCGGCGAAAATCCCCACCCAGACGACCTGTTCCATGGGAGGCAGCCAGGCAATCTCGACGCCCCCGGTATCGATAAGTCGATCACCGCCGGCCCACAGCACCAGCAACAGACCGCCAATCTCGATGCAGGTGGTCAGGGCCGCCGCCAGCGCCGACTGGGTGATCCCCCAGCAGGCGACCCCGCCCAGAAACAACACCAGCAGGGCCATCACCAGCCAGGCCGGCCACTGCGCAAACACCGCGAAATAGCCGACAAATCCGTTGACCAGGGTCGCGGTCGAGACAAGTCCGATCAACACAATCAACAACCCCATCAGCCGCGCCAGTGCTATTTTGCCAAAGGCACGCTGCATATAGATGGCCTCCCCGGCGCTCAGCGGAAAGCGCGCTGACAGCTCGGCATAGGAGAAGGCGGAGAAGCCCGCCAGCAGGGAGGCGAAAAGGAATGAGAGGGGGGCAAACTGCCCGGCCTGGGCGGTGACCTCTCCGATCAGGACATAGATACCCGCCCCGATGATCGTACCCAGGCCGTAAAAGGTAATAAGGGGCAGTGACAGGCTGCGGCGCAATGATTCCCTGTCGTTCAAAAGCCCCCCTTATTCAAAAGCATACGCGGTTCGTGTTATTCCAAGCATACTATGTCTGCCCGGCTACCTGATCCAGAGTGTCTTGGCATTGACGAATTCGTGAATCCCCTGGTGCGACAATTCCCTGCCGTAGCCCGAGTTCTTCACGCCGCCAAACGGCAGGCGCGGGTCACTCTTGACCATGCCGTTCACGAAGGCACAACCGGCCTCGACCTGGCGTGCCAGACGTTCGCCCCGTTCACTGTCCCCGGTCCAGACACTGCAGCCCAGGCCAAACGCGGAGTCGTTGGCAATGCGCAGCGCATCGGTCTCATCCCGTGCACGGATAATGATCGCCACAGGTCCGAACAACTCCTCATGGTAGGCCGGCATGCCGGGGGCCACCCGATCGAGGATAGAGGGCGCATAGAACGCCCCCTCTCGTTCCAGCGGCGCACAGCCGGTCACCGCCACCGCACCGGCCTCAATGCTGGCACTGACCTGGCGGTGTAGTTCATCGCGCAGGTCGCTGCGTGCCAGCGGTGCCAGGGTGGTGGCCGCATCGAGGGGGTCACCCGGCCGCAGTGCGGCCACCGCCTCCCGGAAGTGCTGCAGAAACGTCTCGGCCACGGCATCCACCACGATAAAACGCTTGGCCGCGATGCAGCTTTGGCCGCCATTGAGATAGCGGGAAATCAGCCCCTGCCCGACCGCCTGTTCCAGGTCGGCATCCTCCAGCACGATAAAGGCATCCGAACCGCCCAGTTCCAGCACCGATTTTTTCAGGCAGGCACCTGCCGTGGCCGCCACACTGCGCCCGGCTTTCTCCGATCCGGTGAGCGTAACCGCCTGTACCCGCGGATCCTCGATCACCCCCTGCACCTGCGAAGCACTGATCACCAGGTTGACAAACGCCCCCCTGGGAAAGCCCGCCTCGTCAAACAGCGCTTCAATGGCCCGGGCGCACTGCGGCACATTCGAGGCGTGTTTCAGCAAGCCCACATTACCCGCCACCAGCGCCGGGGCGGCAAAGCGAAATACCTGCCAGAAGGGGAAGTTCCACGGCATTACCGCCAGCACCGCCCCCAGCGGCTGATAGGTGACCAGGGAGCGCCCCGCATCGGTGGCGATCAGTTCATCGGCAAGGAACTCCGGACCCTTGTCGGCATAGTAGTCACACACCCAGGCGCACTTGTCGATCTCCGCCTCCGCCTCTTTCAGCAGCTTACCCATCTCCAGCGTGATCAGGCGCGCCAGCCCGGCCCTGTCGCGGCGCAGCACGTCGGCCAGCCTATGCAGCTGCGCGCAACGTTCGGTGATCGGCCGGGCGGCCCAGCCCGGCAGCGCCGCCGCGCTCAAGGTTAACGCCTGTTCCAGTTGTGCGGCGCCCCAGACCGGCACCTCGGTGTGCAATTCGTTGTTGGTTGGATTAACGGACTTAAATACCATCTGTTTGTGCTCCAGCTCAAATCTCACGATTGATAACTAGTATACAATCTAGCAACATCTACTTAAGCAAATCATCAGATGCGCCGGAGAAGTGCATGAAGCGATACAAGATAACCATTCTGGGTGGCAGCGGATTTGTCGGCCGCCACCTGGTTAACCGGCTGGCCCCGGAAGGTCACCAAATCCTCATTCCCAGCCAGCACCCGGAGCGCAACCGCTCCCTCCTCGTCCACCCTACAGTAAAGCTCGTTCAGGCCAACATACACAGTCCCGATGAACTGAAAAATATCCTCGCAGGCAGCGAGGTGGTGATCAATCTGGTCGGCATCCTCAACGAGGCGGGCCGCAACCACACCTCATTCCAGCAAGCCCACGTACTCCTGCCCCACAAAGTGGTCGATGCCTGCCGTCACAACCATGTGAAACGTCTGCTGCACATGAGTGCGCTGGGTGCCGACGCCGCCTACGGCGCCAGTCATTATCTGCGCAGCAAGGGCGAGGGCGAAAATATTGTCCACAGCGCACACGAGATTTCCGTCACCACCCTCAAGCCTTCGGTCATCTTCGGTCCCGGGGACAGCTTTTTTAACCGTTTTTCCGCACTGCTTAAAAAGATACCGGGTCCTTTTCCTCTGGCCTGTCCAGAGGCACGCTTCGCACCGATCTACGTCGGTGATGTCGTGGAGTGCTTTGCCCTCGCACTCGATAACCCGGCCACCTACGGCCAGCGCTACGAGTTGTGCGGACCGAACAGCTACACGCTAAAACAACTGATCAGCTACACCGCCGCCACCATCGGCAGCCATAAGCCCATTATCGGCCTCGGCGACAGCCTGTCACGCCTTCAGGCAAGTCTCATGGAGTGGCTGCCGGGGAAGCCGTTCACCCGCGACAATTACCACAGCATGCAACGGGCCAGTGTCTGTGAACACGGATTTCCGGCGGTATTCGAATTCACCCCGCGCAGTGTCGAATCGATTGTACCCAACTACCTGAACCAGGCAGGAGAACGTCGTCGTTACGATCGACTGCGCACCCAGGCACGGAGGACGTGAAGCGTGAAGCGTGAAGCGTGAAGCGTGAAGCGTGAAGCGTGAAGCGTGAAGCGTGAAGCGTGAAGCGTGAAGCGTGAAGCGTGAAGCGTGAAGCGTGAAGCGTGAAGCGTGAAGCGTGAA
>JBFEUI010000174.1:0-3403 GCA_041547565.1 Thiohalomonadaceae bacterium
CATGCATGATGTGTATCGCGAGTTCATCTGCAAGGCGCTCAAGCTGGAGGTGCTGCGGCCTATCGGTGACGAGTCGGCGCGCATCGAGCTGACCGGCTATCCGCAGGGCCTGCCCAGCTGGGAGATCCCGGGCGGGGCGGCGACCCTGGAGGACGTGCGCTTCTGGCAGGAGTACGACGAGATCCTCAAGGGCTTTCTCGACTTCTACCGCACCTTCTTCTCCCAGGTCTCAACGCGCAACGCACCCATGCTCGACGACCTCCACTTCCCCGAGCAGGTGGAGAACGTGCTGCTGTTCAACAACGATTTTCTCAAGACCGCCAAGATGGTGCGCGATCGCTGCATCAAGGACCCGGCCTACGCCAACGCCATCCGCTGGCAGCCGGCGTTCAAGCAGCTCATCTTCCGCAACGACGAGGGCAAGCTCATCGTCACCATCAGCCAGAACTCGATCGGCAACGCGATTACCGAACTGCTCGGCGTGGTGGTCAAGCGGGTACCCGATGCGCAGAGTTATGAGAAGTGCGAGCCGGCGCTAATTGAAAGATTGCTGGAGGTGCGCCGTCGACTGGTGGAGGCGGACCTGGGTGACCCGATCAAAACGCCGTACTGGGGTGAGTCATGAAACTGAAACGATCTGCACTGGTGTTTTGCGTGATGCTGGCGATGTTCAAACCGGTATTTGCCGCGGAGCCGATGCACGCGATGCATCAGGCCGAAGATTCTCTCGGGCTTTCGGAGGGAGTGCGTGAGCTGTTGAAAGATGAAATGCAGGCTGTGCAAACCGCGATGCAGGCGCTGTTGCCGGCACTGGCGGCGGGCGACTGGGCGCAGATGGCGAGCAAGGCGCGCTCGATCAGGGACAGCTATATCCTGCAGCGCTCACTGAGCAGTGAGCAGCGTGAGGAACTCGGCCGGGTATTGCCGGAGGGCTTCAAGATGCTGGACGCCCAGTTTCATCACAACGCGGGAATGCTGGCCCATGCCGCCGAACAGCACAATGGTGCGGTGGCGAACTTCTACTACTCCAGGTTGAGCGAGGGCTGCATCCAGTGCCATTCGCACTATGCACAGGTGCGTTTTCCGCACTTTGCCGGCAGCGCCGCGGCAAGGCAGGAACACGCGCACTGAGCGCCTTGCGCCGCGGTTAAAGCAGCGCACACGGGCTGCCTGCTATCCTCTAAGACAGGGCGTTATCCAGAGCGGATGGCGCCGATGCTGACGGTCTGAGCGCGTGCGCCTGCAGACCGCATGTCGAGGGGGCTGGAGGGCAATGGAGCTGAATCGTCGCCGTTTTTTGCGCTGGCTGGCTGGCACTGGCGCCTCGCTGATGCCTGCCCCGCGGCTGT
The DNA here is from genome assembly GCA_041547565.1 of Thiohalomonadaceae bacterium. Taxonomy (GTDB): domain Bacteria; phylum Pseudomonadota; class Gammaproteobacteria; order Thiohalomonadales; family Thiohalomonadaceae; genus JBFEUI01. The sequence continues at coordinate 1,350 of JBFEUI010000174.1, forward strand.
GGGCGGCGCCGGCCGGCCGTGTCGCGGCCAAACCGATTCCCGCCACAGGTGAAACCCTGCCGGTCATCGGCATGGGCACCTGGAAGACCTTCGATGTCTACGACTATCCCTTCGAGCGCGAACAGCGGCTAAAGGTACTGCAGGCCTTTTTCGACATGGGCGGTGCACTGGTGGATTCCTCGCCGATGTACGGCTCCTCGGAGAGGACACTGGGCTACTGCCTGGAGCGCATTGCCAACCGACAGCGCCTGTTTGCCGCGACCAAGGTCTGGACCTACGGCCAGGCGAGGGGGATCAGCCAGATGGCGCGCTCGCGCAGCTTCTGGAATGTGGCCCGCTTCGACCTGATGCAGGTGCACAATCTGCTCGACTGGGAGGGACACCTAGAGACGCTCAGAGAGTGGAAGGCGGCGGGGAAAATACGCTACCTCGGTGTCACGACCTCGCACGGCAGACGCCATGAAGAGCTGGAGCAACTGCTAAGGCACGAGGCGCTGGATTTCGTGCAGTTCACCTACAATGTGATCGACCGTGAAGCGGAGCAGCGGCTGTTGCCCCTGGCCGCCGAGCGCGGTGTGGCGGTGATCGCGAACCGGCCGTTTATGGGTGGCGCACTGTTTCGCCGTGTACGCGGCAGCGCCCTGCCCGGCTGGGCCGGCGAATTCGGCTGCAACAACTGGGCACAGTTTTTTCTCAAGTATGCCGTGTCGCACCCGGCGGTGACCTGTGCCATTCCGGCCACCTCGAAGCTCGGGCACATGGTCGAGAACATGGGCGCAGCCTACGGGCCGCTGCCCGATGCGGCTACTCGTGAAAAGATGGCACGGCTGGTTGCAGCGATGTAGGGCATCCTGTGCAGCAGCGTATTGCCTGCGTGCCGGTGAAACGATACATTGCAAGCCCCGTTCTCCAACGTTGTAGGTGTTGTCCCGTTGTTTTCCCTGTTTGACAAGAAGCCGGTACTGGACGAGGCGGCCGTGCAGTGGCTGTTCGACACGTTTGCCTGGAGCCTGAGCCATTTTGATGCAAGGCTGTTTTATGACGAAACCATTCTGGTGACCCCGTCAAATGAACACTTTCCGGGCACGGTCGACAGCGTGGACGGCATGGCCACGCTGATTTTTGAAAAGGTGCAGGAATATGCCGGGCTCAGTCACTGGCCCTGCCGCCTTGTCGATCAGGCGAGCTGTGGTGTGACGGAATCGCCACGGGTGGTGATTGAGGGCGCCCTGCGTGAGTCCGGGGGTGTTGCGCCTGCCGATGTGGCAGAGGAGAACCGCCTGCAAATCAGCTACAATCCGCAGCAGATCAATAACCCCGAGGCGCTGATCGCCACCTTTGCCCACACGCTGGCCCACTACCTGGCGGCGGTGACTGCCGAGCCGCCACCGGGCGGCGACGAGTACTGGCCCCAGGCGACCGAGGTGCTGGCCATCTACATGGGCTTCGGCCTGATGTTCGCCAACAGCGCCTACAATTATCGCGGTGGCTGCGGCAGTTGCTTCAATCCACAGGCCGAGCGCAGCGCGACCCTGACCCAGGAGGAGGCCCTCTACGCCCTGGCGCTCTTCTCCGTGTTAAAGGCGATTGAACAAAAGGATGTGGAGCGGCATATCAAAAAACCGCTGCGCGCCTATTTCAGGCGTTGCGTAAAGGATGTCCTGTCGCGGGACGAGGCGCTGCAGCGCTTGCGTACACTCGACGCCTGATAAAGCCTTACTGCGTCAGCTTGCTCATGTTGGCGATGGCCTTGCCGTCCATGGACAGCACCGCCTTGCCGCTTTCGGTAATGTCCAGGTTGTAGTGTAGCGCCTCTTCCACGTTGTCCTTTTCCTTGCAGCCGAGCAGCACGCGAGTCTTGCTTTCTGCACCCCACAGACAGCTCAGCGTGATTTTTTCGTCCCTGCGAATATAGAGGCTGGCCTTGCCGTCAAACTTCACGTCCAGCCGGACAATGCCGGCATCGTTTTCCTCTGCCTTCCAGGAGCCGCTGCCCGGGTGCGGCGCGCAGCCGAAAAGTAGCAGCGTTGCCAGCAAGCCGGTCAGTGTCAGCA
>JBFEUI010000175.1:0-3397 GCA_041547565.1 Thiohalomonadaceae bacterium
CAACAGGCAGGCTAAGCTGGTGGATATGCAAACCGATACCGAGCCGTCGGGGCAGCAGGAATTACCGTTCTATCGCCCTCACGGGAACGAGATGGTGCTGTTCGAGCACGCCTGGCGCAATCAGCTGCCGGTTTTGATCAAGGGGCCGACCGGGTGCGGCAAGACACGTTTCGTGCAGCATATGGCTGCGCGCCTGGGTCGGCCGCTTTACACCGTTGCCTGCCATGACGACCTGACCGCCGCGGACCTGGTTGGTCGTCACCTGATCGGCGAGCAGGGCACCTATTGGTGCGACGGCCCGCTGACCCGCGCGGTGCGCGAGGGTGCGATCTGCTATCTCGACGAAGTGGTGGAGGCACGCAAGGACACCACGGTCGTGCTGCACCCGCTCACCGATGACCGGCGAATCCTGCCGTTGGAACGTACCGGCGAGACCCTGCAGGCGCCGTCGGGATTCATGCTGGTCGTTTCCTACAACCCCGGTTATCAAAACCTGCTCAAGGGAATGAAACCCTCCACGCGGCAGCGCTTTCTCGCGCTGAGCTTCGACTTCCCCACGCCGGAACTGGAACTGGAGGTGTTGTTGGGAGAAACCGCGATCGATGCGCAGCAGGGGCGTCGCCTGATCGAGCCGTTCGTCGGCTCGGCAGCAGTGTTCCTCAATACCGAATACCCGCGCTACCTGCTGGCAGACAGCAACAAGGACCTGATAGATCTCTATCAATTCCTGCAGGCCGAAGGCACCGATTTCATCATGGATTGTGCCCTGCTGTTCACACCGGAGTACAACAACAGCGAGGCTTACTACCGCCTGCGCGATGAGTTCAATGCCTGTACCGATCCGCGTCAGCGCGCCAGCCTGTTCGTCTATCTCAACCGGCACGGCTACAACGGTCTGTGCCGCTACAATGCCAAGGGTGGTTTCAACGTACCGTTTGGCCGCTACAAGAATCCGTACTTCCCCGCCGAAGAGATGCTGGCCTTTCATCACAAGGCACAACGCGCGGTGTTCCATCATGAAGATTTCGAGAAAAGCATGCGCCGCGCCCGCGCCGGCGACGTGGTTTACTGCGACCCGCCCTATGTACCGCTGTCCAGCTCGAGCAACTTCACCACCTACAGCGCCGGCGGCTTCAGCCTCAAGCAACAGGAGAAACTGGCACAGCTGGCTGAGCGTGCCGTTGCCCGTGACATCAGCGTGTTGATCTCCAATCACAATACCGAGTTCACCCGCCAGACCTACGATGCTGCACGCATCGAATCGCTCTCGGTGCAGCGTTACATCAGCTGCCACGGCCACAAGCGGGGCAAGGCCGACGAGCTGTTGGCACTCTACGCGCCACTAGGCTAGGGATTGATTAGCCCTATGGACTGGGCAAATACTGAAACGCTGAAAGGACGGCAAATGGAAGGCACATTCGTCGGTCGCCAAACCATCTATGACGGTGATTACAACAAGTTCGCCTACGAACTGCTGTTCCGTCGCGATGAACGCAATGTCGCCGATCTCGATGATCCGGATCTAGCCACCTCGCAGGTCATCATCAACACCTTCATGGAGATCGGGCTGGAGAACATCGTCGGCAGCCGACCGGCCTTCATCAACGTCACCGGTGATTTCTTCGCCGGTCGCTACCCACTGCCGATGTCCAGCGAACAGGTGGTGTTCGAGGTACTGGAAACAGTCAAGCCGACCCCGCCCATCATGGACGGCATGCGCTGGCTCACAAACCAGGGTTATAAAATCGCACTCGATGACCTTGTCCTGAACGACGAAACCCTGCCGATGCTGGAGCTGGCCACATACGCCAAATTCGATGTTCTCGCCCTTGAGCGCAATGAACTGGAGCGGGCCATACCGCAGATGCGTCAGCGCGGCCTCAAGCTGATCGCCGAGAAGGTTGAGACTCCGGCCCACTTCGAGATGTGCAAGGAACTGGGCTTCGACTACTTCCAGGGTTACTTCCTCAGCTATCCGGATGTGGTCCACACCGAAACCGTCGCCTCTAACCGCGCCGTCATCATCAGCCTGATAGCACAGCTACAGAATCCAAAAGTCACCGTCCACAGCCTGGAGAAGCTCATCGCCCAAGACGTCGTTTTGTCCTATCGCCTGCTGCGCTACATCAACTGCGCCACCTTCTCACTGCGCCGCGAGGTCGACTCCATAGCCCAGGCCATCCTCCTGCTCGGACTCAATGCCATACGTAACTGGGCGACCCTGCTGCTGCTCTCGCGAGTCAACGGCAAGAAACCCCGTGAAGTCATGGGCCTGGCACTGATACGTGCCCGCATGAGCCAGCTGCTGGCCCACCGGCTCGACACTCTCGACCCCGAGCAGGCCTTCACCACCGGCCTGTTCTCGCTGCTCGATGCGATCATGGAAATGCCGATGGACCACCTGCTCGACCAGATGCCGCTCACGATGCCGGTCAAACTGGCGCTGCTCGAGCACGAAGGCGAACTCGGCGAGATGCTCGCCGCCGTCATCCATCACGAGCGCGGCGAATGGGAGTTGCTGCAACACCAGCGCCTGACGCCCGAGGACATGAACCGTGCCTACCTGGATGCGGTGCAATGGGCCGAGGAAAGCAGCAAACAGCTTCTCAGCGAGTAAGCAGTCACGGCCAAGCCGGCGTATAATCGCCTCCCCCACACCAACCGCGCGAGCACTGCCATGCCCACCGCCACCAATCCGCTCTGGAATGCCACCTATCCGAAACACTGGGTCATGGAGAATGATGATGACAGCGTGCTGCTGTACGACCCGGAGAACGGCGTCGGCACTCTGGAAATCAGCTGCTTCTGCAAGGACGAAGGTCAGACCACCGAGGAAGAGCTGCTCGATCTGGCCTCAGACACCATCGCCATCGGCGCACGGCGCATGGACGTGCAGTTCGGTGAGCTGGAGGGACTGATGTTCTTCTACACCGAGGAAGGTACCGCCTGGAAGGAGTGGTATCTGGCCAGTGAGAACTGCGTCTTTTTCATCACCTACGACTGCCCGGAAGACCTCGAAGGGGCCGAGGATGACGATCTCATCGAGATCATCGAGAGCCTGCACCTGAAATAAGCGCTAGATTTTCGTCACCCTGTCACCTTCCAGACGGTACAGCCCCCAACGGCTGTCGCTGTACTGGCGGCAGGCGCCATAGAGAAATGGATGGCGCAGGTTCCCCATTGCGAAACGCAGATCGTTGAACCAGACGCAGGTGCCGATGCCGTTTTCCTCCACCGCATAGAGCGCCGGGTATTCAGCAAAGCGCCGATAACCGGCCAGCACCGGCTGGCCCCAGGCCTCGCGCGCCAGCGCCGCCACGGTCGCGGCCTCCCCATACTGTGGATACTCTTCCCAGAGCAGTTGCTGCGCCGGGCGGTAGAGCGCACTCGCCCGCGC
>JBFEUI010000176.1:0-3394 GCA_041547565.1 Thiohalomonadaceae bacterium
CGCTGAGTACGCCGCCCAACAGGCAGAACATGACGATCCAGCCAATCAGGGACAGCGAAGTTTCCATTTCATGAATCATAGGGGGGGCATGATAGTACGGAATGGGTCGGGGGTGAATGGTTGAAACGTAAAACGTTAAACGTGAATCGTGGAAGAAAGCTAGCAACTTAATTTTATGTCACGTTTTACATCTCACGTTTTACGTCATTACTCCATCCAGATCAGCGTCGCCATTCGTCCGGTCGTGCCATCACGGCGGTAGGAGTAGAAACGGCCACTGTCACTGTAGGTGCAGTAACCACCCCCGTAGACCTCGGACACCCCCGCCGCTGTAAGTCGCTGCCGTGCAAGCCGGTAGATGTCGGCAAGCCAGCGCCCGGCGGGTGACGGCGTGAAGGCCTGCTGCGCCTTAGCATCATGACCGATAAAAGCGTGCCTGACTTCATCACCCACCTCGAATGCGCCGGGACCGATGGCAGGGCCCAGCCAGGCCATGAAAGACCCGGCATCCCCAACCATTTGTGCCAGCGTCGATTCGATTACGCCCGCCAGCAGGCCGCGCCAGCCGGCATGGATGGCGGCCACCTGCTGTCCTGTGCGGTCGCACAATAAAACGGGCAGGCAATCGGCGGTCAACACGGCACATACCACCCCGGGCTCACGGGTAAAACTGGCATCGGCTTCACGGCTCCCCTGCCCCGTCCGGTTGGCGCAGCAGGCGGCCACGCCGTGGACCTGCTTCAGCCAGCGCGGTTCGGCAGGAAACGAGAAGGCCCTGGCAAGGCGTTGCCTGTTTTCAAGAACATGTTGGGGATTGTCCCCAACATGATCGCCAAGATTCAGGCTGTCATAGGGAGGCAGGCTAACACCGCCCACGCGGGTCGTGGTCAGGGCATGGACATGCTCCGGTGCCGGCCACTCCGGCCTGAGACAGTCAAGCATGGCGATCACGGTCCTGCTGCAGCAGGGCAATAAGTGTGCGCATATCCTCGGGCAACGGGGAATTCCATTCCATGGCCTCGCCCGTGCGCGGATGAACAAGACCGAGGCGTGCGGCATGCAGCGCCTGGCGCCTGAATCCCCGCAGCGCCGCAGCCAGTGCCTCGTCGCAATCGGGCGGCAGGCGCAAACGTCCGCCATAGACCGGATCGCCCACCAGCGGATAGCGCAAGTGGGCCATGTGCACGCGGATCTGGTGGGTACGCCCGGTCTCAAGCATCACCCGAATATGGGTGTGGGCACGGAAGCGCTCCACCACCCGGTAGTGGGTAATCGCCTGCTTGCCGTTGGGATGCACCGCCATGCGTTTGCGGTCGACAGGGTGCCTGCCGATAGGGGCATCGACAGTCCCGCCCCCGGTCAGCACACCGGTCACCACCGACCGGTACTCCCGCGAGACGCTACGTCGCTGCAACTGTTCGACCAGGGAGGTCTGCGCCTCCAGTGTTCGTGCAACAACCAGCAGGCCACTGGTCTCCTTGTCCAGGCGATGGACGATACCGGCGCGCGGTACAGCAGCCAGTTCAGGGGCATGGTGCAGCAGGGCATTGAGCAGTGTGCCGTCGGGATTACCTGCCGCCGGATGCACCACCAGCCCGGCCGGCTTGTCGATGATGATAATCGACTCATCCTCGTAGGGGATGACAAGCGGGATTGCCTGTGGCTGCCAGCGTTCCTCCGCCTCGGCCACGGCACTCAGCTCAATCCGCTCACCGCCCAGCAGTTTGTCCCGGGCGCGCAGTTTCCTGCCATCGACCAGCACCTTCCCCTCCTTGTTCCACTGCTGCAGGCGGGAGCGGGAGTAACTGTCAAACAGTTCTGCCAGCACCTGATCCAGCCGCATCCCCGCACAGGTGGGCGGTACAGTGGCTGTCAACCGGCTCGATTCGTGTTCCTGGGGCATGGGCGGCAGTAAAAATCGGTGAAATGTATCAGCCTGCCAGAATACCGTGTGCCGACGGCAGAGTAAAAACCTGCCCGGTTGCCCGACCGGCGTTGAAGAGGTGATATACTGTGACTCTCATCAGGCCCAGTAGAATAACCATGTTGAAACGACTGTTCATATTTGCCCTGCCATTGCTGCTCACCATCGGCTGCAGTTCCATGGAAGAAGACCCGACCGCCGGCATGAGCGCCAGCGAGATCTATGCCGAGGCCAAGGAAGCCCTTGACGATGCCGAGTATGAAACCGCGCTGGATCTCTACAGCAAGCTTGAGGCGCGTTACCCCTATGGCCGCTACGCCCAGCAGGCACAGTTGGAAACCATCTACGCGCACTACAGAAACGATGAGCCGGATGCGGCGGTAGGGGCCGCAGACCGTTTTATCAAACTGCACCCACGCCATCCGAATGTCGACTACGCCTACTACATGCGCGGCCTGGCATCGGCCGAGCCGCCAGCCACGATCATTACCCGCCTGTTCCCCCGCAACCCGGCGGAACGTTCACCGCAAGCGGCACATGAGGCCTTTCGCTACTTTCGCGAACTGATTAGCCGTTACCCGAATAGCCGCTACAGCCCCGATGCCCACCAGCGCATGCTCGAACTGCGTGACAACCTGGCACAGTACGAGGTCAATGTTGCCGGCTACTACTTGCGTCGCGGTGCCTACCTCGCTGCCGCCAACCGCGGCAAGTACGTACTGGAACACTATCCGGGCACGGCTTCCGAGCCCGAGGGGCTGGCCATCATGGTGGAGGCCTACCGCGCCATGGGACTGGATGAACTGGCCGCGGACAGCCTGCGGGTATTAAAACTCAACTATCCTCAACACGAGGCGTTGGAACGCCTCTCGCAACAACCATTGGCGGAGAACAACAACAGTTAAAACTCCAGAGGGGGGTGTTCAATGTGGGATTTTTTTGAAACGGTACGCCACCGCCACTCGATACGAAAGTACGAGGCCGATCTGGCCGTTGAGAAAGAAAAGCTGCATGCCATTCTCGAAATGGCGAGTGCCGCACCTTCTGCCGGTGACCTGCAGGCCTACCGCATTGTCGTCTGCGACAGAACAGAACAACTCGCAGCCCTGAGCAAGGCCGCTGGCGGGCAGAGCTTTATCGCCGAGGCACCGCTGTGCCTGGTTTTCTGCACAGACACCGAGCGCTCAGCACAAAAATATGGCGAACGGGGACGAAACCTGTATGCGATACAGGATGCCACCATCGCCGCCACCTATGCCCAGCTTGCGGGCGTCGCGGCCGGTCTGGGATCGGCCTGGGTCGGCGCCTTCGATGAGACAGAGGTCACCAGGATACTTGAGCTGGAGCCGGGGCTTACACCAATCAGCCTACTGCTGTTCGGCTACCCCGCAGAGGTACCGGAGCCGACACCGCGGCGGCACCTGGAGGAGGTTGTTGTTTATAGGTAAGACGTGAGGCGTGAGGCGTGAG
>JBFEUI010000177.1:0-3390 GCA_041547565.1 Thiohalomonadaceae bacterium
CCTATGTTTCGTATTTATCTACCTGTGTCCATAGGGCGCCCTGTGGGCGCCGATTAATGGCGGGCATGGCCTGCCCTATGTTTCGTATTTATCTACCTGTGTCCATAGGGCGCCCCGCGGGCGCCGATGCAGGCTGACATGGCCCGCCGATCCGTTATTCTCCGCTGTTAAATTCGCGGATCTTCGCCTGCCAGAGACCGGCCTGCTCCAGCAGATGTTGTTCGTCCAGCGTGGTCAGCCTGCGCTCCTTGAGCAGGTGGTGGCCGGCGACCCATACGTCGCTGACCTTGTCACGCCCGGTGGCATAGACCAACTGCGATACAGGATGATATATCGGTTGGGTCTCAAGTTCATCCATTCTTACCGCCACGATATCGGCGGCCTTGCCCGGCTCCAGTGAACCGGTCACAGCATCGATGCCCAGTGCCCGCGCGCCGTTGAGCGTTGCCATGCGAAGTGCCTGGTGGGCAGGCAGGGCACTGGCATCGCCGCTGATCCCCTTGGCCAGCAGGGCGGCGGTGCGCATCTCGCCAAACATGTCCAGGTCATTGTTGCTGGCGGCCCCGTCGGTACCAAGGGCGACATTGATGCCGGCATCGACCAGCTTGCCCACCGGGCAGAATCCGCTGGCCAGCTTCAGATTGGACTCGGGGCAGTGCACCACGTGACCGCCGCTCTCGGCAAAGCGTCCGATCTCCTCGTCTTCCAGCTGGGTCATGTGCACCGCCACCATCTGCGGGGAGAGCAGGCCGAGCTCGGCCAGACGCGCCAGTGGTCGCTTGCCGTGCTGCTGTAAGCCCTGGCTGACCTCATCTGCCGTTTCGTGCACGTGCATATGGATCGGGATGTCCAGCTCCTCGGCATACATCGCCACCTTCTCCAGTGGGCCATCAGAGACCGAGTAGGGGGCATGGGGGGCAAAGGCGGTGGTGACCAGGCTGCTGTTGCGCACCTCATCGTGCAGTGCCAGCCCCTTATGCAGGTATTCATCGGGGGCCTGCGCCCAGGCGGTGGGGAAGTCGATGACGATCAGGCCCACCACGGCGCGTATGCCGACCTGCTCGGCCTGGTGGGCCACCTCGTTGGGAAAGAAGTACATGTCGTTGAAACAGGTGGTGCCGCCGCGCAGCATCTCGGCCATCGCCAGCCGGCTGCCGTCACGGATGAACGCCGGGCTGATGCAGCGCCCCTCGGCGGGCCAGATATGGTCGTTGAGCCACTCCATTAGCGGCAGGTCGTCGGCCAGCCCGCGCATCAGGCTCATCGAGGCGTGGGTGTGGGCATTAATGAGGCCGGGGATCAGGACATGCTGGTCCAGTTCATGGCTGGTTTCGGACTGGCAGCTGGCACGGGCCTCATCGCTCGGCAGAATGGCCACGATCTTCCCATCCTGAATGGCAATGGAGTGATGCTCCAGTACGGTATTGTCCGGCTCGACCGGTATCACCCAGCGGGCGTGTATCAGGGTATCAACGTGTTGCATGGGGGGAAGATACAAGATGCGCGTTACAAGATACAAGTAAGGTCGGTCAGGTTGCTGCGGCAAATGTAGGCCAGACATAGCGAAGCGGTGTCCGGCAATAAGGAATACCCGATACCGCTGCGCTCTATCGGGCCTACGTCGAGCAAGTAGGCCGGATTCAGTCGTAGGTCAGATTATAGACTCCATCCATAGGGCGGGCCGTGCCCGCCGTATTTCGGCGCCCATGGGGCACCCTATCCCCAGACCATGAAAAGCCATTGTAAAAGTAGGCCGGACATAGCGTAGCGGTGTCCGGCGACAAGGTCATGTCCGATACCGCTACGCTCCATCGGGCCTACGGCTGTGACCAACTAGCTGACGGGTATGCCGATATTGCTGTAGAATCGACCGTTTCTAAATACGGTTAGCGCAACAGGGACATGAACCACGACACCATTCGCCCAATTATCTGGGAAAACAACCACTTAAAGCTTATCGATCAGCGTATTCTGCCCCAGCAGCACGTCTATCTCGAATATGACGATGCCGCTGAAGTGGCTGACGCGATCCGCGATATGGTGGTCCGCGGCGCACCGGCCATCGGTGTTACGGCGGCCTACGGTGTCGTGCTCTCAGCGATGAAGCACTGTTCGGGCTCCGCGCAAGACTGGCAACAGGCGGTCAGGGGCGACATCGAGGTGCTGGCCGCCTCTCGTCCGACTGCGGTCAACCTGTTCTGGGCGCTGGAGCGCATGGAGCAGCGGATGGCAGAATTGCCGGAGGGCGACCCCGTGGATGCCTTGCTGGCAGAGGCGAAGGCCATTCAGGAGGAAGACCTGGCGGCCAATTACCGTATGGGCGAGCTGGGTGCGGCACTTATCGAGGGTGAAGGCAACGGCGTCCTGACCCACTGCTATGCCGGTGCCCTGGCCACGGCTGGCTATGGAACAGCCCTCGGTGTGATCCGGGCGGCCTTTGATGCAGGGAAGATTGCCCGCGTGTACGCCGACGAGACCCGTCCCTGGCTGCAGGGTGCCAGACTGACTGCCTGGGAGATGGTGCAGGAGAAGATCCCGGTGACGCTGATTGCTGACGGGGCCACGGCACACCTGATGAAACAGGGCAAGGTCAGCTGGTTGATTGTCGGTTCTGATCGCATTGCCGGCAACGGTGATGTGGCCAATAAGATTGGCACCTACAGCGCCGCTATTGCCGCCAGGCATCATGGGGTAAAAGTGATGGTGGTGGCACCGACCTCAACCATCGACATGTCACTCGAAAGCGGTGAGTTGATTCCGATCGAAACGCGCTCCAGTGACGAAGTGTTTTCCATGGGCGGCCAGCGCATCGCTGCTGAGGGTGCCGAGGCCTGGAATCCTGCATTCGATGTAACGCCTGCGGGTCTTGTCGATGCGATTGTGACGGAGAAAGGCGTGGTTACGCAGCCGAGCGCAGAGAAGATGAAACAGTTGTTCAGTTGATTAAGTTCCAACTCTATATACACCTAATGATTACAGGAACAAGTTTCAGGCAACAGCAAAACGGAATATGCAAAGTACCACAGGGATTATGAGGGAATTTGTATTGATTCGCTGGATAACGAGTCAGTTCCCACCTGCAGATGGCAATATAAGATCACGCAGCCCGGTGTGGGAGGCTGTGGGTATTGCAGCATTATTTGTCTTTTCGTTTTTCTGGTTAAATGCCTTTGAAGTATCACAGGTTGGTGAAGGTCTCATGATTCTGGCCTTCCTGGTGGTGCTGATTAATCCCTTCCTCAACTACTTCTACCACATCAATGTTGTCCAGGGCTGGTACCAGTCTTTGGGTATCGGCGATCTCTGGTTTGTCTCTCCCCTGGAAGGGCTGGAGAGCCTGCTGGTCACCCGCATCGTCTACATGCCCTCCATCATCGGCATGGTGGTTCC
>JBFEUI010000178.1:0-3355 GCA_041547565.1 Thiohalomonadaceae bacterium
CGCGGCAAACAGGTTGACGATAACCTGGGCACCCCAGAAGGACATCTGCCCCCAGGGCAACAGGTAGCCGAAGAAGGCGGTCGCCATCATGGCCAGGTAGATGATCACACCGAAGATCCACACCAGCTCGCGCGGTTTGCGGTAGGAACCGTACATCAGACCACGGAACATATGCAGATAGATCACGATGAAGAAGGCCGAGGCGCCGGTCGAGTGCATGTAACGTATCAACCAGCCCCACTCCACATCACGCATGATGTATTCAACCGAACCGAAGGCCAGCCCCGCATCGGGCTTATAGCTCATCGCCAGCCAGATACCGGTGACGATCTGCAGTACCAGTACCAGCAGGGCCAGGGAGCCGAAGAAATACCAGAAGTTGAAGTTCTTCGGCGCGTAGTATTTGGACAGGTGCTCTTCCCAAACCTTGGTGGCAGGGAAACGGGCGTCCACCCACTCCATAAAGTTGCTCATCTTGCTCATGATTACGCAGCTCCTTGATCTACACCAACCAGGATGCGGGTGTCGCTCAGGTACTTGTAGGGCGGCACTACCAGGTTCGTGGGTGCGGGGACACCGGAATAGACACGGCCGGCCAGGTCAAACTTCGAACCGTGGCAGGGGCAGAAGAATCCGCCTTTCCAGTCCGCACCACCGAGGTCGGCGGCGCCGATGTCAGGACGGTAGGTCGGGGAACAGCCGAGGTGGGTACAGATACCAACCAGCACGGCAAACTCTTCCTTGATGGAGCGGGTGGTCTTGTCCACGTACTCGGGCTGCTGAGGCATGGCTGACTCGGGGTCGGTCAACAGACCGTTGAGCGAGGACAGATCCGCGATGTTCTTCTCGGTACGACGCACGATCCATACCGGCTTGCCGCGCCACTCGACAGTCAGCATCTGGCCGGGCTCAAGTTTACTTACGTCCGCTTCCACCGGTGCGCCGGCCGCCTGGGCCCGGGCACTCGGGTTCATGGACAATACAAAGGGGGCAACAACGTATCCGGTTCCAATGGCACCCACCACGGAAGTGGCGGCCGTCAGAAACCGGCGTCGTCCCTTATCAACGCCTTCACTACTCATCTCAGAGAATCTCCCGAAAAAACTCAGAAAACCTAATAAAAATCGGCTCTTAGCAAAATTTGCACTTAAGAATATTCTTAAGTCGCGGGCAAAATAAAACCCGCATTCTCGTACAATCCGGCAATTATGGCAAGCCGACAGGTCGGATAAGGCTAGACGGGATTGGGAATATCGATATATTCATGATAAATATCAAAGTGTGCGGCCAGATGCGTCCCGAGTGCCTGCACATCGAAGCGTTCGGTGGCATGGTGACCGGCCGCAATGTAATGGATCCCCAGCTCTCGCGCCGCATGGACGGTGTGCTCTGAGATCTCGCCGCTCAGATAGGCGTCAGCCCCCAGCGCCGCGGCCTGTTCCAGATAACCCTGGGCGGCACCGGAACACCAGGCAATGCGTTCGATGGGGTGATCGCCGCCGGCGATCAGCTGCGGCGTGCGCCCGAGGAGTTCATCAACCCGCGCACCCAGCGCCGCCAGCGAACAGGGGGCATCCAGCCTGCCCAGACAACCGATGTCGTTGTCCAGAAAGTGGTCACTCACTTCGAAGCCCAGCCTGGCACCCAGTTGGGCGTTGTTGCCCAGTTGGGGATGTCCGTCCAGCGGCAGGTGATAGGCCAACAGGTTGATGTCGTTATCGAGCAGCGCCTTGATACGCCGTCGTTTCATGCCGACCAGGGTCGGCGCCTCCCCCTTCCAGAAATAGCCGTGATGCACCAGCAACAGATCCGCCCCCCGCTCTACCGTCGCATCGACCAGTGCCTGGCAAGCGGTCACCCCGCTGACGATCCGTTGCACCTCCCCAGCCCCCTCCACCTGCAAGCCGTTGGGGCAGTAGTCGCGGTACAGCGCCGCATCGAGCAGTTCATCACAGTATTCGACCAGCTGTTTGACACCCGTCATGCGTGATCCCCTCCCATCGGGTATGATTCAGGATATCCGGTATTGAAACAGATCAACGACCCTACATGAAACTGCATAGACTTATCGCCTTTCTTTTCCAGGCCGTTACCGTCGGCCTGGCCATTGCCTTTCTGGTGCTGTTGTGGCGGCCCGAACTGCTCAACAACGGCAAGCAGGTGGTCCGGTTTATCGAGAGCACAACCTCCAGCGCCCGCAGCCTGCCTGCCGTCTCCGGGCCGGTTTCCTACGCCGAGGCGGTGGAAGCGACCGCGCCTGCGGTGGTCAACATCAATACGCAGAAGGTGGTGGTGCAACAGGGCCACAGCCTGTTCGACGATCCTTTCTTCCGCCGCTTTTTCGGTGATGAGTTCGGCTCCAGGCCCCGCACCCAGAGACAGACCTCTCTCGGTTCCGGGGTCATTGTCAACGAACAGGGGTACATCCTCACCAACAACCACGTCATCGAGGGGGCTGATGCCATCCAGGTAGGGCTGCGCGACGGACGCAGCACCAGCGCAAAAATCGTCGGTACCGATCCGGAAAGCGATCTGGCAGTCCTGAAGATCGAGCTTGATAAGCTCCCCACCATCACCCTGGGGCAGTCTGACGAACTGCGCGTAGGCGATGTCGTACTGGCCATCGGGAATCCCTTCGGTGTCGGCCAGACCGTTACCCAGGGTATCGTCAGCGCCACGGACCGCACCGAACTTGGCATCAGCACCTTCGAGAACTTCATCCAGACCGATGCCGCCATCAACCCCGGCAACTCGGGCGGTGCGCTGATCACCGCACGCGGCGAACTGGTGGGGATCAATACCGCCATCTTCTCCCGCTCCGGCGGCTCACAGGGGATCGGCTTTGCCATCCCCATGAGCCTGGCCAAGGGTGTGATGCAGCAGATCGTCGAACAGGGGCATGTCAGCCGCGGCTGGCTCGGCATAGAGATACAGGCCGTCACACCGGCGCTGGCAGAGTCCTTCGGTCTGGACAAGCAGGCCGGCGTGCTGGTCGCCGGCGTGTTGAAACAGGGACCGGCGGACAAGGCCGGACTACAGCCCGGTGACATCATTCTGCACATCAACGGTCAGCCCACCAACACGGTACGCGCGGCACTGAACGCCATCACCCAGACCCGGCCGGGCAAGGCCATCAATGTTGAGGGCATTCGTGAGGGCAAGAAGTTTGAACTGAGCGCCGAGGTGGCCGAACGGCCAACGCAGGTGCAATAAACCGGATTGGCTTGCAGAAGGTACACAAAAAAACAGGCTTACAAACCATCCTGAAGTATGTATCAAGTAACAACTGGCGAGGAAGACGTGAGACGTGAGACGTGAGACGTGAGACGTGAGACGTGAGGCGTGAGGCGTGACC
>JBFEUI010000179.1:0-3319 GCA_041547565.1 Thiohalomonadaceae bacterium
CTGTGTGACGAAGACCTTGAGGCGGTTTCGAAGTTGTCGGTTTTCTTCCTGGAGGTCACTGGCCACGTTCTGGATACTCCCTTCCCGATGATGTGGTCATATTGATTGTAGGGTGGTGACAGCGGGCATAACGGAACCGGTTCTCATAATAGATAAATTGCCTGGAAGTGACCAGAAGTGTCCTTTCACAGCGTATGCGCACATGGCTACGCGTATGCTGTTGCAATGTCCCTGCTTGTACTAGGCTTAATGGCAAGAGCAGTACAGCAACAGCTGATAGTGATGCGTGCTTTATTGCAGGCCCGGATTATGTGCCGCTTCCAGTACGAACGATACAAGGAGAAATGATATGACCACCCCGCTACGAAATGTGCCGGGCATTGGCCCGAAGACGGCAGAGTTCTTACAGCAGGAGGGGATCGACTCTGCCGAATCGCTTGCGGCGATGGATGCTGAAAAGCTGATGCGGGCACCGGGGTTTCACCTGAACCGGGCACAGGCGGTGATCCGGGCGGCCGCCAAGCTGACGGGGGGCGCGAATAAAGAGGGCCTGGTGCCGGTGACCGTTGCGGGCAAGGTTAAGAAGGTGAAAAAGAGCAAGGGCAAGAAAAAGGGCGGTAAAGGAAAATCGGACAAAAAAGAAAAAAGGGGCGGAAAGAAGGACAAGAAGACCGCCGGCAAGAAAGACAAAGCCAAGAAAGACAAAGCCAAAAAAGCGAAAGGCAGGAAAAAGGATAAAAAAGACGGCAAGGGCGGGAAGAAAAAGGCCGGGAAAAGCAAAGGCAAAAAATAGCCCGTAGCGTACCGCGACATCCCTGTTGCGGGGAAGTGGTGCCCGTTGTACTAGCTAGGCCTCATCAAGCTCAGCATCCATCTCGATATCGTCGATGTCGAGTTCCTCGTCGTTGTCGGCCTCTTCATAGGCAGGTGCGATCACCCGGGGTGCGCTGGCCTCAAGCTTCAGGCGACCTGCTGATACCCGTGGCGTGAAAGACTTGCGCGCTTTATCGAATGAAGCTTTAAGCGACTTGAACTGCTGGCTCTCGTCCTCGGTCAGTTCACGCAGCTTGCTGGATACAAGCTCGCGTTTGTATTCCAGGATTTCACCACGCGACAGGTTATAGATGTATTGTGTGTCGGGTTTTCCGGTATCGAGCCGGTTGTCGATAACGACGGCTGAGCTTTTGCTCCCGGCATCCAGGTAGCCTAGCCAGATGTCCTTCTTTTTCATGCCCATTCCTCACGGTGAATTTGATTGCAGAACAAGCGCTGGATAAACGCAACAGGCGTTTTCGAGGTGAAATATGCGCCTGAAAAATTTGTCTGTCCAGTATTTTTAAGACGCAAATTTTGTGGTAAAAAATCCGGTTTTGCCATGCTTGGGCAGGCCGTCCAGCCGGCCACCTGCCAACAGCGCTGCATCGTGGTATCGTCTCACTGTATATGACCACCAAAACCACCCTACGGAAGCGCTGCCCGCCCTGGGTACGCTGGATCGCGCAGGACCGAAACGGTGCCTGGTGGGGCTTCGAGCATGAACCCAACGAGGGTGCAGTGAGCTGGTACGAAAACGAGGTGGGGCGCTACACCAGGCTGGAACAGGGTGCGCCCAATTCGAACTGGCGTGACACACTGCGCAGGGTCAGGTAATGGCGCAGCGCCGTGATACAGACCCGCAGCCGGATGCCTCGACACGGGCCTTACTGGCACAGCTCCGCGGTGAACGGCTGCAACTGCGTCCGCCGCGGCGTGATGATGTACCGGCCATCTTCGCCTATGCCCATGATCCGAAGGCAAGCCGCTTCCTGGGCTGGCCGCCCCACCGCAACGAGAGCGACACCATCGACTTCGTTACCGACTGCGAGGCAAAGTGGAAAAGCGGGCAGGCGCTGCCGTGGGTGATCATCGATGAGACGGGCCGGCTCGTCGGCATGATTGAGCTGCAGCTGCGCACACAGGTGGCCGGTGTCGGCTATGTCATCGCCCCGGATGCATGGGGAAACGGCTATGCCAGCGAGGCACTATCCCTGGTGAGCGAGGCGCTGTTTGCCCGCACCGCACTTCACGCCATCTGGGCCGTGTGCGATGTGGAGAATCCCGCCTCGGCACGGGTGCTTGAGAAGTGCGGTTATGTCCGCCACGGCCTGCTGGCCAAATACCGCAGCTGTCCCAACATCGGGCCGGAAAAACGGGATTTCTTCAGTTATGTGTGGCTGCGGCCCGAGGCGACGAACTAGCTTGTGCGTAGGTGGATATAGCACTGCAAAGTGCAGGTAATACTATCTTGTGAATCCGCTCCGATCAGAGCAGTCCGAGATGCTCAACCAGAATCTTGGTGCCGATAGCAATCAGGATCACGCCGCCCAGCCGTTCGGCCTTGCTCTCCAGGTATGTCCCGGTAGTGGTGCCGATATAGACACCGGCGATACTGAAGACAAAGGTGGTAACGCCGATAAGTAAAATGGAGAGCAGAGGAGGCAGCTCGAAGAGTGTCAGGGTAAAACCGGCTGCCAATGCATCGATGCTGGTTGCGATGGCCAGGATGAACATCACCCGATTGGTGATCTGGGCGATATCCTCACCAATCTCTTCGCTGAACGACTCGTAGAACATCTTGCCACCTATCAGGGCAAGCAGAAGAAAAGCGACCCAGTGATCGAGGTGCTCGATATATTCCAGGAAGCCGACACCGGCAAAATAGCCGATGAGCGGCATCAGTGCCTGAAACAGACCGAAGAAAATGCCGGCCTTGATGGCCAAGGCCAGTGTATTCCTGACCCCTTTTGCCCCGAGGCCGATGGAAACGGCAAAGGCGTCCATGCTCAACGCTACGGCCAACAGTAAGACTTCAAACATCTAATATCCTTTATTGGGGGATCATCGCTGCGTTTTACAGGATTGCGCCGAACCCGCGGTCATTGGCCGTGTGCGCGGCGATTTGCGATTGTCAATTATGGTAGCATCGTTCAATGCAAAAGCGTGAGCAGGACAGCGTTCACCGCTGTGATTGACTCGACGCGGTGTTGACGCATTTATTCCCATTTCGACCGGAAGCACAACATGAATATCGCCAAGATAGCCACCACCCGCTACACCACCAAGGCCTACGACCCGCACAAGCATATCGGCACCGCTCGGCTGGAAGAACTCAAGACCCTGCTGCGCCATGCCCCGTCCTCGGTAAACTCCCAGCCCTGGCATTTTGTGATTGCAGAAAGTCGCGAGGCGAAGGCGCGGATCGCCACCGCCACAACCGGCCCCTATGGCGGCAACGAGCAGAAGGTATTGCACGCCTCCCATGTGGTGGTGCTGTGCGCCC
>JBFEUI010000180.1:0-3290 GCA_041547565.1 Thiohalomonadaceae bacterium
CAGGGATGGACGGTATGCCGCGGGTGCATGGATGCACAGGAGCGGCGTTATAATTTAATCCAACCGATTGTGAGAGTGCGGCGTTTTGGTTTTAGTGGCGAGTTACGAGTTACGAGGGGCGAGTAGCGAGGAGAGTAAGTGCGATAAAGCATCCTTCATACCTATCCACTTGTCCCTTGAAAATCGTTACTCTCCCAGCGTCTTATGCGTCCCATCGCAAAAGGGCAGGTTTTTGCTGTGACGGCAGCCGCACAGGCCGTATTTCTTTTTCTCATCGACCGTGAAGCTGACGGGAGACAGACCGTACGCCTTGTGCGAACCGTCGCACCAGGGTTGGTCGTTGCTGTGGCCGCAGGCGCAGTACCAGTACTCCTTGCCAGGCTCCAGTTCCACGACATAGGGTTTCTTTTGAGCGATATGCGGTTCAGCCATGATAACCTCGTAGTCTGTCTGTTCGGTAACCTAAATCCTATACAAAGACGCCCACGTGTCCAGTGAAATAAAAGCAGTATTAAGCGTCAGTGAACTGAAACGCCTGCATCTCGGCCCGCTCAGCCTGCGCGTGGGGGCCGGTGAATGTGTGGCCCTGACCGGTGCGTCCGGCACCGGCAAGAGCATGCTGCTGCGCGCCATTGCCGACCTTGATCCCAATGAGGGGGAGGTAAGGCTGGAGGGCAAAAGGCGCGAGACATTTTCCGGTCATCGCTGGCGGCGACAGGTGGCACTGCTGCCTGCCGAACCGGCCTGGTGGGCGGAGCGTGTCGGGGAGCACTTCGTTACACCGCCGCTGGCCCTGTTGCAGGCACTCGGTTTTGCCGCCGAGGTGCTGGAGTGGCAGGTGGAGCACTGCTCAACCGGCGAGCGGCAGCGTCTGGCCCTGGCGCGCCTGCTGGAGAACCGCCCACGGGTGGTGCTGCTGGATGAACCGACCGCGAGCCTGGACAGCACCAATGTACGGCGTGTCGAAGAGTTGCTGGCAGAGTACTGCGCGAATGAGGCGGCGGCACTGGTTTGGGTGAGCCACGATCAGGAACAGCTCAGGCGGGTGGCGACGCACCGCTATCACCTGGCTGACGGCATCCTGCAGGAGGTGGCGTTGTGAGCATGATTGCCCTTTCGCCTTTTGACCTGATGCTGGCGGCGATACTGGTGTTGTTGCTGGCGTTGAGCAGTTGGCGCATGGGTTTGCACCTGGAGCGTTCACTGGCCATTGCCGCGCTGCGCACCACCTTGCAGTTGCTGCTTATCGGTCTGGTGCTGAAACTGCTGTTCGAGCAGATCAACCTGGGCTGGATCACGGCGTTGGCCCTGGTGATGCTGCTGGTGGCGGGCTATGAGGTGATGTCACGGCAGACGCGCCGTTTTCGCGGCTGGCTGGGTTTTGCTGTCGGTACCACGGCGATGTTCGTCTCCTCGTTTGCCGTCACCCTGATCACCCTGCATGTGATTATCGGCAACACCCCCTGGTACCAGCCGCAATACGCCATCCCGCTGCTGGGGATGCTGCTGGGCAACACCATGAACGGCATCGCGCTCGGGCTGGATCGACTGACAACCAGTGCCTGGCAGCAGCGCCGCCAGATTGAGGCACGGCTGATGCAGGGGCACACCGCCGTTGAGGCAATCACCGCTCTGAAGCGGGAGAGCGTGCGTGTCGGCATGATGCCGATGATCAATGCCATGGCGGCGGCGGGCATTGTCAGCCTGCCGGGCATGATGACCGGCCAGATCCTGGCCGGTGCACCGCCGATGGAGGCGGTGAAGTACCAGATCCTGATTATGTTCCTGATCACGGCCGGGACCGGATTTGGTACGCTGGTGGCGGTATGGACAGCCGGGCGCCTGCTGTTCGATGAGCGTGAGCGGCTCAGGCCAGACCGGCTGGTGGAAAAATAACGCTTAAAGGGACTCTTACATGCAACGCAGTCTGATTGGCATTGTGCTGGTGTTCTCGCTGTTAGGCGTGGCGGGCGGGGAGGCCGCCGCCGGGATCTACAAATGGACCGATGCGCAGGGGCGGGTGCACTACGGCGAGAAGGCGCCGGGGCGGGTGCAGTCCGAAGCGGTGGAGATCCGCCGTGGACCGGCGGCACCGGATCCCATTCTGCAACGCCAGCGTGAACGGCAGAACAAGCTGCTCGATGTGATGGAACAGGAGCGCCTGGAGCGTGAGCAACGTGCCCTCGAGGAGAAACGCAAGCAGGCCGAGCGCACCAAACGCTGCAATGAGGCCAGGGATGTGCTGCAGAACTATAAAACCGCCGGCGGCATCTATGACCTGGACAACAGGGGCAATCGCGTCTTTCTCGACAAACAGGCCCAGCGTGCAGAGATCGCGCGGGCACAGGCGGCGGTGGAACACTGGTGCCAGTGACGGGGCACGGCCAGCCCCGTCGCACCGGGTATGTGTGCGGGCAGCCTATTCCGGCAATAGCGCCTCGCCCTTGAACAGGCTGCTCAGTGTTTCGCGTTCGCGCACCAGGTAAACCTGATCGCCATCGACCATCACTTCCGCCGGACGCGGACGGCTGTTGTAGTTGGAACTCATGGTAAAGCCGTAGGCACCGGCCGAACGCACGGCAAGCAGGTCGCCGGCTTCGATGTTCAACTCCCGCTCCTTGCCTAGAAAGTCGCCGGTCTCGCACACTGGACCGACGATGTCGTAGGGCTGTGCGGCACCCTCACGCCGCACCAGCGGGATGATCGCCTGCCAGGCGCTGTAGAGTGCCGGGCGCATCAGGTCATTCATCGCCGCATCGACCACGGCGAAATCCTTCTCCTCGGTGTGCTTCAGGTATTCCACACGCGTCAGCAGCACGCCGGCGTTGCCGACGATGGCGCGACCCGGTTCGAGCAGTACCTTCAGGTCCCTGCCGGCAAGGCGATCGAGCAGGGGGGCGGCATAGTCGCCGGGCAGCGGTGGTGTCTCGTCACGATAGGTGATCCCCAGGCCGCCGCCGATGTCGATGTGCGACAGGGCGATGCCCTGTTCGTACAGTTCGTCGATCAGGGCCAGCACCCGCTCCAGGGCGTCGATAAAGGGGGCGGTCTCGGTCAGTTGGGAGCCGATGTGGCAGTCGATGCCGGTGACCTCGATATGCGCCATCCCGGTGGCTCGCAGGTAAACCTCCAGGGCCCGGTTGATGTCGATGCCGAACTTGTTCTCTTTCAGCCCGGTAGAGATGTAGGGGTGGGTCTTGGCGTCGACGTCCGGGTTGACGCGCAGCGAGACCGGGGCGGTGGTGCCGAGCTCGCCGGCGATGGCGTTGATGCGCTCGAGCTCCGGCTCG
>JBFEUI010000181.1:0-3136 GCA_041547565.1 Thiohalomonadaceae bacterium
ATGGGGCGTGTTCCGCGCGCGCAACTCCTCGCGAATGCGCTCGAAGATCAGCACGTTGGCATCGACCGCCATACCGACCGTCAGCACGATACCCGCAATACCCGGCAGGGTCAGCGTCGCCTGCAGCATGGAGAGTACGGCAACGATAAACACCAGGTTAAGCGCCAGTGCCATATTGGCCACGAGACCGAAGCCCTTGTACCAGAAGGCCATGAAGGCCAGGACTAGGACAAAACCGATCACCACCGAGGCAAAACCCTGGTCAATGTTATCCTGCCCCAGGCTCGGGCCGACGGTGCGTTCCTCGACAATCTCGATCGGTGCGGCCAGCGCCCCGGCACGCAGCAACAGCGCCAGGTTGCGCGCCTCCTCGGTACTGTCCAGGCCCGTGGTCTGGAAACGCTTGCTGAAGTGGTCACGGATCACCGCCACCGAGATCACCTCCTCCACCCGGCGCGTACTGCGCTGCGGCTTGCCGTCTATGATACGGGTCTCGGTCTTGTTCTCGATGAATACCACCGCCATGCGCTGGCCGATATTCTCCCGCGTGTTGTGGCTCATCTTGCGCGCCCCCTTGGCATCCAGGGTCACGGTCACCATGGGGCTGCCGCTCTGCTGCTCGATGCCGGAGGCGGCATCGATGATCTGGTCGCCGGTGATGATGACGCGCTTCAACAGTAGTTGCGGCCGGCCTTCACGATCACGATAGAGCCGGGAGCCGGGGGGTACGCGACCGGCCAGGGCATCCTCTACGCCATGCTTCTCATCGACCATGTGATACTCGAGGGTCGCGGTGGCACCGAGGATCTCCTTGGCGCGCGCCGTATCCTGCACGCCGGGCAACTGCACCACGATGCGGTTCTCGCCCTGCTGCTGGATCACCGGCTCCGCCACGCCCAGTTCGTTGACACGATTGCGCAGCGTGGTGATGTTCTGTTTCAGGGCAAACTTTTTCGTCTCGCGCATCTCATCCTCGCTCAGCGAGGCGTAGAGATAGTAGCTGCCCTCACGCTCCTCTTCGCTCAACACCAGGTCGCGGTACTGCCCGTGGATCACATCGTAGGCCTGGGCACGCTTCTCGGCATCACGGAACTTGACCTCCACCCGATCATCACGGTCATTAATGGTCAGGTAGCGGACCTTCTCCTCGCGCAGCACCGAACGCAGGTCGCTGACATAACGCTCAATGGCCTGTTTCAGTGCCGCCTCCATATCCACCTCCATCAGGAAGTGGACACCGCCGCGCAGGTCCAGCCCCAGATACATCGGCAGCGCATTCATCGACTTCAGCCAGTCGGGGGTGGCAGGGGCCAGATTCAGGGCCACGGTATAGTTCTCCCCCAGCGCCTCGCGTACTGACTGGTAGGCCTTCAACTGCACCTCGGTGTCCGCAAAACGCACCAGCAGTCCATCCCGGCTCAGCCGGTAGCTTTTAATGGCGTGCTGCTTCTCTTCGAGTACCTTGATTACGGTATCGCGGGTTGTTGTATCGACCTGGGCCATGCGATTGGCCGAGATCTGCAGCGCCGGGTCATCACCGTAGAGGTTCGGCAGCGCATAGATGGCACCGAGTATGATGAAAAACAGAATGAGAAGATTCTTCCAGATCGGATAACGATTCATCATGGTTACACCTGACGAAAGCCGCCCGCAACAGCGGGCAGCTCGCTATTATTATGTGTTTTTTAAAGGGTCTTGATGGTGCCCTTGGGCATCACTTTCGCCACCGAGGCACGTTCCAGTTTGACCTGGATATTGTCGGCCAGTTCCAGCTCGACAAAATTGTCACCCACTTCGATCACCTTGCCCATCAGGCCGCCGGCAGTGACGATCTCGTCGCCCTTTTTCAGAGCCTCGATCATCTGCTTGTGCTCTTTGGCGCGCTTGGACTGGGGCCGAATCAGCAGAAAATAGAAGACGATGAAGAGAATAATGAAGGGAAACATGGCGCTCAGCAGGTCGGGTTGCTGCTGTGCGGCAGCCGGAGCAGCCTCTGCCCAGGCGTCTGAGATAAAGAAACTCATCTAAATTCTTCCTTCTTGGATTGTTGGTAACCGTGTAAACGCCATACGTTAACCTATCCGCGGGCGCATGTGAAACCGCCGGTAGACACGTGGCGCATTATGCCACAGGTGGTACGGGTTGTGAGCGCAGGGCATAAAATTCCTCTACAAACGACTCCAGGCTGCCCTGCTCGATGGCCGATCTCAGCCCGCTCATAACCGTCTGATAATAATAAAGATTATGTATAGTATTGAGGCGCAGCCCCAACACCTCACCGGTCTTGTCCAGGTGACGCAGGTAGGCACGACTGTAGTTGCGGCAGGTATAGCAGTCACAGTGCTCATCCAGCGGGCGCGTATCGTGCTGGTGGGCGGCGTTGCGTATCTTGACCACCCCGCCGTGGGTAAACAGGTGGCCGTTACGCGCATTGCGCGTCGGCATGACGCAGTCAAACATGTCCACACCGCGCCGCACCGCCTCGACAATATCCTCCGGCTTGCCGACCCCCATCAGGTAGCGGGGCCTGTCGGCCGGCATGTGGGGGGTGATGTCCGCCAGGGTACGCATCATCTCCTCTTTCGGCTCGCCCACCGACAGCCCGCCGATGGCATAGCCGTCGAAACCGATCTCCAGCAACCCCTTGAGTGACTCACGCCGCAGACGGGGATACATGCCGCCCTGGACGATGCCGAACAGGGCGTTGGGGTTGCCTCCGGTCGCTCCCGGCGTCCTGCCTCCCGCGACACTCGCACCTCCCTGTGCATCGTGCGCCTCTCTGGAGCGTTTGGCCCAGCGCAGGGACAGTTCCATCGATTCGCGTGCCTGCTGCTCGGTGGCCGGATAGGGGGTGCACTCATCGAAGATCATGACGATGTCGGAACCCAGGGCACGCTGCACCGCCATCGACTCCTCCGGCCCCATGAACACCTTGCTGCCGTCCACCGGCGACTGGAAGGTCACCCCCTCCTCGGTGATCTTCCTCATCTCCCCCAGGCTGAAGACCTGAAAGCCACCGGAGTCGGTAAGGATCGGCCGCTCCCAGTGCATAAAATCATGCAGGTCGCCGTGGGCGCCGATAACATCGGTGCCGGGACGCAGCATCAGGTGAAAGGTATTGCCCAGAATAATCTCG
>JBFEUI010000182.1:0-3011 GCA_041547565.1 Thiohalomonadaceae bacterium
ACTCGCCTAGCGCAGCCTGACACGACTGCCGTCCGTTATCGCGTCATCCGGGTGGTTGACCACCTTCTCACCCGCCTCGACACCAGCAAGCACCTCAGCCTGCAGACCGTTCTGATGTCCAATACTCAATTGCCTGAGCTCGGCAACGCCGTCCTGCACCACAAAAGCCGCCCATGCATCGCCCTGACGGAACAGTGCACTGGTCGGTAACTGCAACACGCTTTCACCCTGCCACAGCACAAAACGCGCCTCGACACGATAACCGTCGCCCAGTTGCTGCCACTGTTGACGGGGCGCTGTGATGTCGGCCACCACGATAACCCGCTGCTCCTCGATACCCAGCGCAGAGACCTTGGTAAAGCCGGCGGGTTCCACCACCCGTACCTTGCCCGGCAGATCAGCCTCACCACCCCAGCGCTCAAACACCACCGTTGTGCCCGGGTGTATGCGCACGGCATCGGCGGAGAGTACTTCTACCACCACCTCAAGTGCCCCGGGATCACCGATTTCTATCAGTGGCTGTCCGGGATCCACCACTCCCTCACTCTCACGGAGAACTTTCAAAATTCGCCCGTTTATCGGTGAACGGATTGCTACTGTCTCAGCCGGTGTGCCGACATCCGCAGCGGCAGAGTGATGCAACGCGGTTTGTGCCGCATTAAGTTCAAAACGTGCCACCTCGACGGCAAATTCCGCCGAACGTTGGGTTGCGCGAGCGCTTCGCATCAAACTGCGTGCCCGCTCCTTCTCCTCCTCGGAGACGATGCAATCGCGCTCGCAGAGTTTGACCTTGCGGTTGTACTCCGCCTCCGCGAACTCGGCTTCGGCCTTTGCCGCATGCGACTTCTCCTGTGCCACACGCAAGGCGGAACGTGCGGCGGCCACCCGCGCCTCGGCCTCGGCACGGCTGCGTGGGTCGAGCACGGTGGAGCGCATCGGTTCGAGTTCCACCAGCGTTTGCCCCTGCGCCACCGCATCGCCCACATGAAAGTCGATGCGCCGCGCGTAACCGACCACCGGTGCGGACAGGACATAACGGTCACTCACGCGGGTGCGTCCCTCCTCATCCACCGTGACGCGCAGCGGTGCCCGTTTCACGGTGACCATGTCCACGGCAACGGGGTGCGACCACATACCGTAGCCAATCAGGGCCACGACCACCACCGCCAGTAAAAAAATTCCGCCTTGTCTTCGCAGTTCCATCACTACTCTCTTGTTTTGAGCACCGCCACCAGATCAAGTCTCTTCAGTTGCCGCCAGATCAGCCAGGACGAAATGCAGGTGGATACCAGTATCACCATCGCGGCATTGGCATACGTGGCTGTTTCAACCACCAGTGGCACACGATAAAGCTCATTTTGAAAGTTGGCGGCCAGAAAGGCACACAGGCCGTAACCCACCGCAAAGCCAACGGGGATGGCAACGAGTGTCAGTGCGAACAGCTCGCCCAGCAGTATGTAGGCAATCTCCCCACGGGTAAAACCCAGCACACGCATGCTCGCCAGCTCACGTCCCCGCTCCGACAACGCAATGCGCGCCGTGTTGTATACCACACCAAAGGCAATCGCCATACCGAGCAGGTTCGCGATAAAACTGAAAAACAGGATGGTCTCTGCAAGGGTGTCGTAGAAACTCTGTATCGCGGCCTTCCTGGCGATGGTTCCCGATATCTGCGGCATCGATTTGAGCTGCGTGTACACCTCATCCCTGGCCATTTCGTCAATGGTGATATAGGCACCGGATATCACATTCCCCTCACGCATCAGGCGATTCAATGCCTCGACCTGCATATAGCCGTAGACACCCAGGTACTGTTTGGTCAGTGCGACCACCGGCACCTGCAACACCGGCTGCCGCCCTTCGAGCACCTCCACGGTAACCATATCGCCCGGCTGTATACCCAGCAGCTTTCCCAGATAATCGGTCATCACCAGCCCCCGCTGCGGCAAGGCAAGCGGCTCAAGCTCGGTATTCAGCACGCGCATCAGTACCCCGCCCGGCTGCAAACCCTGGATCGAGGTACGGTAGCTGCGGTGGCCGAAATGAAAGCGTACCGGTACAGCCCGAAAGCCTTCTGCATGAATAACACCCGGTTGCCGCCTGATGTTGAACAGCGCCTTGCGGGAAAGCGGCTCGACAAAAGAGAGCGTCATATCATCGCGCTGACTCATCTCAAACTGAACCGTTACGATAAATCGAATCGCGCTCTCCTGAAAATTGCCGACCATCATGATCCCGCCGGCAAAGGCCAGACCTATGACGGACAGGGTCGACTTTACCGGCCGTCGTTCAATATGCCGCAGTATCATGCGCGTCGGCTGCGCAAGCCAGCGCTGCAGGCCCAAACGTTCTACCACGGTCGCCCGGTAATCCGGTGGCGCTTCCGGGCGCATCGCCTCGGCAGGCGGCAGAGTGACAGCCCGATAGACCGCATGCAGGGTGCCCATGACTGCGGCAGCCATGGTGATCAGCGCCGCGGTCACAATGACGTAACCCTCGACAAGAAAGTGCATGTAGGGGAAACGATAGAACTCCATGTAGATATTGCTCAGCCCCCTGCCCCAGTACAGCCCCAGTGCCACCCCGCAGACAATGCCGACTGACACGATGATGAGCACCAGTTTCAGGTAGTGCCAACCGATAGTCAGATCGCTGTAGCCGAAGGCCTTGAGTATGGCGATCTGGTCACGCTCGGTACTGATCAGCCGGCTCAGCACCACATTGAGCAGGAAAGCAGACACCCCGACAAAGATGAGTGGAAATATCGTTGCCGAGGTCTCCAGCCCCGTGAGTTCTTCGGCAAGGAAGCGGTTCGACAGTTGATAATCGCGGCTGTAACTGCCGTAACCGCCGTCGGGTTTGATCAATTCGTCCAGACGCTCGGTAACACCGCGGATGTTCGCCCCCCGCTCCAGCGTCAGCGTCAAGTTGTTAAAGGCCCCTTCCATATCATAGGCGCTGGCCAGTGAGCGCTGTTCCATCCACAGCACACCGTAGCGCTTGAAGTCGGG
>JBFEUI010000183.1:0-2967 GCA_041547565.1 Thiohalomonadaceae bacterium
GAGCAGGACGATGAGACCGGGTACCAGGTGGAGAAAATGCTGCTTGATGTTTTGCTCAAGGTGCCTGGCCGGTATCTTGATGCTCAGCACACCGCGCAGGTCGCCGACCTTGTAGTTGTAGGCGCTGTCGTAGCGTTCCCTGATGGTCCGGGGTGCCTCGTCCTTGCGTCCATGGCACTTGAGGCAGTACTCCTCCACCCATATCGGTCGGGCGTAGAGGTAGTAGGGCTCGTTGTTCTCGTTCCTGAAGGGTGCAAAATGCACTGTCTCCTCGGGCGACTGGCGGAAAAAGTTTATCGCCGCCGTCTCCACCGCATCGGCCTGCTGCTCCGGGTTGCGCGGCCGGTCGGAGACGTTGTTGAAGGAGAAGCCCTTCGACTCCCAGTTCGCCAGATCCTTTGAGATTCGGCCCATGGCGTGGGCGGGCAGAAAGCCGAGCGTGTTGTCGTTGAGTGGCAGGTCGCTGTCGATAAACTGGTGGTGGTAGACGCGGCGGGTGGCCATCAATACGCTGTAGATGCGCTCGGCCGATTCGCGCAGGTGTGCCTCCTCACCCTTGCGGGTGTGGTGATAATAGAGGACCTGTGATGCGATGAGCGTCAGCACCATTACCAGTCCGATGAGCAGAAACAGCCTACGTTCGAGCGTCAAGGTCTCTGCCCCGTCGTTGCTTTCATTATTATTTTTTTCACTTTGCCTGTGTTGGTTGCGGTAATAGCAACCATTTCCCCACCTCGTTGGGAAGGTGAGTGTAATAACTATAGATCCATTCCAACGGGCTCATTATTAGTATCTATTTATCTACTGTAAAGGTCTTATCGATAGTAGGTGTTTATGTGACGCCTGTTTCCCATCAGAAAGCCGCACATTGTTGTGATTTATCAAGTTTTTACCGTCTTTTCTGCGGCTTTTCAGGCGCAGCGTGGCAACTGCACAAGCGGAAGGGGTGGGGGTGTTGTCTGCGTCTTGCGCCGAGCTTTTCGCTGCAGTGAGTGTGATTAAGGAAAATTTTTATTGCAATACCGCAGTAATGAAGTCAGTATTTAGACTCAGTTTTGATAAAGGCACACCTTACCGAAAGGTTTGGGTCGCAAAGTTACCGGTCTAAGGGGTTTGATACTTGCCCTAGGATAGCGGAACCGCCGAAACAGAGTCACCAGGACAACCCTGCCTGCGCGTAACCGACGTGCCGTAGGGCGGCCAGAGAGGTGGAAACCGGTTATACGGCACCGCGGTTACAGTACCGCGGGAACTGTTACCCGATCACGTCTCGCCATACGGCTGAACATCCGATACCTGTCAGGTCGTTCCGATATCTTCCCCGATCGCTAACTGATTGCCCCTGGCAGCAACACAGTGCTGTTTGTTGTTGCCCGCGGCGGCAATCCGCTCACAGTCCCGTGCCCCCTTATCAAAACCGGAATATATACAAACGTATAACGGGGGGAGTTCATGAACACGCTGGCAATCGCGAATGACGAGGTTCGCACCGAGGGGGTCGATTACTTCGATCCACAGGACTATCTGGTCGATGTGGTCCGCCGGGCAACGGCAAACCAGCAGGACCTGCACATTGCGGCCCAGGGGCTGGGTGAACTGGTCGTGCTCAGTTCGCGCGGCGAGTATTTCAGCACCATTGAGAAGATGGCCGCGTTCTGCAAGCTCAATCCTGAGCGGTTGCAGATAGAGGTACTAAAATCACAGGACCCCCGCCGCCCCGACGACAAGGCCATCGGTCGCAATATCGATGAGTTGATGTGGCAGGCCGGCTTTCATGCCTCCAGTGGACGCCTGATCAAGGGCTGCTACCGCGATGATGTGGTGGAACTGAGCCACTGGCCCAACCTGACGCGTCTGCCCCGTACCGAGAATACCGTGCGCATTGCCGCCTTCTTTACCCGTTACCCGACCTCCATCACCTTCGCCAGTCGTCTGTTGAAGGTCGAACGCAGTGAACTGTTCCAGTTCTACAGTGCGGCGCATTGTGCCGGGGTGGCCCGCGCCGTGAATCGCCAGGCGGAGGAGCCGGTGCTCGAGCCCCACCGCAACCAGACCATGCTCTCGGCGCTGCTTGGCAGAATCGTGGGCCTGTAACGGGGAGACAGATCATGGAGCACAAGATTATCTTTACCGGCCCCGTGGGCGCAGGAAAAACCACGGCCATCGGCAGTATCAGCGATATCCCGGTGGTGCAGACCGAGGCCGCGGCCAGCGATGAAACCGCGCTGCGCAAGGCCAATACCACTGTCGCCATGGATTACGGCATTCTCAAGGTTGCGGAAAACGCCAAGGTGCATCTCTATGGCACACCGGGCCAGGAGCGCTTCAGTTTTATGTGGGACATCCTTACCGTCGGCGGTATCGGCCTGGTGCTGCTTATCGACAATGCCCGCGAAGACCCGCTCGAAGACATGGCGTTTTATCTCAAGGCCTTTGAGCGCTTTATAGAGAAGAACGCCGTGGTGATCGGCGTGACGCGCATGGATGAGCAATCCCGGCCAGGGCTCTACTCATTTCACACCAAACTTGCAGAACTCGGTATCAAGGCACCGGTGTTTGAGGTCGATGCCCGGGAGCGTAGCGACATCAAGGTGATGCTGCTCGCCCTGCTCTCCGTACTCGACCCCAACCTGAAGCGCTAACACGGGTGGCAATGCAAACGACCATGAGCGAATCGATATTCTCATTAAGCGGCTTTGGTGTGGCCTTCGGCGAGCGCATCATTCTCAGCGCTGTCGACCTGCAGGTCGCAGACCGCCAGGTGACCACGCTGGTGGGTCCCTCGGGCACCGGCAAGTCGACGCTGCTGCGCAGCATTGCCGGCTTTAACGATACCAATCCCAGTTTCCGTACCTGGGGCAGCGCTGTTTTTGCCGGCCTGCCGCTTGGCGATGACGATCGACCGGCGATGGTGTCACAGAGCGCGCGCCTGATGATGGCGAGCGTGCATGAGAATATCGTCCACTA
>JBFEUI010000184.1:0-2953 GCA_041547565.1 Thiohalomonadaceae bacterium
AGCCCAGGCGCCGGGCAAAGCGCTCCGGCGAGTCGGGGTGGGCCAGCAGGGCCTGGCCGACGAAGACGGTGTGCTCGGTATCGTCGCTGAGCATACCGCGCCCCAACAGCAGGCGGTGGCGCCACGGCCCGGGAAACAGCCTGCCAATGCGGCGGCGGGAGATCCCCTCGGCGGGCAGGCCCAGGGCATCACCCACCGCCGTACCGAGCAGCACACCGCGAATCCGGCTTTGTTGCGAAACGTTTTTCATGAGACCACCAGCCTTGCCTGCTTCGCCGCGATCCCGATGGTCGCGGTGCTGCCGGCATTAAATTTCAGATAATCCATCTCCATGCCGTCACTGAAGATCACGCCGTTCTCGGCCATGTGCGAGGTCACGGTCAGCGGCCGGCGCTCGTGGATGGTGCCGTAGACCATCGAGGCACGGGTCAGCTTGCTGGGGAAGGGTTCGCGCACCGCGTAGACCAGCCTGTCGGTATCCCAGGGCAGCACCCCGCCCCCCGGCGGCGGCACCACCTGCCCGCCCAGCGCCCGGATCACCCCCGCCGCCCCGGCATAGACCGACTGCAGCCAGCCGGTCGAGCCGGCCCCGGTGGAGACGATGATACCGCTCGAGGAGTGCAGCTCGTGGCGCCTGCCCTGGGCGATCTCGTAGCGGGCCGAGACGTGGGAGCGGGTGCCGATGAACAGGTCGTTGAAGCCGAGCAGCGTCTGGCCGTCGTTGAGCCGCGCCTCGGCCATGGTGATCGCCGCAATCGGCTGCTCGCGGCCCAGGGTGCGCTGCAGCACGGCGTCGAACTGCGCCAGGGTGAAGGGCAGCAGCACCCCGTCGATCGATTGCGGGTCGGGGTTGAGCGCCAGGATCGGCTGGCCGTCCAGGTACTTGGCCGCGTTCACCACCAGCCCGTCGGGGCCGATGGTCACCACCAGGTCCGCCTCGCCGAAGGTAAACTGCGGCAGGAAAGACCGATCGACCACCTGGCTCTTGATACCGCGCGGTACACACTGCCGCACCCCGTCGAGCACCGACTGGTAGCGGGCATGGCCGGCGGCGATGGGGGTGAAGTCCTGCCCCGCCCGCTCCAGGTAGAACTGGGCCTGGGGCACGCTATTGAAGCGTGCCACCAGCTCCTCCAGCTCGGTCTTGCGGGTGACGATGACGACCTTGTCGAAGGCCGCCTTCGCGCTACTGGCCGCTCTCAGCGGGGATACGTTCATCGCCCCGTCCTCCCAGCCAGCCGACCAGCTGTCCCAGCATGTCCGGCGTGATGCTCAAATTACCGATATTGCCGGCATTGCCCGCGAACTCCTTGAAAGCCAGCCCGATCAGCGCCTGTGGCGCCAGGTTGGCATAGGGGTCGAGCTTCATCTCGTCGGCCCTGGCCTCCGCCTCGGCCAGGCGCAGGCTGTTCGCCGCCTGCATCTCGACCAGATCGCGGCGCCGCTGCTCCAGCTCGATGTCGGTCTCCAGCTCGCCCTGACGGATCTTGCGCTCCTCGGCCACCGCCGCGGTGCGCCGCTCGTAGATGGCGCGGTCGGCATTGCGCTGCAAGCGCTCGCGGTATTCCGCCTCCAGTGCCTTCTGCATCTCCGGTGTCGGGGTGACCGCCATGAAATAGAGGCTCTCGACCACCACCCCCAGGGCCTGCAGCGCCGGTTCCGAGCGCACCTGCTCCAGCACCTCCTGCGCCAGCTCCTTCACCCGCGTCAGCGCCTGCTCCAGGGTGAGGTTGTTCATCCCGCGGCGGGTGTGCGCCTGCACCGCGTTGATCACCCGCTGGGTCAACTTGTCCGGGTCCTTGCTGCGGTAGCGGCCGCTCTTCGGCTCGACGGTGAAATCGAGCAGCTGCGCCGCATCCAGCGGCGAGGCCAGACGGTAGGTCAGCTGCCCCTGGATCGCCACCTCCTGAAAGTTGGCGGTCGACTCGTTGAAGATGAACGGCGCGTCCTGCGTCATCGCCGGCACCGCCGCGATCGAGGTGTTGTAGGGCAGGTACCAGAAATCGAGCCCCAGCCCGTGGCGCCTGAGCTGCCCGCTGCGGTAGCGGATCACGTAGACGTTCGGTTCGCCCTTGTAGTGGTTGATGATCATCGCTCACCTCCTTCAGGCCCGGGGCCTATTTGATAATGGCTACGGTTCCAGGCTCCTTGAGCCGGTACAGCTTCGCCGGCCGGTGCGCCCCCTCGCGACTCACCTCGCCGGTCTCCTCGATCTGCTCCAGCGCCAGCACCCACTTGCGGAAATTGCGCTTGTCCAGCTCCTCGCGCAGGATGATCTCGTACACCGACTGCAGCTCGGAGAGGGTGAACGCCTCGCCCAGAAACTGGAAGGCGATGGTCGAGTAGTCGAGCTTGGCCACCAGCCGCTCGTGTGCCATGGCCAGGATCGCATCGTGGTCGAAGGCCAGCGCCGGGACCTCGTCCATGCCGAACCAGCCCACCGCCTCGGCATCGGTCGCCGCGCGGATGCGGAGCCTGTCCGAGGGGATCAGGGCATAGTAGGCCACCGTGATCACCCGCTCGCGCGGATCGCGGTTGGGCCGGCCAAAGGTGTAGAGCTGCTCCAGGTAGACCCCGGCCACACCGGTCTCCTCCTCCAGCTCGCGCCGTGCGCTCTGCTCCAGGTCCTCGTCGAGCCGGATAAAGCCGCCGGGCAGCGCCCACCTGCCGCGATACGGTTCACCAGCACGGCGGATCAGCAGCAGCTTCAGCTGCCCGTCGCGAATGGTGAAGATCACGATATCGACGGTCACCGCAGGATGTGGATAGTCGTAGCTGTACATGGCCGGCCCCTAATAGTGTTTAAGTTACACTAACAAGTTAGTGTCAAGGCGACACTATGTCAAGCACGTACCACAACTATTTTTCTGCGCTTTCCCGGGACCCTGTCCCTGGACTTAACTTCGGGCATAATGGCGAAAGGCGCATGCGACAGGGGAGAAGATGAAACAGG
>JBFEUI010000185.1:0-2859 GCA_041547565.1 Thiohalomonadaceae bacterium
AGTCGTAGGCCTGCTCGGCGAGGATCTCGAAGCTGTGACCGTTTTCATCGATCGCGATAGAGACCGTGCCTGTCGGGTGCGCCGAATCGAGTTGCAGTCCCGTGGTGCTCATGTCCCATTCGAGCATGGCCTGGCGGATCTTGCGCCCGAGTGGATCGTCGCCCACCCGGCTGATAAAGAGGGGGGCGAGCCCGAAGGCCTGCAGGTGCCAGGCAACATTGAACGGCGCGCCGCCCAGCACATTCTGACCATCGGGAAAGCAGTCGTACAGCACCTCACCGAAGATGACGGGCCGGCTACTTGCTGTCATGCTCATTGCCCCGTTTCAGCCACGCTGCAGTCTCCGGCAGGTAATGCACCAGCCCCTCCAGGATGCCGGCACTGTAGTTGCCGTTCATGCCGAGGAAACCGCCCTGCGCCTGGTAGAAGGCGTGTTCGGTGTGTTGGTCACGGACCAGCGCGAGGGCCTCGGCCTTCACCTTCGCGGTGGCATTGGCGACCAGTACGGAGTGTAGCGGACTGGTCAGCACCGGCAGGTCGTTGCCGCTGTCACCGGCGAACACCGTGTGTTTTAGGTCAAAGCCCTGCCGTTCCATCAAAAACTCTATCGCATGGCGTTTTGAGGCGGTTGCCGGCAGTACATCCAGCAGGCCGACCGGCGTGGTTTCGTCGATGCTCCAGACCAGCCGCGCGCGCACGCTGCTGTCTTTGAGGCGCTGGTGCATCGTCTCCAGTAACGGTTCGATCGCAATATCCGCCGGGGCATAGTAACTGAGCTTGTAGATCCCCTGCTTTTCATGCTCCTGCAAGCGCAACGGCCGCAGGTCGGAGAACATCCCCTTCAGCCCCGAGTGGTCGAAGGCGCCCCAGTCGGGGCCAATCTCCCGTTGCCACGCCTCCCAGAAGCGCCACTCCTCGCCACTGACCGTGTAGATGCTGGTGCCCACATCGCCGATGACAAAGTCGGGGCGGGGGAGCCGGTATTGTTCAATCGCCTCCTCGACCAGGGCCCGGTGACGACCGGAGACATACGCCAGGGTCAGTTGCCCGTGTTCGGCCAGTTGCCGGAAATAATCACGCGCCCCGGGCGATTCGGGCTGGCTGCCGTTGGGCAGCAGCGTGCGGTCAAGGTCGGTGCAGAGCAGTAACCTGTTCATGAGGCGGGCACCCGGCATTCACCGTAGAAATCGTAATGGTCGATCGCCTCCATGATGCCCTGCGCATAGGCCTTCCTGGCAAAGTAGATGCGGTCGGC
The DNA here is from genome assembly GCA_041547565.1 of Thiohalomonadaceae bacterium. Taxonomy (GTDB): domain Bacteria; phylum Pseudomonadota; class Gammaproteobacteria; order Thiohalomonadales; family Thiohalomonadaceae; genus JBFEUI01. Next base: position 1,256 of record JBFEUI010000185.1, read on the forward strand.
ATCGGTGAGTTGGGAGAGCTCCTCATTGTGACGGTTGGCGACCACCACGGCCAGGGTATTGCCGCGCATCATGTCCTCATCGGCACCACTGCCGCCGGCGACGAGGATGTGCTCCAGCGGTATGTCCCACAGCTGGGCGAAGTAGCGCAATGCCAGACCCTTGGAGGCGCGCTGGGGAATGATATCGAGGAACTGGCCGAACGAGAGCAGGGTGGTGACCGGCTGATCGTGTTCGTACAGCAGGGTGTCGATGTCATCGATGCAGGGCGCGTGTGCCGGGTCGATATAGTAGGAGACCTTGTAGCGTGACTGCTCGCTCTTGGGCTGCAGTTCCAGGCCGGGGATGTCGGCGAGAACGGTGCGGATACGTGCCGGGTTCCACAGGTAGTTGATGTGGCGGGCCCAGGACAGGTCGGCGGTCAGTCTCGGGGCGTAGTAGATCTCGGTACCGGCGCCGGTGATCAGCACATCCGGCCGCGGGATACCGTAGCGTCGCATTACGCTGAGCGCCGAGTTGAGGCTGCGCCCGGTGGCGATGCCGAAGCTGGCGCATTTGCGGTTGTCGCGGATGAAGCGGGCAAAGCGCTGCAGCGAGTCGGGATCGCCGAGCAGGTTCTGATCGAGGTCGGTGAATATGGCGCGGTCGTGGTAGAGCATGGGGCGGCGGCTTCTCGGGCTGCGCGGCAGCGGTTCGCTGCGACCGAGAAGCGGCGTCAGGTGGTGCACGTAGCTGTTGGCGTGCGCGGCCCAGGAGTAGTGTTCGCGCACGCCCTTCAGCCCGTTCTCCGAGAGTTTCTGCCACTTCTTGCGGCTTTTCAGGACGGTGTGCAGCGCCTCGCTGATGGCCTCGCTGTCGAGCGGATCGATGAGGATGCCGTTGTGGCAGTTGCCGATGATATCGGTGGGACCACCGTCCTCGGTGGCGACGATGGGCAGGCCGCTCGCCGCCGCCTCGATCAGGGTCAGGCCAAACGGTTCGGTCAGCGCGGGATTGACGAATACCCCGTGGGAGGCGGCCGCCAGGCGGTAGATGATCGGCACCTCATCGGGTGCGTGGTGTTTCGGGTAGGCGACCTTGCCGTAGAGGTCGTACTGGTCGATCAGAAGCAGCAGTTCGGTCAGCACTGATTGCGCGCCTTCGTCCATTTCCGAGATGTCGTCGCGGTTGCCGGCGATAATCACCAGGTTGGCCTTTTTCTGCAGTTTCTTCGACTCGCCGTAGGCCCTGACCAGGGTGGCGATATTCTTGCGTTCGTCCGGCCGCGACAGGGCCAGGATCATCGGTTTGTCCGGTTCGCGCAGAAACTGGTGAATCGCCCGGTTTACGGTGGAGTGTTCATCATCGCCGTTGACGGGGTGGAAACGTTCCAGGTCGGTTCCCGGGGGGATGACCGACATCAGCTCCGGGTGGTAATGGTCATACATCCCGTACTGCTCGTCGATCTCATTGTGGGTGCTGGTGATGACCAGGTCCGCATGGGCCAACAGTTCCTCCTCGGCCTCGACCCGTCTTGTCATGTTGTAGCGCTGTTCGATCTGCTCGCCGCTCAGGCCGTTGGCGAGCAGGCGGCGGCGTTTGACGCGCCCCAGTGAATGGCCGGTAT
>JBFEUI010000186.1:0-2773 GCA_041547565.1 Thiohalomonadaceae bacterium
CTGCTCACCCTGGATCAGGCCGACTCACTGGAGCAGGTGTTGACGGTGCGTGACAAGTTCAAGGCGAATGTGGAGAAGGTCAAGCTGGTCCACGGTGGCGAGAAATGGCGCTCCGACGCCTACATGATTCGCAGTGAAGTTTCGCCGTTGCTCGATGACACAAAAACCGGTATCAACCGGCTGGTAAGCCTGTTGCGCTCCGCGATAGATAACAATAGCGGTGAGATGCTGGCGAAAATGGACAATACCCGTTCGGTGGTGATTGCATTGCTGGTTGTGGGCTTGATACTCGGCGTGGTCGGGGCGTGGTTCACCAATTCATCCATCTCGCAGCCCCTGAGAAGTGCCGTGTCGGCGATGAATGACATTGCCGAAGGCGGCGGCAATCTGGCCTGCAGCATGAAATTGCAGTCAAAAGATGAACTGGGGCAGATGTGCTCCGCCTTTAACCGTTTTGTGGCCAAGATCCGCGACATTGTCGGGCCTGTGCAGAGCTCTACGGCACAACTTGCCGATGCGGCGGAGCAGATGGCTGCGGTGACCAGTCAGACACAGATGGGCGTGCAGCAGCAGCAAAGTGAAACAGAGATGGTGGCTACCGCGATGAATGAACTGGCTGCCACGGCACAGGATGTGGCCAATAATGCCAATCTGGCGGCTGATGCGGCCAGCCAGGCCGATAGCGAGGCAAACAGTGGGCGTCAGGTGGTCAGCCAGACCATTGCGGACATTGAGGGGCTTGCCGGCTCGGTTGATGAAGCGGCGGCAGTGATTCAGAAGCTGGAACAGGACAGCGAGAGCATCGGATCGGTACTGGATGTGATACGCGGCATCGCAGAGCAGACCAACCTGCTGGCCCTCAATGCGGCCATCGAGGCGGCACGGGCCGGGGAGCAGGGACGTGGTTTTGCCGTGGTGGCTGACGAGGTACGCACCCTCGCCTCGCGCACACAGCAGTCGACGCAGGAGATCCAGGCCATGATTGAGCAGTTGCAAAGCGGCGCCCGCAATGCGGTACAGGTGATGGAACAGGGCCGGGAACGGGCCCATGCCAGCGTCGAACAGTCCGGCAAGGCCGGCGTGTCGCTGGAGGCCATCACCCAGGCGGTGGCCCGCATCTCCGAGATGAATGCCTATATCGCCGATGCGGCAAACCAGCAGGGCCGCGTGGCCGAGGAGATCAACGCCAATCTGAGCACCATCACCCAGGTGGCGGAGCAGACCAATGCCGGGACACAGCAGTTGGGTAACGCCAGCGAGCAGCTCAGGCAGATATCCGAGCAACTACAGTCACTGGTGGGGCACTTTAAAACCTGAAACAGGGGCGAGTTGCGAGGGTTGAGGAATTTGATAGCAAAGGATCGACGCTTTGCGTGGTGACCCTGGCATAGTCCTGGTTCCTAGTTCCGGCCCCCTCCGATGGGGTACAATGCCGACCCAATAAATTATGGAACAATGATTGGGTATGGCATCACAATACACCGCGGAATCGATAGAGGTCCTCAGCGGCCTTGAGCCGGTGCGCAAGCGCCCCGGTATGTACACCCAGACCGAGCGCCCCAACCACCTCGCCCAGGAGGTGATCGACAACTCCGTCGACGAGGCGATTGCCGGTCACGCCAGACAGATCGACGTCACCCTGTTCAAGGACCAGTCCCTGGAGGTAAAGGATGACGGCCGCGGCATGCCGGTAGACATCCATCCGCAGGAGGGGATACCGGGTGTAGAGGTGATCCTGAGCAAGCTGCACGCGGGGGGCAAGTTCTCCAACAAGAATTACCAGTTTTCCGGTGGCCTGCACGGGGTGGGCGTGTCGGTGGTCAACGCCCTGTCCAAGCACCTGGAGGTGTGGGTGCGCCGCGACGGCAAGGAGTACAACATTGCCTTTGCCGGGGGGCACAAGGTCTCCGACCTCGAGATCATCGGTGAGGTGGGCAAGCGCAACAGCGGCACCACGCTGCGTTTCTGGCCCGACCCCCAGTTTTTTGATTCCGCCAAATTCTCGGTCCCGCGTCTGCGTCACGTGCTGCGTGCCAAGGCGGTACTATGTCCCGGGCTCAAGATACGCTTCAAGGACGAGGTCAACGGTGAGAGCCACGAGTGGCACTATGAGGATGGCCTGAAGGACTACCTGCTCGATGAACTGCAGGGCCGGGACATTCTGCCGGAAGACCCCTTCATGGGCAGTATGAGCAGCACGGTCGAGGCGGTCGACTGGGCTGTGGTGTGGCTGCCCGAGGGCGGCGAGTCGATCACCGAGAGCTACGTCAACCTGGTACCGACGGCCCAGGGCGGTACTCATGTAAACGGTTTGCGCACCGGCCTGACCGAGGCGATGCGGGAGTTTTGCGAATTCCGCAACCTGCTGCCGCGCGGCGTGAAGCTTGCCCCCGACGATGTCTGGGACAGGGTCAGCTACATTCTCTCTGTCAAACTGGAGGACCCCCAGTTCTCCGGCCAGACCAAGGAGCGTCTGTCCTCGCGCGAGTGCGCCGCCTTCGTCTCCGGGGTGGTGAAGGATGCCTTCAGCCTCTGGCTGAACCAGCACCACGACCTGGGCGAACGGCTGGCGGAAATGGCCATTAGCAGCGCCCAGAGCCGTTTACGTGCCGGCCGCAAGGTGGTGCGCAAAAAGGTGACCCAGGGGCCTGCGCTGCCCGGCAAGCTGGCCGACTGCCTGTCTCAGGACAGTGAACGTGGCGAACTGTTCCTGGTGGAAGGCGATTCGGCCGGTGGTTCGGCCAAGCAGGCGCGTGACAAGGAGTTTCAGGCC
>JBFEUI010000187.1:0-2758 GCA_041547565.1 Thiohalomonadaceae bacterium
CAGTAAGCGTATCTGTATCGAGATAGCTGTTCTTGATGGCCTGCACGTTTGAGTCAGAGTACTCGTTATTGATCGCGCTGATGACATCGGTCACGGTGGTGGCACTGGAGAGGTCGACAGACACACCGTTAATGGTGAGATCATCATTCAGGGTTGCCAGTTCAGATGCCAGAATATTGGTACCTTCATCCCAGGCCGCACCCAGCTGGGAGCCGCGGCTATCTACGCCGGTAACAGTGATGGTCTGGTTCTGGTTGGCACCGACCTGGAAGGTCAGGTCGCCCAGAGAACCGTCCAGGATGTTCTGGCCGTTGAACTGGGTAGAGGAGGCGATGCGGTTCACCTCGGAGATCAGCTGGCTCACCTCATTATTGAGTGCCTGGCGATCGGACGATGAGTTGGTGTCGTTGATGGACTGAACAGCCAGTTCACGGATACGCTGCAGGGAATCACCCACGGTGCTCAAGGCGCCCTCTGCGGTCTGGGCGAAGGAAACACCGTCGTTGGCGTTGCGAACCGCCTGGTTCAGACCACGAATCTGGGTGGTGAAACGCTCGGAAATCGCCAGACCGGCAGCATCGTCACGTGCGCTGTTAATGCGCAGACCGGATGACAGGCGCTGCAAGGAAGTCGCCATCTGCGAAGATGAACGGCTCAGGTTACGCTGTGCGGTCAGCGACATGATGTTGGTATTAATGACTTGTGCCATTGTTCTTTCTCCTATATCCCGATATTACAATCAACTATCGGAACCGGGTTTTATCTCTGGCGGATATACTCGATTCAGTGAGTATTTACCGCCGCCAACCTATTTATCGGCCGACGCTCAACAAACTTTAACTAATTTTCACGCTTTTCCCACCCCAGCAAGAAGAAAGATATTATCCTTTATATTCAATATGTTACAAATTCACCGCCATGGATAACCAGCTGTCATTACTCAGAATCAGGGGTCAAACAAACGAAAACGTATCTTCAGCCTTCAGTGCAGACAGGTAATAGAGGCCGGGCTGTGTTATATCTGGCATTTTTATTGCTACACACACCACATGGCGTCAAGATTCAGGGCAGCATGCTATAAATGGCGTGTTACCTGTTGCGCGTTCTATCGAACTCTGTTTCCAGAAAATTTATTGGAAACAGAGGCAAGATAACTGCAGCCGGAGTGAAATGATGGAAAACGGGGCAAATCACATGAGTGAAACATCGACAAATAATGCTGAAGAAATTTGTGAGATGGCACTGCTGCACTATAGGGGCGGAGACCTGAACAAGGCACTTGAACTCTATCAGCAGGCGCTGGCCATCAATCCCACCGATGCAGAGATCTACAGCATGATGGGCTTGATCGCCCTGCAGGCCGGCCAGGATAAACTGGCCGAGGAATTTTTCCAGACTGCTCTCACCTTCAAACCCGATATCCCCCACTACCATCGCAACCTCGGTTCCGCCCTTTATATGCAGGGTAAAAAGCAGCAGGCCGAAAAGTGTTTTCGCAAAGCCGTCGAAATTGATCCGGATGACAGCGAGGCCTATCTCAACCTCGGCCTGATCAAAAAGTACGACGAGCGCTACCAGGAGGCACTCGTATTCCTGGAAAAGGCTATTATGACCAAGAAGGCCGAGGCTGCCCCACTGGCAGAATATGCCGACACGCTGATCAGGCTCCAGCGTTATGGCGAGGCAGAGGGCGCTGCCCGTGCAGCGGCCAATCTGGCCCCCAATAACGTCACTGCACTCGCTGCACTTGGAACATCACTTCGTTTTTTGAGCCAACCCGCGGAATCCATCTACTGGATGGGCAAAGCGATCGAACTGGATCCACTCAACCCCGAACACCATATCAATCTTGCCAAGTCGTACGTCGACGCAGGTCGAAGCGAAGACGCGGAAAAAACTGCCAAGACAGCCGTCAAGCTCGCACCCGAGAATGCCGAAGCCTTAGGTGTGCTTGCAACCGCAACACACAGACGACAGCGCTGGGATGAGGCCCTGGAACTGCTGGACAAGGCGATTCAGCTCGATCCGAGCAACACTCACCTCACTACCAACAAGGCAACCTTGCTGCACTTGAACGGCCGTTCAGAGGAGGCCTTCGAGCTGGTCAAACCGCTGGTAATGGGGAAGACCACAGTCAACTCGGATAGTGTGGGGCTTTACATTGAACTTGCCCGCAAATTTGGCCATGAACAGCAGGCTGAAGCACTGATCGAGGATCTCCTTGGTAAGAGTACTTTACCAGCCGCTGTCCAGCTAACCCTTTCATTCACTGCCGGGAAATTCTTTGATGGTACTAAACAGTACCAAAAGGCGTTCAAATACTATCAGCTTGGAAATAAGCTTAAAGAGAGGGTGTACTCCAAACCCCGCAACGAAAAGCTGTTCGATGCCACAATCGAAATCTTCAACAGTGAATTCTTCAGGAAAAACCAGAAGGCATCACACGGCTCTCGACGCCCCATATTTATCGTGGGGATGCCCCGTTCCGGAACCAGTCTTACTGAAAAGATTATTGCCAGCCACCCCGACGTCTTCGCAGCCGGTGAGTTGGCAGAAATCCAACTTATTATGAAAGACATGCCGGATATTTTCGACATCAAACAGAAGTTCCCGCACTGGGCCAGGGAACTCACCCCGGACATGACAAATCACGGCGCACAGCGCTACCTTGACTATCTGAGCTCCATCGCTCCGGATGAGATACCTCGGGTCACCGATAAAATGCCACAGAATTTTCATTATCTTGGCATGATCAGCA
>JBFEUI010000188.1:0-2675 GCA_041547565.1 Thiohalomonadaceae bacterium
GTCCGGTAGAGCAGATCGATCTGTTGAAACAGAACGTGCGCCTTGTCGGTATGAGCCGTGAGGCCCGGATTACTCATTGTTAGCACCCTGTTCAGGAAAACACCCTGAAATTGAGGATAAAGTCGTTCCCCCCACTATATTTGGTGGTCAATGATCCATATTGACATGGCAGATTGCTGCGGCGTTGATTGTTATATTGTGTGGGTCAACTCGACTTGACCGCTACCCGTGCGCCGCTTACAGGCAAAATCCAGCCTCGCCACTATAGCGCCGAAACGGGTGGATTGCTATATCCACATAAATTTTAGTGAAATTTTTTATCCAGCAGTCGCTGGTACTCGTCCCAGGGGAGGGGTTTGCTGAAATAGTAGCCCTGATAGGTCTGGCAGTTTTTCTCCTGCAGAAACTGCAGCTCCGCCTCGGTTTCGACGCCTTCGGCCACCACGTGCAGCTCGAGGTGGCGGGCCATGGCGATAATGGTTTCCACAATCGTCGCATCGTTGGCATCGCTGGCGATGTCGCTGACGAAGGCCTTGTCGATCTTGAGTTTGTCCAGGGGCAGGCGCTTGAGATAGCTCAACGAAGAGTAGCCGGTACCGAAATCATCGAGTGCGAAGCGTACGCCGATGGCGCGCAGGGTGCGCATCTTTTCGATAGTGTCTTCCACGTCCTCGACCACGATGCCCTCGGTGATCTCCAGCTCCAGGCAGGAGGGAGCGGCCCCGGTCTCCTCCAGGATCGCCTTGACCTGTTCGACGAAATTGGTATGCCGGAACTGGCGTGGACTGACATTTACCGCCAGCGTGTGTTGCTGTCGCTGTCCGGTTGTCTCCCACTCCTTGAGCCGTTGGCAGGCCTGGAGCAGTACCCATTCACCGATGGGGATGATCAGACCGGTATCCTCGGCCAGGGTGATAAAGTTGCCGGGAGGCACCATGCCGCGTTCCGGGTGCTGCCAGCGCAGCAGTACCTCGGCCCCGCTAATGGAGCCGTCTACCTGCACCTGCGGTTGAAAATGGAGCAGCAGTTGATCGTTGCGAATGGCATCGCGCAAATGGGTCTCGAGGCTCAAGCGTTCATCGACAGCGAACTGCATGCTGGGCAGGTAGAACTGGGTGAGGTTTCTGCCCTGCTGTTTGGCCCGGTACATGGCAATGTCCGCCTCGCGCAGGATGGTATCCACATCGTTGCTGCCCATGGGGAAAAGGGTGATGCCGATACTGGGGGTCGTGTGCAGGTTGTGTCCCTCAATGTGGTAAGGCCGGGAGAGGGTGTCACTGATCTTGTCGGCGTAGCTGCGCGCCTGGTTTCTCGCGGTTTCGGGATCATCACTGACTTCCGAGAGCAGGATGACAAACTCGTCACCGCTTAGCCGGGCGATGGTATCTTCCTGGCGCAGGTGCTGCTCAAGACGCCGGGCCACCTGTATCAACAGTCGATCGCCAATGTCGTGACCGAGCGAGTCGTTAATGGTTTTGAAGCGATCCAGGTCCAGGTAGATGATGGCGCCGAGATGACCGCGGCGGATGCAGCGTGCCAGTACCTGGGACAGGCGGTTGAGCAGCAGTTGCCGGTTGGGCAGACCGGTCAGCAGATCGAAAAAGGCCTGGTACTCCAGCCGCTGTTCGGCCTTTTTGCGCTCGGTAATGTTGCGCACAAACATGATGACCTGATTTTCCCCGCACTTGACGGTACGCCGCTCATACTGTCTGGCACCGGCCGGCACCTCCAGCTCAAACTCGTGCATACACACCTCGTTACGGTCGATGACCTGGCTGATGTCTGCCGCAAGCGCTTCGGCCAGGTCAGGCGGAAAGACGTCGTTTACGCGCTTGCCGATGAACTGTTCGGGGGGCAGGTAGAGGTCGTCGGCATCGTAGGCGTGGTAATCGAGGAAGCGGCCCTCCCGGTCCAGCATAAACATCAGATCGGGGATGGCCTTGAGCAGGGCGCGGTGGTATTCGTTTGACTGGATAACCTGCTGCTCCGCCACCTTGCGTTCGGTGATATCGAGGATCAGCCCATCGATGTGATACGGCTGGCCGTGGCTATCGTGGCTGGCGCGGCCGCGTTCCAGAAAGTGGCGGATGGTGCCGTTTTTGTGTTTGATGCGGTATTCCACCTCGAACAGGCTGTTGTTGTCGATGGCCGAGCGGTATTGCCTGTGCACCTCGGGTCGATCATCGGGCAGGATCAACTGCTCAAAGCAGCGTGCTTCACACGGTTCCAGTTCATCCACGCGATAGCCGGTCATCGGTTCCAGCATGTCGTTGAAAAATTGCATGCAGTTGTTCTCCTGCAGCATGATGCGATAGATGATGCCCGGAATGTTCTGCGACAGTGTGCGGTAGTCGAGCTCGCTCTGTTTCAGGGCCTTTTCTGCAGTCAGACGCTCGGTGATATCGCGGAAGGTGACCACCGCCCCCTGGGCCCGGCCGTTGTGCAGGATCGGAGTTGAAATGTAGCTGACAGGCAGGCTTGTGCCGTCCTTGCGCCACAGCACCTCGTTGTCCACATGGCGCGAGAGGCCCTTGTCTATAGAGGAGTACATGGGGCAGTGGTTGTGATCGTAACGGCTGCCGTCGGGATAGCTGTGGTGAATGGTGCTGTGCATGGGTATGCCGATGAGTTCATCGACCTCGTAGCCCAGCATGCGCGCGGCGGCGGGATTGACA
>JBFEUI010000189.1:0-2636 GCA_041547565.1 Thiohalomonadaceae bacterium
GGGAACGTTGCAAGTACACCACCATGCTCCTGCTGAGAAAACCATTCCGGGTCGATGAGCAGTGGCTGCCTGATTTGAGCATGTCGTTGAGGGTGTATCATGATGCACGGGTGGTTGAGGTGACCGCCTACCAGGGTTGTGAGCGCATCCCCCCGCGCTATGCCTATAAACCGGGAAGCCGCTACCGGCCGGATGAGAAAAAGCAGATCAACCACCTGCTGCATGATTTGCTGCGTTTCTGTCTGCATAAGGGTTACAGCGGGTTTGGTCATGTGGCAGAGGCGACCTGAACGGCGTATCCACGCCTGTATCCTGAAGCGGTCGATGTATGAATTTTGCCGACAGCCTTTTCCCCGCAGCGCTCTACTGGGTGGCAGATATCGTGTTTGCCGTTTTGCTGGTCGCCGCGCTGTTGCGTGCACCCTGGGAGCGCCTGCACTGTCGTGAACAACTGAACCTCCTGCTTGGCGCCAGTGTGGCACTGCTGCTGCTCTGGAGCATGAAAGCGGGCATCTACCCGGGACTCAACTATCACCTTCTCGGCGGTACGCTGTTCCTGCTGATGTTCGGCTGGCCGTTTGCGCTGCTTGGCATGACCCTGGTGCTCGCCGGTGTGACGCTAAATGGTGCGGCCGACTGGCAGAGTTTTGCGCTCAATGCACTCCTGCTTGCGGCGCTGCCGGTATTTTTGAGTCATGTGCTGCTGCACTTTGCCGTGCGTTACTTGCCGCATCATTTCTTCATCTACACGCTGTTCAACGGTTTTTTTGCCGGCGGTCTCACCATGTTGGCGACGGTGATCGTGGCATCGTTATTGTTGCTGTGCTGTGGCCCCTATACCGCGGAGATACTGGCCAGCAAGTATCTGCCGTTTGCGCCATTCATGGTTTTTGCCGAGGCCTTTTTTACCGGCATGGTGGTGAGCAGTCTGGTGCTGTGGCGTCCCGAGTGGATAAGCAGTTTCGACGATCAACGCTATCTCTCGGGAAAATAGCCCGATTTTTCGCTACAACCCTCCTTGATCGCTGATCCGATGCCGGTTTGCGGCTAAAACTATAGGTAGGTCCAGTCAACGGGACGGCAGCGAAGCGGTGATAGCTGTGCCAAGCGATGAGCAAGCCACAACCACAACGGAGACGGTGTTCCATGTCCATGGCGTGACCAAGGTCTATGACATGGGCGAGGTCAAGGTGCATGCGCTGCGTGGCGTAGATCTGGACCTGTATGCAGGAGAACTGGTGGTGCTGCTGGGGCCGTCCGGCAGCGGCAAGTCGACGCTGCTCAACATCCTCGGCGGTCTGGATACCGCGACCGGGGGAGAGGTGCGCTACCGTGACTGGGTTTTGACGCGGGCGAAGGAAAAAGAGCTCACCGCCTACCGTCGCCACCATGTCGGTTTCGTGTTTCAGTTCTATAACCTGATCCCCTCCCTGACCGCACTGGAAAACGTCTCGGCGGTGACCGAAATATCCGAACACCCCATGGCGCCCGAAAGAGCGCTTGAACTGGTGGGGCTGGGTGACCGGCTGGCGCATTTTCCCGCACAGCTCTCCGGCGGTCAGCAGCAGCGCGTGGCCATCGCCCGGGCCATTGCCAAGAATCCCGCGGTGCTGTTATGCGATGAACCCACCGGTGCGCTGGACTCGCAAACCGGTGTGGTGGTGCTTGAGGCGCTGGAACAGGTCAACAGGGAACTGGGCACCACGACGGTGCTGATCACCCATAATGCCGATATCGCGGGTATGGCCGACCGGGTAATCCGCCTCAGTGACGGCCATATTACCGAGGTGCAGCAAAACAGCGAGAAGAAGCGGCCCTCGCAGCTTCGCTGGTGAGTGTGTGATGCGAGCATTGAATCTCAAACTGGTGCGTGAATTATGGGCCATGCGCGGACAGGCGCTTGCCATTGCCGCAGTTATCGTCGGTGGCGTGACCACGATGGTGATGTTCATGAGCACCTACGATTCGTTGATCTACACCCGGGACAGTTACTACCGGGAAAACCGTTTTGCCGAGGTGTTCGCCTCCCTCAAACGTGCCCCGGCATCGCTGGTGGCACGGGTACAGGAGATTCCTGGTGTAGAAGCGATCGAGGCGAGGGTTGTCGCCAATGTGAAACTCGACGTGGCCGGATTTGATGCACCGGTGGTGGGGCGGATCATCGGTATCCCCGATAATGCCGGGGCGCTGCTCAATGCCACCTATCTGCGCCGGGGCAGAAACATCGAGCCGTCTGCCGATAGCGAGATCCTGCTTGACGAGGCCTTTGCCGAGGCGCACGGCTTTGCGCCGGGGGATACCCTAGCGGCCATCATCAACGGCCGGCGACGGGCCTTGACCGTCGTCGGTATTGTCTTGTCACCGGAGTATATCTACCAGATCCCGCCCGGCGGCTTCTTTCCCGACTTCAAGCGCTACGGCGTGCTGTGGATGGAACAGCGCTCGCTGGCCAGCGCCTACGATATGGAAGGGGCCTTTAACAACTTGACACTGACGCTGGAACGGGATGCGAACATCCGCGGCGTTACCGAGCGGCTGGACGAATTGATCAAACCCTACGGCGGTTACGGCAGTTACAGCCGCGATTATCAACTGTCGAACCGCTTCCTTGCCGAAGAACTCACGGGGCTGGAGAC
>JBFEUI010000190.1:0-2417 GCA_041547565.1 Thiohalomonadaceae bacterium
CATCCATGATCGACAACACATCATTTTTCCAGCGCTGAAACAGCATCGACAGCTCGGGCGTGCTCGCCAGTTCTGGCAGCAGGGTCAGGTCTTCGGCAACCACCAGGGTATCCTCACCCTCGGCGAAGATGGTCATATGCAACGGCAGATAGGGAATCAACTGCGGATAGCGCTGCTTTAAATCACGCACCTCATCCAGCTTGCCGAAAAAGACGATGCGGTATTTGTCGGTCTGAAAACCGCTGGCGGTCAGGCCGATATCAACACGCTGTACCCGCGACAGGGTGTAGCCGTGCTCCTTGATGGAGCTTTGCAGCACCAGCATTGTCTCCGGGAACCCCTGCTTGGAGCGTGCCATCAGCAGATATTCGTCGGCGACCGCGCTGGCAGACAGCAGCGCAATGACGACACCAACAACGGCCAGCAAATACCTCGCCTCGCCCATCATAGCGTTGCCTCCTCCATGATCTCGGTATAGATGTCATACATCTGCTGGCAGGATTCATCCATATCATGGTTGTTGTAGAGCTTGGCCAGATACTTCGGGTTGATCGCCATCAACTGCACCCGCCTGTCGCGCTCGACCACCGTGATGCGGCAGGGCATAAACAGGCCGACACGCGGGTCGAGCTTCAGGGCGCTGTCGATCAGGTTGAAATTGCAGAAGTAGACGATCACCTCACGCCGGTCTTCCTTGCCCTCCTCGACAAAGCCGCTCTCCAGATGTTGTACGCGGATAATGCGAAAGTTTTTGCCAATCGCGGCGCGCTTCAGATTCTCTACCGTCTCGCTCAGCCCGTAGGACGACGCCATCACAATGGCGGTCTCTGTGTCGTCATGCCCGACCTCATCGACCGGGTGCTCCTCGAACGAGCGTACGTAACTGACAATATCGTCGATCTGCTGCCCGCTCAGCCCCTGTTTCACAAAGGACGACATGGGCGTGCCGTCACGCCCCCTGATCAACGTCGCCCTTATCACCGCATCGGAGGCCGAGGCGAGAAAGCCGGGGTTGTTCAGCGCCGGTGGAATAATCGGGTAGTCGCGCGGGCGCGAGAAGGTCACCCCAGTGCCCGAACCGCCCTCGCCGCGCTCTCCGTGGCAGACGATGCAGTGTTTCTCGTAGAGCGCCTTGCCACGCCCGGCATCGCCCTTGATCGGCCGTTGCGAGAGCGAGCTCTTCAGCCCCTCGGGCTCCCAGCTGCGAAGATGACCGACAATGGCATTGACCTGGGCATCGCTCAAACTGTTGAAGGCGGGCATGATACGCCCCGGACGGCCCAGACGGATGGTCCTGGCCAGGTAGGTATCATCCACGCTGGCAAGAAAGTCCGGCAGGGAAATCGGCACCCCGACACCACCCTCGCCCGTATGGCCGTGACACGCCGCACAGTGGCGGGAAAACAGATCGGCACCGTTCGGGGCCGCCAGCAACGGCCCGCTAAAGGCGATAAGGGTCAACAAAGTCGGTATCAGCGATCGCATATCAGTGCCACATGCCGGGTATGTTTGCAGGCATATATTAGAATATAGCGATAATTATATATATGACATTGATCAACTGCCGCCCAGCGCCAGCTCGATAGCCTCGCCCGCATGCAGGCTCAGCGCCTCGTTCAGTACCCGCTCGAGAGAAGCCCGGTCGGTGTCGCGCACCCAGCCGCCTCCTTCGCCGTCCCAGTCAAAATGAAAGCCGCCGTTTTTTGCCGCTAGCCACAGCTGGGAGGCGGCCCCCTGGCGGTTCAGGATCACCTGCGAGTCGTCATCGAAGCCGAGTGTCAGGATACCCGCAATGTTCTCGTAGTCGATATCCGCGCCACTTTCATCAATGGCCTCCTCGATGGCCAGCAGGGTGTCATCCACACGCCGGTTAAACTCTGATTCGTTCATCTTCATCCACGTTGCAGCCGATTCAGGCCCCAGTTTGAAGCGAAAAGTCGAAAGCGACAAGCATCACGTTTTATACTTGTCTGTTCAGGAGAGACAACCATGACCTTGATAGAGAAATTTTGCGGCAAGAGCGGAACGCTGTGGGCGGTGCTCCTGTGCGCCCTGCTACTCCAGCTGGGCGGCTGCGGCGCCAAGGGCGACCTGTACCTGCCCCAGGACACGGAACAACAACAGAAGTGATGTAACACGATGGACTTTTTTACATATCGCGACGGCCGGCTCTACGCCGAGGATGTCGAACTGACCGGTCTGGCAGAGGTCTACGGCACCCCCTGCTATGTCTACTCCCGCGCCACCATAGAACGCCACTGGCGTGCCTTCGATGCCGCCTTTGCCGGTATCGAGCATCTTGTCTGCTACGCGGTCAAGGCCAACTCCAACCTCGGCGTGCTCGACGTGCTGGCCCGGCTGGGCTCCGGCTTCGACATCGTCTCGGGTGGCGAGCTCGAGCGCGTACGCCGCGCGGG
>JBFEUI010000191.1:0-2336 GCA_041547565.1 Thiohalomonadaceae bacterium
ACGCATTTGCACGGCAGAAAATAATCTTTATCCCGTAACAGCGGCTCCACATCCTGCTGTGAATCTGCGGTCGGTTCACCGCTCACCGCCCGCAGCAGGCATGCATGGCAGACACCCTTGCGGCAGGAGAACGGCATCTCTATACCAAGCCGCAACGAGGCTTCGAGAATGGTCTCACCGTCGCGGCAGACAAACTCGGTGTTATTGAATGCTATTTTCGCCATGGCCGTTTTCCATTCACGCGGCAAGTGTCTCTTTAACCTTCGCCGCGGTCTTTCTTGCCTCGATAAATACCATCCCCAGGTTGACGGTCGGTTTTGCTGCAACCGCCAGCACCGCATCATCACCTGCCTGGACCAGTAACATCAGACCTTTCTCACCCTCTATCAACACCTGCTTTAACTGACCGCGCGAGATTTCGTGAGCCGCACGCTCAGCCAGCGCCAGCAGTGAGGCACACATTGCCGCAAAGCGATCCGGGTCCACCGAGTCACCGAGCACCGCACCGATAATAAAGCCGTCGGTGGTTATTGCTGCCGAGGCCTCAATATCGCTCGATGTGCTGTTAAGTGTACGCAGCACGGAACGTACGGCACTGCCCCTGGGGTGCGTGTCATTTAGATTTAATGTTGTCGACATAACTGCAGCCACTTTTATAATTTCATCAGGACAACAGGACTACCGGCCATAAAGGCCGGTTTATCCCTGTCTGCTTATATCGCCGCTTCAACCTTCGGCATCGCACTGCGTGCCTTGGTGATGGCCATGCCCAGGTTCGCGCTCTTCCTGCAGACAAAGCAGGCCACGTGCTCCTCATTGGTCTTACCACGCAGGAAGAGGTGAATCAGGTTATCGCTGTTGACGATCATCTCCTGGAAATAGTGGTGGCCGTCGCCCTCGGCCACACCGCGCGCCTTTTTGAACATGTCCTCAATCATGACGACATTGGACCCCTGGAACAGATCCGAAGTCGCCGCAGCCAGGATCTCCAAGACTTCCTGTGGGTGGGAATCGACAGTGGAAATATCGAGCAGCATACCGGTGCTCAGATCAACATAACCGGCGGCAACGCACTCGGGGATATCAGACATGGCCTGTTTCATTGCATTATTCAGATCAGACATACTTTCCTCTCTTCATCAAATTAGTAGTGATACGTTTTAACTGTTTATGGTGCTGCGTGTTGTGCGGTACGCGGCGTGACCGTTCGGCTGGCAACTGCCTGCGCGAATTCCTCTAAAAACTGAACCTGTGTGTCGGACTGCACCCAGCGTGGCTCGACCTTGCGCACCGTCTCCAGTGCTTCCAGCGCACCCTGCCCCTCCCAGATGAGATAGGCAGCGAGTAGGGTGCCAGTGCGTCCGAGACCGGCCCGGCAGTGCACGGCGACCACCTCGTCACCGGCGATCATCTTTTCTATCTGCTGGCAAAGTCCGAACGCCTCTGTCACGGACGGTGCACCCATGTCGGGAATCGGCAACCAGACATTGCCGATGCTGTTCTCGGCATAGCACTCCTTGTCCGGCGGCGTCTGTGTCAGCGAGATCAGCTGACTGACTCCGACACGCGACAGTGCCTTCAGGTCATAGTCGATGTCATAAAAGATCCCCGGCCGCGGCGTGCCGGCAAGCTGCCCCTTTTTCAGCCAGAGAAAGCCGCGCGGTCCGAAAGAGTCACTGACGTATTGCCGGGCCTCTGCCGGCACTGGTGCAGGCGGCGGCACATCCGGGGCAAGGTCTTCCGGTTTGCTATCCGGCGCTGCCACACTACATGAGCCCGTCCTGGCAAAGCTCTCACCGGCCGATGTTTTCGGCTGGCTGAAGAAGGCCTCGGTGGTTTGCGTCTCCTGGATCACACCACCGGCCAGCAACGCCGTGGTGCCACCCAGGCGTCGTGCCTGTTTCTGGTTGTGCAGCACGACCAGCATCGCCCGTTGCGCACTTTCCCTGGCGATGTAGTCCAGCAGGCGTTCAGCCTCATCATCACCGAGGCCGGTGGTCGGCTCATCGATGCAGATCATCCTGGGACCGGCCGCTGCAAGCCTGGCGATGGCAAGGTGGCGCTGCAGGTGGAGCGGCAGCCGCACCACGGGCTCATCCAGTTCTGCGATCAGTTCATCCAGGCCGGCAGAGGCTAAAATACGCTGCGTCAGTTCACGTTGCTGCAACGGGGTGAGCAGGTGGCGTTCATGGAGGTAGTGGACGATATTCTCATGCACGCTCGCCATCATCAGGCGCGCGCTCTGTGACACCATCGCCGGTCGATCGTCATCGCCAAGCGGCAGGCCGGCAAAAACAGCGCTGCCCCAGGTACGGAAACTGGGATTGGTATCGTTA
>JBFEUI010000192.1:0-2298 GCA_041547565.1 Thiohalomonadaceae bacterium
CAGTTCCTCCTCGGCCTCGACCCGTCTTGTCATGTTGTAGCGCTGTTCGATCTGCTCGCCGCTCAGGCCGTTGGCGAGCAGGCGGCGGCGTTTGACGCGCCCCAGTGAATGGCCGGTATGCACCAGCGGCGTGCCGAGCAGGCTGGCAATGCGTACGCCGACATAGCCGGCATCGGCGTAATGGCTGTGCACCACGTCGGGGTGCTGCGGTTGTGCATTCAGCCACTTCACCGCATTGTCGGCAAAGCTGTCCAGGTGATCCCACAACAGTTCCTTGCGGAGGTACTCCTCCGGCCCCGCCTCGATGCGTACGATACGGGCCTTGTCGCTGAGCTGTTCGACCGCCACGGCGTAGTCGGCGGCAACGTCGGGATCGATTACGCGACGGGTCAGCAGATCGACCTGCGCCACATCGTCCCGCTCAGCCAGTGCCTGCGCCAGTTCCACCACATACTTGGTCTGGCCGCCGGTGTCGGCGTCACGGCCCAGTTCCAGGTTGTGTCCGCGTATCAGCCCGTGAATGCTGATCAGCACCAGATAGCGCTTTTTCTCCTGCGTTAGCATGTGCCACGTTCCCTTGTTGGCCTGTGTCTAACCCGCGTGAGTGTGCAGCATGACTGGGGCCGCACGATGACAGGCGGGCTCCACTGGATGAATGGATAGCTCTTGCCGGCTACTCACCAATTAATAATGGCAATTTATAAAGATAATTCAAATAATCTATGTATTCAGGCCTCGCTGGCCGGCTTGAAAATTGTGTCCAACCGTGGTGTTAATAGGGGCAGGCAAGGCGGGTGATATAAGGAGCAACGATGCGTATTCAGGTCGACTGGCAACAGAACCTGCGGTTTACCGCCAGTAATGATGACGGACACACCGCTGAGCTTGATGCCTATGCCGGGGTCGGAGGTGATGGCGCGGCAATGCGGCCCAAGGAGTTGATGTTGGCCAGTCTGGCAGGCTGCACGGCGATGGATGTACTCTCCATCTTGCGCAAGATGAAACTGGAGCCCGAGGCGTTTCGCGTCGAGGTGGACGCTGTCGAGACCGAGGAGCACCCCAGGGTGTTCACCGCCTTTCATATCCGCTATGTGATCCGGGGCGAGGTGCCGGAGGCGAAACTGGAGAAGGCGATCAACCTCTCCCAGGAGCGCTACTGCGGGGTGTCCGCCATGTACCGTCAGTTTGCAACACTGACCCATGAGTATGTCATCGAAAAGTGATGAGGACGTTGTACTCGCTGGCCAATCTTGAGCAGGCTTCTAACATTTACGGGACAGGCCGATAACAAACGACAGGGAACACTATGGCTCGTCATCAAATCTATGGTTGGCTGGTTGCGCTTTTTCTCGCCTTTTCTGTGCAGGCTAACGACAAGGCCGTGGTGGTCTACAAGGCGGCAGAAGGCTATGACACGGTGAAAGAGAATATCGAAATCGCCATTACCAACCGTGGCATGCTCATTAGCGGTACCCTTCACGTCAGCGACATGCTCAATCGCACCGGGCCGGATATCGGCTTTGCCGAGCCGGTTTACCAGCGGGCCGAGTCGATCGAATTTTGCAGTGCCGTACTGTCGCACCGCATGGTCAGGGCCGACCCGCACAACCTGGTTATCTGCCCCTTTACCATCGCGCTATTCGTCAAAACCGATGAGCCGGAGCAGGTCTACGTCGCCTTCCGCCGCCACTTCCTCGCCGGCGACTCCGATGAGGCGGCCCGTGCCGTGTTCGAGTTGCTGGATGGTATTGCCCGAGAGGCGATTGAATAGGAAATGCAGTTAAAAGATACAAGAGATTTAAAGATATGAGGGATGACGGTTCAGGGGATAGCGGTACACACCATTGAACCGGAATCTGTTTTCCAGCTTGTATCTTTACTCGTTGTCTACTTGTATCTCGGCTCTTGGCTGGCGTGATATAATCCCCCGCTTTCGCGAATTGAGAGTCTGACATGACCACCGACATCCATGCCCAGCGCATCCTGATCCTCGATTTCGGCTCCCAGTACACCCAGCTGATCGCCCGCCGTGTGCGCGAGGCCGGGGTCTACTGTGAGCTGTATGCCTACGACATGCCCGAGGAGGCGATCCGTGAGTTTAACCCCAACGGGGTCATTCTCTCCGGCGGTCCGGAGAGCACCACGGTCTCGGAGGCGCCTGTCGCGCCCCAGGTGGTGTTCGAGCTGGGTGTGCCGGTGCTGGGCATCTGCTACGGCATGCAACTGATGGCCAAGCTGCTCGGCGGCGCCGTGGCGCCGGCGCCGGGGCGCGAATACGGCCACGCGCTCATGCGGATC
>JBFEUI010000193.1:0-2269 GCA_041547565.1 Thiohalomonadaceae bacterium
CCAACTTTATGGTGGTTTCGAAGATATTACCGAACGAAAACACGCCGAAGAACAACAGCAGCTTGCCGCCAGTGTATTCGACCACGCCCACGAGGGCATCGTCATCACCGACACGGGCGGGGCCATTGTCGACGTCAATCCCGCCTTCAGCGACATTACCGGCTACCTGCCCGAGGAGGTAAAGGGGAAAAACCCGAGACTGCTCAAATCCGACCAGCACCCACCCGAATTCTATGCCGAGATGTGGCATACGCTGGTTAGCGATGGCCTGTGGCGCGGGGAGATCTGGAACCGCAAGAAAAACGGCGAGGTCTACCCGGAGCTGTTGACCATCTCGGCCGTCAGCGATGCCCAGGGCAAAACGCGCAACTACGTGGCCGTGTTTACCGATATCACCGATTACAAGGAACACCAGCAGCACCTGGAGAACCTAGCCCATTTCGATCCCCTTACCCAGCTGCCCAACAGGGCCCTGCTGAGCGACCGCCTGCAGATGGCGCTGGCTCAGACACGGCGCAGCGAGAAACTGCTGGCGGTCTGCTACCTGGACCTGGACGGCTTCAAGCCCGTCAATGATCGCCTGGGCCACGAGGCGGGCGACCGGCTGCTGGTCGAGGTGGCGAAACGGCTGAAGAAGGCACTGCGCGAAGGCGATACGGTGGGACGCCTCGGCGGTGACGAGTTCGTGCTGTTGCTGGCACAACTGGACAACATCGAGATGTGCGAGCACACGCTCGGCCGCGTGCTGCAGGCAATCTCGGGGGAGTATGACCTCGGAGGCACGAAAAAGGTCCAAATTTCCGGCAGTATCGGTGTCACGCTGTTCCCCTTTGATGACGCAGCACCGGACATGCTGTTGCGCCATGCCGACCAGGCCATGTACCAGGCCAAGCAGGCCGGCCGCAACCGCTATCACCTGTTCGACATCGCCTATGATCGCAATACCCGGGCCCACCTGGAGGCGTGCCTGCGCATCGAGCAGGCGCTTGGCGCCGGTGAATTTTGTCTCCATTACCAGCCCAAGGTGGACCTGCTCAGAGGTGAGGTCGTGGGCCTCGAGGCACTGATCCGCTGGCAGCACCCCGAACGCGGGATGCTGCCGCCCGCCGAGTTTCTTCCCGTCATCGACAAGACACGCTTTTCACTACAGCTGGGCGACTGGGTGCTGGCCGAGGTGTTGAGCCAGATGAAGCTGTGGCAACAGGCCGGCATCGAGTTGCCGGTCAGCATCAATATCTCCGGCTTCAACCTGCAGGACCATAGCTTTACCGAACGCCTGGGCGACATGCTAACCAGCTACGCCGCGGCCACGACGCAAAAGCTGGAACTGGAGATCCTGGAAACCACGGCACTGGAGGACATCAAACGGGCCTCCTCGGTCATCGAGCAGTGCAAGGCACTGGGGCTGTCGGTGGCCCTTGACGACTTCGGCACGGGGTACTCCTCCCTGACCTATCTCAAACGGCTCCCGGCAGACATCCTCAAGATCGATCGCAGCTTTGTACGCGACATGCTCGATGATCCCGGTGACCTGGCCATCATTCAGGGTGTGATCGGGCTGGCCAGCGCCTTCGGCAAACAGGTCATCGCCGAGGGAGTCGAATCGGGCGAGCAAGGTGCAAAACTTGTCGAACTGGGTTGCCACCTGGCCCAGGGATACGGGATATGCCGTCCCATCCCGGCCGATAGCATCCCCTCATGGCTCGGCAGCTTTACGCCCGACCCGTGCTGGTCACGGCACGCCCATACCCGACACTGACCGCATCCCGTTCAATCCGGACACGCCGGCAATTCATCCTGCCTGCAGGCATCGCAGTGCATGATCTGCTGGTCGTGGACGGTGATGCGGCCGCGCCCCTGGCGTTTGGAGTGATAGAGCGCCTCGTCGGCGTAGTGCAACACGCTGTCGAGGCTGCAGTTGATATCCACCACCGAGATCGCACCACAGCTCAGGGTAGAGTGCGGCTCAAACGCCCCCCCGTTTATCGACTGCTGCGCCTTGTCAAAACCGGCAGCCAACTTGGCGTACCAGTCACCCAGCGTGTCCACCTGATGATTGACCAGGATAACGGCAAACTCATCACCGCCGATGCGTCCACAGATATCGGTACTGCGCGTATGCGCTGACAGCGTTCGGGCCAGTGCCTGCAGCACCTTGTCGCCCACCGCATGGCCATGGCGGTCATTGATCTGCTTGAAGTAGTCAAGATCGATCAGCACCAGCGTACACGGCACCCCCCGTTCCGCCATGGTCATAGCGTAGCGCCCC
>JBFEUI010000194.1:0-2264 GCA_041547565.1 Thiohalomonadaceae bacterium
GGGCGCCGACGACTACCTCACCAAGCCGTTCAGCATCCGCGAACTGGTGGCGCGGGTAAAGGCGCAGCTGCGCCGCAGCGAGGCAATGGCCAGCCGCCAGACCACCGAACTGCAGGCGGCCGAAGGCACGATTCACACCGGCGACATGGTGATCGACGTGGCGCGGCGCAGTGTCAGCCTCCATGGACAGCCGGTTGATCTGACGGCCAAGGAGTTTGACCTGCTGCTCTACTTTGCCCGCCACCCGGGCCGCGTCTACAGCCGCACCCAGCTGCTCGACCAGGTTTGGGGCTATGGTCACGAGGGCTACGAGCACACGGTCAACTCCCACATCAACCGCCTGCGCTCGAAGATCGAGGCCGACCCGGCCAACCCGCGCTACGTGCTCACCGTGTGGGGCGTGGGCTACAAGTTTGCGGAGTCGTCCTGATGCCGCGCACCCTCTACGCCAAGCTCGCCGCGGTGCTGGTGGCGCTGGTCACCGTGCTGGCGGTGGTCTACGGCACCTTCACCCTCTACTCCAGCAAGCTTTTCCTGCAGGAGCTGAACCAGCGTTTTAACCGTGACCTGGCGCGTCAGCTGCTGGTGGACCAGAACATCCTCGAGGACGAGATGATCGACAAGGCGGTGGTGAAGGCGATCTTCAAGCGCTACATGCACATCAACCCGGCCATTGAGATCTACCTGCTCGACGCCACGGGCGAGATCCTCGCCTTCGAGGCGCCGCAGATGAAGATCAAGCGCAGCCATGTGGAGCTGGAGCCGATCCGGCGCTTTCTCGCCGGCGATACGGCCTACCCCATCGTCGGCGACGACCCGCGCCACGAGAGCCGCCAGAAGGTCTTCTCCGCCGCCGCCTACCCGTGGCAGGGCGAACCGCGCCAGTACCTCTACGTGGTGCTGGCCGGTGAGGACTACAACACCGCGCAGGCACTGCTGCGCGACAGCTACTTCCTGCAGCTGTCCATCCTGGCGGTGGCCGGCACCATGGTGTTCGGCCTGCTCAGCGCGCTGTTTGTCTTCAACCTGCTGACACGGCGTCTGACCCGCCTCTCAGTGGTCATGGAGCGCTTTCGCGAGAGCGACTTTCGCGAGCAGTATCCCTATGCCGGCGAACAGAGCGCTGCAAACGGCGATGAAATCGACCGGCTCGGCGCCACCTATGATGCAATGGCGCAACGTATCATCGAGCAGATGCAGGCGCTGGAGGAGAAGGACAGCCTGCGCCGCAACCTGATCGCCAACGTCTCTCACGACCTGCGTACACCGCTGGCGGCGCTGCGCGGCTACCTGGAGACGCTGCAGCTGAAGACCGACGTGTTGTCGGTGGAACAGCGCCGCGACTACCTGGGCATCGCCTACAAGCACAGCGAACGGCTCACGCAGTTGATCGCCGACCTGTTTGAGCTGTCCAAGCTCGATGCCCGCGAGACCCTGCCCACCATGGAGCCGCTGGCCATCGGCGAGCTGGTGCACGATGTAGTGCAGCAATACCAGTTGCGCGCCGAGCAGCACGCCATTCAACTGCGCTGCGAACCGGTCGAGGCGCTGCCGCTGGTCAATGCCGATGTCGGCATGATCGAGCGGGTGCTGGACAACCTGCTCGGCAACGCCCTCGCCCACACCCCGGAGGGCGGCCATATCACCCTCACACTGGCCCGACAGGCCGAAGGCGTCGAGGTGAGCATCCGCAACAGCGGCACGGGGATCCCGCAGGAGGCCCTGCCGCACGTGTTCGAGCGCTTCTACCAGCCGCCGGAGAAGCGCGGCGGCGGTGGCGCCGGGCTGGGGCTGGCCATCGTCAAGCGCATCCTGGAGCTGCACGGCAGCACCATCCGTGTCGACAGCATCCCGGGGGAGGAGACCGTCTTTCGTTTCACGCTTCCGCTTTCATAGGGCGGGCTGTGCTCGCCTTCTCCTGTAGACCCGATAGAGCGGCGCGGTACCGGGCATTCCCTTGTTGCCGGACACCGCTACGCTATGTCCGGCCTACTGTTATCTGAAACATCAACAGCTGTAGGTCACGTTGCGCCGCCACGAGCCCCCCTACCCACTCGTTACTCACCACCAAAATACTAAAATGTGGTAATCAAGCACAATAATCGGTCGAATTTTTATATCAAAGTGGGGTGTTTATTAAACATATCCCACAATATCGACGCACAATCCCATATTCAAACTTCAACAAGTTTCCCGTAATTTCGTGATAAAAAAGTGAAATTTACGTGATTGGCCCGTGATCTCCGTCTGTCATTCTAGTAACC
>JBFEUI010000195.1:0-2233 GCA_041547565.1 Thiohalomonadaceae bacterium
CTGCAACGGTTCGTGGACGAATTTCGCACCCATTTCAAGGTATCCCATGACGAGATTGAGACGACAGTCACGCCAGCTGAACTGAGTATCCATTTCGATAGCGACCACCTGCACCAGATAATGCTCAACCTGTGCCAAAACGGGCTGCGCCACGCCCGGGAGTGCGGCGGACGCCCCCCCTACCTCACGATCGTGGCCGGTCAGCTCGCCAACGGCAGGCACTTTCTCGATATCATAGACAGCGGCCCGGGCATTGGAGAGGAGGAACAGGCCATCATCTTCGAGCCGTTCTATACCACGCAGAGCAAGGGTACGGGACTTGGCCTCTATATCTGCCGTGAACTGGCCGGTGCCAACAGGGCACAGCTGGACTACCAGAGAACAACCGAGGGGGAAAGCCGCTTTCGCCTGCTGTTTGCCGACAATCCCGATATGGCACAATAAGGCAAATGGATACCATGAACGACACACAACCCCTGACGCTTATCGTCGATGACGAGCCGGATATCCGTGAACTGCTGGCACTGACGTTGTCGCGCATGAATGTCGAGGCGCATACGGCGGAAACGGTCAGGGAGGCGAGAGCGTTGCTGGATGCCAATGCCTACGAGCTGTGTCTTACCGATATGCGTCTGCCGGACGGCAACGGTATCGAACTGGTCAGGCATATACAGAAATCTCATCCCGAGGTACCCGTTGCCATGATCACCGCCCACGGTGACATGAACACCGCCATCGAAGCGCTCAAGGCCGGGGCCTTTGATTTTCTCAACAAACCCGTGGAGCTGCAGACCCTGCGCGAGTTGGTCAACACGGCATTGCGCCTCAACCGGGGAGAGCAGTCCGCTGGCGCCGGCGGCGAGCTGAAACTGCTGGGCGACTCCCGCACCATCCAGGTTATTCGCGCCACCATCGCCAAACTGGCCCGCAGCCAGGCGCCCGTCTACATCAGTGGCGAATCGGGCACCGGCAAGGAACTGGTGGCCCGCCTGATACACGCCGAAGGCCCCAGGGCGGAGGGCCCCTTTGTGGCGGTCAACTGCGGCGCCATTCCCGCCGAGCTGATGGAGAGCGAGCTGTTCGGTTACAAAAAGGGCAGCTTCACCGGCGCCACCAGTGACAAGGACGGCCTGTTCCAGGCGGCCAACGGCGGCACCCTGTTTCTAGACGAGGTCGCCGACCTGCCGCTGTCGATGCAGGTCAAACTGCTGCGCGCTATCCAGGAGAAGGCCGTGCGCCCGGTGGGCGCCCGGGAAGAGACCCATGTCGACGTGCGTATCCTCAGTGCCACCCACAAGGACCTGGCCGAACTGGTACAGCAGGGCAGCTTTCGTGAAGACCTGTTCTATCGCATCAACGTCATCGAACTGCAGGTGCCGCCGCTGAGGGAACGGCCCGAGGATATCCCGCTGCTGGTCGACCACATCCTCGCTCGCCTGGCCACTGCACAGCGGGCACACTCCCCCGAGATCGCTGACGATGCCCTGAAGCGGTTGATGGCTTACAGCTTTCCGGGGAATATCCGGGAACTGGAGAATATCCTGGAGCGCGCCATTACCCTGTGCGAAGACACCACCATCCGGGATGACGAACTGCTGCTGCCGGATAATGGCAGTCAAGAGCCCACCACGGACGCCTCCATGGCAGAAAGCATGGGGCTGGAGCAGTACCTGGAAGAGGTGGAGCGAACAGCCATCCGGTACGCCCTGGAGAAGAGCGGCAATAACAAGACCGCTGCCGCCAGGCGCCTCGGCCTGACCTTCCGGTCGTTTCGCTATCGCCTGAAGAAACTGGGCCTGGAATAACACCAACTCTTTGCATCACCGCAGTCTCATAAGAAACAAGGGGTCGAAGTAGCCCAGCTACTCCGACCCCTTAATAGAGCATCAACAGCATTAGCCTTGACTTATACGCTTATTTTCTAACGGCCCATTTGCGTCACTAACTGACCATTTTTGTCAGTTCAGTATGCTGCCGTTTGACGATTTGTGACCACGCCAGCTATATAAAATAGGGCTCACCCCTAGAACGTTGTGAGCCAGCTCACTAATTTTGCACAAAAGCGAGACAACTTCTTAATTATTCTGCATGATACAAATCTGGCACAGAAAATGCCTCTAATTACACGTCAAAGCAATACATGCATGTATACAACAAGGAGCTCAACATGAAAGCAATGCAACAAGGTTTTACACTTATCGAACTGATGATCGTGGTTGCCATTATCGGTATC
>JBFEUI010000196.1:0-2191 GCA_041547565.1 Thiohalomonadaceae bacterium
CACAGCGCATCGAGCAGGAGGCCGACAGCGCCGGTGCGCAGCGGCGCAATCTTGATGACGAGGAGCGCGAGATGTTGCGCAGGCTGGAAAGCCGGGGTGTGATCAGTGATGAAGTAGTGTCTTCCGCCGCACCCTCCGTGCTGGGGCATTCGCACTAGAAGTGATGCCCTGTCACAGCGGTATGCCGCTACCCTGTTGCCCACCCTGACATCAAAAGCCGTCTCTGGCGTCCCTGCCTGTGCGTGACAAGGGCGCAGCGCATGTCACGCAGCCTGTGATATTCAGATAACTTCAAGTAAGGGGCGCAATGCCGTTCTCATGCGGCGACAGGGTGAGGTATCCCCCGTTTTGCCAGGCAGTGGCTGAAATCAGGCACATGTGCATGGCGCCCACCCCTTCGAACCCGGTGCTATAGCAGTTTTTTCTCCAGCTCCGCGACCTGTTTTTCCAGTGCCTCGAGTTTTGCACGGGTGCGTGCCAGTACCTGTGACTGCACCTCGTACTCTTCACGTGTTACCAGGTCCAGCCGGCTGAATGTCGACTGCAGCACCGTCTTTACATTTTTCTCAATATCGCGCTGCAACTCCTGCGTGCCCTTGGGCAGCACATCACTCAAACGGCGCGTCAGTTCATCGATAAATTTTGCGTCCATAACGGTTATCAGATTGTGTTTCGGATGGTGCTGATTAGTGTACGTGATTTTGTTTTTTCATGTGCGCCATTTTCGTGCACTGATGTGGTGCGCTGGTTTGGAACACGTTTCCACATTGGTGCGCATGCTTTTTTTACGATGTCCTTGATCCTTCGTAACTGATTGATATTTATTCTAATATTAACTTGGCATGGTTGCTGCAACGTAGGGCTCAACACAGTTTCCAGTTTTGTTAACTCGTGTCATTCAAACAATCAGTTCAGGAGATACCTACGATGCACAACATGACCAAGACCCTTATCGCCGCCTCTGTTGCCGCCGCCTCATCACTGGCCAGCGGTGTTGCCATGGCCGAGCTCTCGGCCAATGTCGGTATGAGTTCCAACTACATGTGGCGCGGCTGGACACAAAGCGGTGATGAGGCGGCCATCTCCGGCGGTCTCGACTATGCCCATGACTCCGGCCTGTATGTCGGCACCTGGACCTCATCGCTCGGCGGCGGCCAGTACGAGCAGGATGCCTACGTGGGTTTCGGCGGTGAGGTGGCGGGCCTGGGCTATGACCTCGGCTACATTAAGTACATGTATCCCATCGGTGATGGCGAGGCCGATTTCGATGAGATCTACGCCTCACTGAGCTACAGCTATTTCACGCTCGGCGTGGCCTATGTCACCGATGTTGAGTGGGATGCCGACGACTACAACGACAAGTACTACAGCCTAGCCTTCGAATACCCCGTCAAGGAGGACCTCACCTTTGGGGCGCTGGTCGGCAGTGTCGATTTCGATGATGCCGCCGGTGATGACTACACCCACTACCAGCTGAGCCTTACCAAGAGCTCCGACATGGGCGACTTCACCTTTGCCTACGACAAGCACAACGGCGATGAGGATGAATGGGCCGGCCTGGTCAACAACGTCAACGACGCCCGTATCACCGTCAGCTACAGCAAGGGTTTCGATCTGTAAGGGCGTTGGCGTATTCGAGATGGGCCGCCCGTACGGGCGGCCCCTCAAAGGAGGCATTTAAATGAAATTAGTTACAGCAATTATCAAGCCCTTCAAGCTCGATGACGTGCGTGAGGCACTGTCGGAGATCGGCGTGCAGGGCATTACCGTGACCGAGGTCAAGGGCTTCGGTCGCCAGAAGGGGCACACCGAACTCTACCGCGGTGCGGAGTACGTGGTGGACTTTCTGCCCAAGGTGAAGATCGAGGCGGCCGTCGATGATGGTCTGGTGGACCAGGTGATCGAGGCGGTATCCAAGGCGGCCAACACCGGCAAGATCGGCGACGGCAAGATCTTCGTTTACGACCTGGAGCAGGCCGTGCGTATCCGTACCGGCGAGTCCGGTCCGGAGGCGTTGTAAGCTGTGCTGCGAATGCAAGACGAGAGGGCAAAGTAATGGAAGATATTCTGAATTTAAGATACGCGCTCGATACCTTTTACTTCCTGGTATCCGGTGCGCTGGTAATGTGGATGGCGGCCGGTTTCGCCATGCTGGAGGCGGGTCTGGTGCGTTCCAAGAACACCGCCGAGA
>JBFEUI010000197.1:0-2175 GCA_041547565.1 Thiohalomonadaceae bacterium
CAGTTGCTGCGCGATCTGCAACAGCGCCACAACATGAGCTACCTGTTTATCACCCATGATCTGCTGGTGATTCGAGCGATGGCGCACCGGGTGCTGGTGATGCAGCAGGGCAAGGTGGTCGAGCATAACGAGACGGCGCGACTGTTCGATAACCCGCAACATGAATACACCCGTCTGCTGCTTGCTGCGGCGCAGTTTCGTGATGCGGTATGAATGACACCCGATAGCCATGACCGGCCGTTCAACCCAACCCCGCCTGATATGTGATGAAATGCTCAAGCGGCTGGGGCACTGGCTGCGCGCGGCCGGCTATGATGTGCTGATCGCCAGCCCGGGCGAGAGCGATCGCTCCCTCTACCAGAAGGCCGTTGGCGAGGCGCGGCTGCTGATCACCCGCGACCGCAAGTTGGCCGAATACCGTGATGCAGGGAGATATGTCTGTATTCTGCACGCCAACCGCATGCCGGAACTGGTGCGCGAGCTTTCCGTGCGTCTGGGTATCGATTGGCACTACCGGCCGTTCAGCCGTTGCCTGGTGTGCAACACGCCACTCGTCGAGGCAACACCGGCACAGTACGATTCACTGCCGCAGGATGTTCGTGACAGTGTGACACATGCGCAGTTTTGCCCCCGTTGCGGGCAACTGTTCTGGGAGGGCAGCCATATTCGCCGCATGCGGGCGACACTGGACAATTTCTCAAAAAAAATATGGGAATTTGCCGAGTAAGAGGCCATATCCTGCGGCACAATTTCAGGTAGAATAAGCCGCTCGCTCAAACCGGTCTGTGATTTTCAATGCCCTCGAAACTCTTCTCCAGCAAGCAAAACTTTCGTCATGCCTTTGAGAAAGGGCTGCTCGACCTGATGAATGAGGACGGACTTGGCGCCTACATCCTCGCCTGTGCCAACGCCACTTTCGACCCGGTTATCTTTAATGACATGAAAACCATGCTGCAGATACGCTATCAGCAGTTTGCAGCGATCTTCTCGCACCACCCGCAAATGATGCTCGAGTACGGCTCCGAGGATGATGCCGAGGTATTCAAGCAGTTAAGTGCACACGGTTTCGATGCGCTGGAGCTTACCCGCCATCGCAGCGAGGGGGATTGGGAATTGCAGTTCAACCAGTTGCGTTCCTATCGTCCGAAGCGCCATGCGGACAGGGAGATTAGTGCATTGCACTTCGATTTCGATGAGGAGGGCTTCCACTTTAACAAGCCGTTCCTGCGCAAGGAGACCTTCTGGGCCGGCGAACTGCTCGGCCACAAGGTCGATCTGCTCTATAACAAGTTTCCCTTCGTCGACATGCACGGCCTGCTGGTGCCCGACAGGGACAAACAGGTACCGCAGTATTTGACGAAAAATTATCACGACTACGTGTGGCAGGTGGTGCAGACACTGGGTGAGAAGATCGAAGGGGTGGGACTCGGGTATAACGCCTACGGTGCCCACTGCTCGGTGAATCACCTCCATTTTCAGATGTTTGTCCGTGATGAACCCCTGCCGGTGACGCGCGGACACTGGCTGCATAATGGCGGCAGTGATGATTATCCGACAGCGTGCATGGCGTTTGACTCGGCGGATGCCTCCTGGGCGTTTATCAATACCCTGCACCAGCGGGGCGTCACCTATAACCTCATCTATATGCCGGGGCGGCTCTACTGTCTGCCGCGCAGGTTCCAGGGCAGTTACCGGCACTCGGAGTGGACCAGCGGTTTTTCCTGGTACGAGATGGGCGGTGGCATGATGACCGCCCGGCAGGAACACTACGACGGACTTGTCGCCGCCGATATCGAGCGGGAGTTTGGGCTGCTTGAGGTGGATCTGGCGGGGCTGTAACTAGGGCGGTGAGGGATGGAGCCGCTGATGGCGGGCATGGCCCGCCCTATGTTTCTATAGGTGAAGGGTGAGGGGTGAAGTGCGCTTTGTAATGCACGTTTAACGTGAAAGGTGAATCGTGAAACGCATATAGCATATAGGGCGCCCCGTGGGCGCCGGCAATGGCGGGCATGGCCCGCCCTATGAGAGTGCAGTGAGAGGTGAAACGTAAAAAAAGTCCTTGACTGGAATTGTGACCGGAGAACAATCTTGTTCACGCTTCACGCTTCACGCTTCACGCTTCACGCTTCACGCTTCACGCTTCACGCTTCACGCTTCACGCTTCACGCTTCACGC
>JBFEUI010000198.1:0-2114 GCA_041547565.1 Thiohalomonadaceae bacterium
TGGCCGGCCCGCTAGTAACTTCCACCACGGCCGGCCATTGCCAGCAGTTTGATTGTCGCCCGGTCGGTCACCGACAGAGGGCCACGATAACTGGCCTCCAGCTTATAGAACCGATCGAGTTGCCGTGATGTTTGGCGGTGTGTGCCGGGCTTTTGCGATGCTGTTTTGTGACTGTTCATGATGTTGCCTGCCTGGGTGCTCATGTTGTGCCAAGGGTACATTTATCGAATGCCGTTACTACTGTTAGCGTCCGAAACCAATAAACACTTAATCGGGCAGAGCGGGCCGAGCGGGCAGGCTGGGCTGCAAAGGCCTCAAGGCATGGCGGGGTGAAGGCGGGTTAGCCGCGGGTGAGATGATCCAGCAGATTGAATTCACTGCTGGTACCGGCCCAGACAAACACCGACAGGGTGGCGATGGCCAGGGTCACAAACACGATCAATGAAGTCATTTTCACAAAGCTTGCGGTGAATTTTCCTGATTTTGCGTTCATCAGCTTATACCTCATCTGCAATAGGGTTGGTTTTTACACGAACGTGGAGCTTTAAAAAAAGCGGAGGCGGACCGGATGTGTCATCCGCTCAACGCCCCCGCCAAGGGTATGTCATGGGGAATGCTCATACCTGCATACCAAACGCGCTGCATTTTAGTACCACTATGGGAGTAGTGGTAATAAGGAAAATACCTAAAACATGCCAAATATTGAGAAATATCAATAAAAAATAGGGGATTTTCGATATTTACCCCTATTTCTCTTATGGGTAAGGTAGGTGGCACCGGCATTTGGGGAGAGACAGTATTGTGTCGGGACACCATGACCGGTGCGAAACTGGAACAAGCAAGGGACTGTGAGACCGTGCAGACCGGAAGGGATAAACAAAACCTGATTAAACACCCGCTGTACAAGCGCAAGTATCAGCGTCAGCGCCACTCATTCCACGTACTGTTGCTCGGTGACGGCGGGGCACAGCAGGGCTCGGTTGTGGTCAATGTCAGTGAGGGGGGATTGCTGGTGGAACTGGAATCGCCTGAGGCCATGATGCAGGGGGCCGCCGCGTTTCACACCGGGGATTTTGTGAAGGCCTTTTTCGTTATCGGTATTCGCACCTTTATCATCTCTTCAAAGATCGTACGCATCAGCGGCAACGCCATTGCTATGGAATTTCACCGGCAACAGTCTCAGCTGCTTGAATTGTTGCAACGCCAGGAGCTGGAGCCACAGTCCTACCAACAACAGGGCGACAACTCTGATTTCGAGCTGGTTTACCCGGCTGCCGAAAGGGGTCAGATTCTCTCAATGTACGCCAAGTACCTGTTTACCTACCTTGCCGGAGCGGTGACCGCCACCGTTATTCTGCAAACCCTGGGTGGTTGACGCCTTGCCCGGCCAATCGGTGTGCCAGGTCGCTGGTGTGACTGCAGGCATGGAAAGGGGAACAAGCGCACGTAGATTGTCACCATCTATACTTTGAACTGTACACCACGCTGTTAGCCGCTGACGAAGCACAGGCCGTATGTCTGGAGGGATGAGGATGGCCAGAAAGTCGCGTTTCCAATATTTTCTTAGTGACGTGCTCACCTATACACCGCTGCTTAAAATGGTGCTAGTTCTGCTTGCCCTCTGGCTGGCCTTTTCGACGGCGTTTTATTTTGCCGAGCAGGGTGAAGCGGGTAGCCAGATCGACTCTTACGAATCAGCGCTTTACTGGGGGGTGGCGGCGTTCTCAACAGCGGGCATTGCCGATACACCCAGGTCGGCGCTTTCGATGTTGATTGGCGGCCTGTGGATCGTTATCGGCTCCGGGGTGTTCTTCGGCACCATCGTGGCGACAATTACTACCTATTTCACCCGCCCGCTGCGGCGCCCTGCAAAACAGATCGTCGATACCATTGAATACAATCTGGAGCAACTGGAGGACCTCTCAATCGAGGAACTGGACCTGCTCAAGGAGACAGTGGACAGCCTTATCGTCAGCATGGAGCGGATCAAAGAGATGCAGAGCGCGGTGGGCGACTAGCCGGGTGTCGCACTGGTCTGTCTGTCACAGGTCTCCGCTTGCGAGGGTGCAGACTACATGCCTGCGATTAACTGATACCTGATGGACATGAAAAAA
>JBFEUI010000199.1:0-2043 GCA_041547565.1 Thiohalomonadaceae bacterium
AGGCGAAAGCGGCTTTCCCCCTCGGTTGTTCTCTGGTAGTCCAGCTGTGCCCTGTTGGCACCGGCCAGTTCACGGCAGATATAGAGGCCAAGTCCCGTACCCTTGCTCTGCGTGGTATAGAACGGCTCGAAAATGATGGCCTGTTCCTCCTCTCCAATGCCCGGGCCGCTGTCTATGATATCGATAAAGTGCCGGCCGTTGGCGAGCTGACCGGCCACGATCGTGAGGTAGGGGGGGCGTCCGCCGCCCTCCCGGGCGTGGCGCAGCCCGTTCTGGCACAGGTTGAGCATTATCTGGTGCAGGTGGTCGCTATCGAAATGGATACTCAGTTCAGCTGGCGTGACTGTCGTCTCAATCTCGTCATGGGATACCTTGAAATGGGTGCGAAATTCGTCCACGAACCGTTGCAGCCAGGATTCCAACGGGATGTGCACGGGGCTGGTGCTGTCGCGTCTGCCCAGCTGGGTGATGCTGTTGATAATGCTGTCGATGCGCCTGGACTGTTCCAGGATGATTTCGCTCAGGCGCAGATCCTGTTTATCCAGGTGGGGGGATTCGGCTAATAATTCGATTGCATGGCTAATGGCCCCCAGTGGATTTCTGATCTCATGGGCGATGCTGCCAGCCAGGCGACCGAGCGAGGCCAGCTTCAGCTGTTGTGCCTGGCGGTTGGCGATGGAGGCGTCCTCCAGGAAGATGAGGGTGCCCGCCCTGTTGCTGATGGGCTTGAAGCGCGGGAGTATCTCCTTTATATCCCCGTTCAGGTTCATCACCCGGGGGCGGAAGAAACGGTTGTCGCGCCAGCTATGGAACTGCTCCAGCAACTCGCTTGAAAGTGCGGCAAGCCTGTCCGCCGGCGCCTCGCCGGCACCCAGTATCTTTTTTGCCGGGTTGTTCATCAGGCGTACCCGATCGCTGTTGTCGACCACCATCACCCCGGTGCCCATCTGCTGGATGACGTACTCGGTCATCTCGGCCATGTTGGCCAGGTCGAGCTCGCGCTGGGAGGCCAGTGCCTCGCTCTCACGGGCCCGCCGTGCCAGAATCTGCACCAGAAAGGCGGTGGCAAACAGCGCTACGCCAAGGAAGCCTGCCTGGGGGAAATTAAAGTGCGAGTCATGCAGGGCGAGCAAGGTGTAGCCCTGCTCCAGCAGTACGCTGATGGCGGCGATGGCGGCAAGCAGACCGGCGCTGCGTCCGCCGGCTATCATGCTGCCGTTGGCGACACTGATCAACAGCAGCATTTCAACACCGCTGCCGATGCCGCCACTGGCGTGTATCAGCAGCGTGATCAGCAGAATATCCAGTACAACCTGAAGGTGTAGTTGAATCCGGAATCCGGGCCAGCGGTGGGCGATGCTGAACATATACAGCACGCTGAAGGCCAGCAGGAAGAGCGAGCTGAGAAAAAACAGCCTGACCGAGTAGTCACCGAGGGGCGGCGGCAGGGGCTCGAACTGGCTCAACAGCACAAGCAGCAGGGCAAGGGTGAAGCGGTAGAGGTTGAAAAATCGCAGGGGCCGCCAGGTTTTCGAATCTGCCGCCACGGTCTGTGTTGTTGGCTGCTCGGCTTTCTCCAATGGCAGCTCCGCTTCGCTCATTTGCGTGTGTCCCCGGACAGCTGGCGGTGCGCTTCACTGCAGTAGTAGCCGCCGCTGCCTTCGACGGCCTCATCGCTTGGGATGTGCAGGCCGCATTGTTTGCAGCGCACCATTGTCCCGCTACGTATCTGCTTTTCTCCCTCATCGTTCGGTTCGGATGCATGGAAAAAACGCCTGACCAGTTGGTAGAGGATGACGACAATCAAGACGACGATAAGAAGGCGGACGATATTCATGGATTTATTGTACGAACAATAGCGGGGCGGTGCCACGGCCATGAATCGGACGGTGAAGATGCGGTTTATCCCTGTTCATGGCGCGATTTTGCGTTCAAAATAAGAAGGATTGCCAACAATAACAGCACAAGGTAGACGATGAATCTTCATGAACACCAGGCCAAATGCCTGTTTACAAAGTACGGAATACCTGTTCCCCGAGGCGG
>JBFEUI010000200.1:0-1861 GCA_041547565.1 Thiohalomonadaceae bacterium
GACGGTGCCATTAACGTGTTTGTCGGTACCGGGCAGAATCTGGTCGTGGGTAGCCGTTCCTCCACCCTGGCGACCACGCTCAACGCCTACGATGCGACCCAGCTAGATATTGAGATCGTCACCGGGGCTGCAGGCGGCGGCATCAATATCACCCAGAGCATCACCGGCGGCAAGCTGGGTGGCCTCTTTGCCTTCAAGGAGGAGATCCTCGACCCCACGCTGAACCAGCTCGGCCGACTGGCGGTCGGACTGTCTGACGCCTTCAACCAGCAGCACAGCCAGGGCCTGACCCTCAATGATGTGCTGGGCGGGGAGTTTTTCACCGACCTGACCACCACCACGGCGCAGGCGAGCGGCGATAACGATGCGGCGACAGACTACGTGTTTCAGGTCGATGTGACCGATATCAGTCAACTGACCGCGAAGGACTATATCCTCGAATACGACGGCGCCAATTACCGTGTGCTCGATTACACCAGCGGTACCCTGGTGACCGGCCCGGCTGCCATGCCCATCACTGTTGACGGCCTGACCATCAGCGTGGCCAGCGGCACTTCCATTGCCGCCAATGATCGTTTTCTCATCACCCCCTTGCGCAATGCCGCCTGGGACATGGGCGTGGAGGTCGATGATGTCTCGGATATCGCCGCAGCCGGTGCCGTGCGCGCCTATGAAAGCACCAGCATCGCCAACCGTGGCGATGCCACGATAACGGCGGGCGAGAAGATCACCGACACTGCCGATCCGCAGTACGTCACCGATGCGGTGTTCAACACCCTCGGTTCGTTCGACGTGGTGTTCTCGGCCAGCAACCCGCTCAACAGTCCGACCGTCGATCAATACACCATCTATCAGGGCGGCGCCCCGGTGAGCGGTCCGACCGCCTACGTACCGGGCGTGGATACCCGCATTGCCTACAGCGGCATGGAATTTACCATCAGCGGTGAACCGCTCGATGGCGACAGCTTCACCATGGAGCGCAATGTGGGGGCGACCAGCGACAACCGTAATGCGCTGGAGCTGGCGGCACTGCAGTCGACCCCGACCCTTGTCAACGGCGGGGCAGGGCCGACGGTCGATTTTCAGGAGGCCTATGGCCAGCTCGTCTCGCAGGTCGGCACCCAGACCCACCAGGCGGACGTTACCGGCCAGGCCCAGCAGGTACTGCTGCAGCAGGCGGTAGCCGCCCGTGATCAGACCTCCGGTGTCAACCTCGATGAAGAGGCGGCCCAGCTGATCCGTTTTCAGCAGGCCTACCAGGCCACCGCCAAGGTAATCACCACGGCACAGACCATGTTCCAGACACTGCTTGATGCGGTGAGGTAACGACAATGCGTATATCAACCAGCCAGATGCAATTGACCGCCATTAACGCCATGCTTGAGCGCCAGACCGATCTCAGCAGGACGCAGTTGCAGGTGGCGACCGGGCGCAGGGTGGTCAAACCCTCGGATGATCCGGTGGCCAGTTCGGCGATACTGAATCTGCAGCAGTCCAAATCGGTGACCGAGCGCTACCAGGTCAATGCCGACGCGGGCCGTGCCCGTCTGTCGATCGAAGAGGGCGTGCTCACCGGGGTGACCGAGCAGATCCACCGCGTGCGTGAACTGGCGGTGAACGGCAACAACACGCACATGACCAATAGTGATCGGGAGTTTATCGCCAAGGAGCTGCACCAGATCCTCGATGAGCTGGTCGGCCTGGCCAACTCCCGCGACAACAACAACCAGTACCTGTTTGCAGGCAACCAGGGACGCACCCAACCGTTTACCGAAACCGCTACGGGCTTTCAGTACAACGGCGATGACGGGCAGCGCTTCCTGCAGGTGGGGCCGACGCGTCGCATTGCCGATTCCGATCC
>JBFEUI010000201.1:0-1675 GCA_041547565.1 Thiohalomonadaceae bacterium
ATAAATCGCAACGTTCAACAACAACACAAATATCCCTGTGCCGATCATCAGTTCCCGCGTCAATACAACAGGGTAGATAAGCGGAATAATGTAGTGTTCAATGAAACCTGTGGAGTAGCCCGCCTCGCCGGCCAGTTCCCGGTATTTGATCTCAAGCGGTGTCAACGGACAGCGCCAGGCAAAAAACTCGATCAGCAACCCCCAGATCACCGCGGGGATGTGCAGCCAGGCGTTTCTCGGCCAGCGCAGACAGATCAGTCCGCCGAAAAGAACGTAGAGAATAAAGCCAAGATGCAGCAGTACAAGGATATCGGCAATAAGGCGGTACATCAGTTTCGTGCCAGATACGCCTGAAGCGTGGCGGTTATCTGTTCTGCCAACAGGGCAAACCAGTCACCGTTATTGACATTCATGTGGTTCATATGGATGCCGAACAATACCAGTTCACGCGGCAGTTGCCCCAACGCCTCGGCGAGCGACAGGCTCTCGGCCACGCCAAGGGCATGCGACGAGAGCACGGCCTCCTGCTGCAACAGTTCGTGCAGCGTGATCCTGCTTACACTCTGTTCCGTGTTATCCGACTGCAGCGCATCGATGAGCACCACCAGTCCCATACCGCTGATCGCCGAAATCAGCGACGGCCCCGGCCGGTCCAGCATTTCGAACACTATCTCATGCTGCGGGAACTGTGCGGCGATCCCGCTCTGCCGCAGCCGTTCGCAGCCTTCCCAGCCGATCCTGTCAGCCCCGAAGGGCGAGCCGATGCCGATGATCTTGACCGGCTCAATCACGCCTGACATTCAGCCTCAGGAAGTGGGTGGCGCAGGAGATGCAGGGGTCGTAATTGCGGATCACCGTCTCGCCGCGCAGGCGCAGTGCCTCGTCACTGTTGTCCAGTCCGAAGCGTTCCAGTGAAGCGGCCAGATCCTGCTCGATACGCGCCTGGTTCTGGCTGGTCGGTGGCACGATCTCCGCGGTGACCACATGCCCGGCAGCATCCAGTTCGTAGCGATGCCACAGTATGCCCCGCGGCGCCTCGGTGCAGCCGTAACCGACGCCGGCACGCGGTGTCACCTCGATGTACCCCTTTTCGGGCCGCTCATACGCCTCCAGAATTCCAATCGCCTCCGCCAGCGCATAATGGATCTCGACGGCCCGCGCCAGCGCACTGTGAAACATGTTGTCACTGGGGAAGGGATTGCCCACCGCTTCAAGCTGCGCATGCACTTCCGGGTGAAGCTTGTCGAGATTGAGGTTGACGCGCGCCAGCGGCCCCACCAGGTAGGGCACGCCCTCAGCGCCGGCAGCCACACCCTCCGGGTAATAGTGGCTGTGCAAGGCATTGGAATGGGCCACATGGCTCTCAAGGAAATGCTTGTGGTAATCGGCAATGGTGATATCCAACCCGTCACTGGCGACCAGCCGCCCCTCGTTCAGCGGATATTCATCGGGATGGCGCAATGCCACCGAGACGAACGCCTGGTGGTCATCGGGCAGTTGCAGGCCGGCCACCCAGGCCACCAGCGCCTCGGCCTCGGGCAGGGCATCACGGCACTCGGCCAGCAACTCTTCCATCTCCTGCCGCTCGGGTGCCCGATAGAAACCGCCGATGCGCACCCCGACCGGGTGCACGGAGCGTGCCCCCAGCATCCGGAGTATGCGGTTGCCCAGTTCC
>JBFEUI010000202.1:0-1589 GCA_041547565.1 Thiohalomonadaceae bacterium
GCCGAGCGCACCAAACGCTGCAATGAGGCCAGGGATGTGCTGCAGAACTATAAAACCGCCGGCGGCATCTATGACCTGGACAACAGGGGCAATCGCGTCTTTCTCGACAAACAGGCCCATCGTGCGGAGATCGCGCGGGCGCAGGCGGCCGTGAAACACTGGTGCCAGTGAAGGGAGACGGCGGGGCCGCACGACGGCTGGCCCCCTCGTAATGGGCTGACAGGCTACTGCGGCAGCAGCGCCTCGCCCTTGAACAGGCTGCCCAGCGTTTCGCGTTCGCGCACCAGGTGGGCCTGATCGCCATCGACCATCACCTCCGCCGGACGCGGACGGCTGTTGTAGTTGGAGCTCATGGTAAAGCCGTAGGCACCGGCCGAACGTACGGCAAGCAGGTCGCCGGCCTCGATATTCAGCTCCCGTTCCTTGCCGAGAAAGTCGCCGGTCTCGCACACCGGCCCGACAATGTCGTAACGGCGCGTGGCGCCCTCACGTTGCACCAGCGGAATGATCGCCTGCCAGGCGCTGTAGAGCGCTGGGCGCATCAGGTCATTCATCGCCGCATCGACGACGGCAAAATCCTTCTCGGCCGTGTGCTTCAGGTACTCCACGCGGGTCAGCAGTACGCCGGCATTGCCGACGATGGCGCGACCCGGTTCGAGCAGTACCTTCAGATCCCTGCCGGCGAGGCGATCGAGCAGTGGAGCGGCATAATCGCCGGGCAGCGGCGGCGTCTCATCCCGGTAGCTGATCCCCAGCCCACCGCCGATATCGATGTGCGACAGGGCGATGCCCCGTTCATACAGGGCGTCGACCAGCTGCAGCACCCGCTCCAGGGCGTCGATAAAGGGGGCGGTCTCGGTCAGCTGGGAGCCGATGTGGCAGTCGATGCCGGTGACCTCGATATGCGCCATTCCGGTGGCGCGCAGGTAAACCTCCAGGGCCCGGTTGATGTCGATGCCGAACTTGTTCTCTTTCAGCCCGGTGGAGATGTAGGGATGGGTCTTGGCGTCGACGTCCGGGTTGACGCGCAGCGAGACCGGGGCGGTGGTGCCGAGCTCGCCGGCGATGGCGTTGATGCGCTCGAGCTCCGGCTCGGATTCAACGTTAAAGCAGTGGATCCCCAGCTCCAGGGCGCGGCGTATTTCGTGCGCCTGCTTGCCAACACCGGAGAACACGATGCGCGCCGGATCGCCGCCTGCGGCGAGCACCCGCTCGAGTTCACCCACCGATACGATATCGAAGCCCGAGCCAAGGCGTGCCATCAGGTTCAAAACGGCAAGGTTGGAGTTGGCCTTGACCGCGTAGCAGACAAGATGCTCGATACCGGCAAAGGCGGCATCGAAGGCCCGCCAGTGGCGTTCTATGGTGGCGCGGGAGTAGACATAGCAGGGGGTGCCGTATACCTCTGCCAGACCGGTGAGTTCGACATCCTCGGCGTAGAGCCGACCGTCGCGATATTTAAAAAAGTCCATTGTGTTACATCACTTCTGTTGTTGTTCCGTGTCCTGGGGCAGGTACAGGTCGCCCTTGGCGCCGCAGCCGCCCAGCTGGAGTAGCAGGGCGCACAGGAGCACCGCCCACAGCGTTCC